>NZ_JBVVPO010000025.1:46190-116599 GCF_055811795.1 Bradyrhizobium sp. MI1.7
CCCCCCCGGGGGCCCCCCCCCCCTCCCCCCCCCCCCCCCCCCGGGGGGGTGTTCCCCCCCCCCCCCCCCCCCCCCCCCCCCCCCCCCCCCCCCCCCCCCCCCCCCCCCCCCCCCCCCCCGCCGATCCGGGATCCATACTCCCAGCGGATAGTTGAGACGGACGGTGGTAACTCCAAGTCTTCGCCAAACCACTCCCTGTGGTTATGGTCCCGGATCTGCGCTTCGCTTGTCCGGGACGACGGGGGGTAAAGAGCGCGAGTCTCACTCCCTCCCGAACGTCCGCTTCAACTCCACCTTCGCGCGCTCCAGGTTTTGCGCGAATGTGTCGTCTTTCTGACGTGAGCCATGCGTCAACTCCCAGCGGCTCCATCGGAAACGGACGATCCCAAGCGCTGTTCCCGCGGGAACCCGCCTTTGCCGCAGGCGTTGTCGCAGGTGGCAGGCGGAATGCCGCACCTCCATGATCGGAACGCCCCTGTCCACACCATGTGAACCGGGGCCGCTTCCATTGGTTAGACCCAGCAACGCGATGGAATTGCAGCAAAGCCCAGCGCTGAATTATGGACCTGCAGTCTCTGCGGCGGTCGCGGCTGACCGCATCATCGAGACCAGCATTCCCGCGCGGCTCGATGCGCTGCCGTGGAGCGGCTTTCATACCCGCGTCGTGCTGGCGCTCGGGATCACCTGGATCCTCGACGGGCTCGAGGTGACGCTGGCCGGCGCGCTCTCCGGCGCGTTGAAGCAGAGTCCGTCGCTGCAATTCTCCAATCTCGATCTCGGTATCGCCAATTCCGCGTATCTTGCCGGTGCGGTGCTCGGCGCGCTCGGCTTCGGCTGGCTCACCGACCGCATCGGCCGCAAGAAGCTGTTCTTCATCACACTGGCGCTTTATCTCTCCGCGACCGCCGCGACCGCCTTGTCGTGGAATGTCGCGAGTTACGCGCTGTTTCGTTTTCTCACCGGCGCCGGCATCGGCGGCGAATACACTGCGATCAACTCGACGATCCAGGAACTGGTGCCGGCGCGCTATCGCGGCTGGACCGACCTCGTCATCAACGGCAGTTTCTGGATCGGCGCGGCGATGGGCGCGGTGGCGGCCATCGTGCTGCTCGATCCCGCATTGATCGGTCCCGATCTCGGCTGGCGCCTCGCCTATCTCATCGGCGCGACCCTTGGCCTCGTCGTGCTGTTGATGCGGATGTGGATTCCGGAGAGCCCGCGCTGGCTGATGATCCACGGCCGGCCCGACCAGGCCCACGCCATCGTGGACGAGATCGAGCGCTCTGTGATCGGGCATGACCGGCATGCGAGCGATGGCCGCTTCACGAAAATACGCCTGAAGATGCGCGACCACACTCCGATCAGGGAGGTCGTGCACACGCTGTTCTTCGTCTATCGTCAGCGCTCCCTGGTCGGCCTCGTGCTGATGAGCGCGCAGGCGTTCTTCTACAACGCGATCTTCTTCACCTTCGCGCTGGTGCTGACCGACTTCTACGGCATCAGCGCCGAGCATGTCGGCTGGTATCTCCTGCCGTTCGCCGCCGGCAACTTCCTCGGGCCGCTGCTGCTCGGCCGCCTGTTCGACACGCTCGGCCGCCGCGTCATGATCACGTTTACCTACGGCGTATCGGGCGTGCTGCTGGCGCTCTCGGGCTATCTGTTCTCGATCGGCGCGCTGAGCGCGCAGGGGCAGACCATTGCCTGGATGGTGATCTTCTTCTTTGCCTCGCCCGCCGCGAGCGCGGCCTACCTGACCGTCAGCGAGACGTTCCCTCTGGAAGTGCGCGCGTTGGCGATTGCAGTGTTCTACGCGGTCGGCACCGGCATCGGCGGCGTGATCGGGCCCGCGCTGTTCGGCGCGCTGATCGACACGGGATCACGCACCAGCGTGTTCGCGGGCTATTTGCTGGGGGCCTTCCTGATGATCGTGGCTGCGATCGTGGCCTGGCGCTACGCCGTCGCCGCGGAACGCAAATCGCTCGAACAAATCGCGCGGCCGCTTGCCTTTATGGAGTAGACTATGAAATCGGAACTCGCGGAATTGGATCAGAAGCGCCCCATGGTTGACGAAGAAGCGCCCGACGCGGTGCCGGTGCCGCATGCGCTCGTGCCGCATCTGGGGGAGACCGCGATCCTGCTCGACATCGACGGCACGCTGCTCGACCTGATGCCGACGCCGCGCGAGGTGTGGGTGCCGCCGGGCCTGTCGGAAACGCTGAACCTGTTGACCGAGCGCACGTCCGGCGCGCTGGCGATGGTCAGCGGCCGTTCGCTCAACGACATCGACCTGATCTTCGCACCCGACGTGTTTCGCGCGGTCGCCGGTCACGGCGCGGAAATGCGCCTGTCGGTGGGCAATGAGGCCGACGACGTGCACGCGCCGCCGATGGACAAGGAGCTGAAGCGGCGCCTGGCTGCGATCGCCAAGCTCAGCCCCGGCATTCTGCTCGAGGACAAGGGCTATTCGCTGGCGCTGCATTATCGTCTCGCGCCGCATGCGGAGAAGGCGATCTTCGAAGCCGTCTCGCTGATCCGCGCCGATCTGCCCAATGCGCCGATCGAGGTGCTGCCCGGCAAGTTCGTTTGCGAGATCAAGCATTCCGGCTTCACCAAGGCCACCGGCGTGCGCGAATTGATGAAGCATGAGCCCTTCAAAGGGCGCCGTCCGATCTTCATTGGCGACGACGTTACCGATGAGACCGTGTTCGCGATCATGCCCGACATGAACGGGCTGTCCTTCTCGGTCGGTCGCCGCGCCATCGGCGTCAACGGCCATTTCGATGAGCCGAAGGATGTGCGCGCGTTCCTCGCGCGTCTGCTCGACGACACAAGGTTGGAATAAGGCACCGACACCTCGGGGCCACATTGTCGCTCGCGTGGTTCGCTTGCGCGCGCAATTCATGCTGGGCAACACAGTCACGAAAACTGACTTTGTTGAGCGAAACCGCCGGGTTCCCAGCAGAAAAACTGGTTCCAACGCATGTGCCTGATTTTGGTTTCATTTCGTACAAATGATGGACAGGAACCATATTGATGAACAGCAGTTAAACGGGTTGGAATGAAGGAGGGGACGACCTGTGAATTTAGTCGTCGTTTCAAATCGAGTTGCGCGCGGTAAACCCAACGAGCCGATGACGGGCGGCTTGGCTGCGGCATTGCTTCCCGTGGTGGAACATTCGGGTGCTATCTGGGTGGGTTCGTCGGGCCGTGTGCGCGACGGCCATCAGAAGGAACCGTTCGCCGAGATCGAAGCGCTTGGCTCGGGTGCGATTGCGACGCTGGATCTGCCGGCGGCGCACTACGGCGGCTATTACGAAGGCTTTGCCAATTCGGCGCTGTGGCCGGCGCTGCATTCGCGCAGCGATCTGATCCGCGTCTCGCGCGACGACTATGTCAGCTATCGCGAGGTCAACGCCTTCATGGCGCGCGCCTTGATGCGCTTCCGGAAAGCGAAAACGGCTTTCTGGGTGCAGGATTATCATTTCCTCGCGCTCGGCGCGGAGCTGCGCGATCTCGGCGTCGATGATCCGATCGGCTTCTTCCTGCACACGCCGTGGCCGGTCGCCGCGGTGATGCAGGGCGTGCCCAATCATCGCGAGCTGATCACGGCGATGCTGGCCTACGATCTGCTCGGCTTCCAGACCAATGAGGATTGCCAGAATTTCCTCGGCTATGTCGCGGGCGAACTCGGCCTCGCCGTCGAAGACGGCGTTGCGATCTCGCAGCATGGCCGTACGCGTTGCGAGGTCTTTCCGATCGGCATCGATGCGGAGAAGTTCGCAGCTTACGCCGCGAAGTCGGCCTCGCATCCCGACGTGTCGCGGCTGCGCCGCAGCCTCAACGGCGAGCGGCTCGCCATCGGCGTCGACCGGCTCGACTATTCCAAGGGTCTCGTCAATCGCATCAGCGCGTTCGACCGGCTCTGGACCGAGCATCCGCAGTTCGCGCGCAGCATCTCGCTGCTCCAGATCGCCAACCCCTCGCGCGGCGCGATCGAGGCCTATGGCAATCTCCAGAACGAGGTCGCGCGTCTCGTCACCGACGTCAACGGCCGCCACGGCGAGGTCGACTGGACGCCGATTCGCTACCTCAACAAGGGCTTCAGCCAGACCGTGCTCGCGGGTCTCTACCGCACCGCGCAGATCGGCGTGGTGACGCCGCTGCATGACGGCATGAACCTCGTCGCCAAGGAATATGTCGCCGCGCAGAACCCGGCCGATCCCGGCGTGCTGGTGCTGTCGAAGTTCGCCGGCGCCGCCAACGAGCTCGAAACGGCGCTGCTGGTCAATCCGCACGACATCGACGGCATGGCGCGCGCGATCGCGGTTGCGGCCGCGATGCCGCTCGCCGAGCGCAAGATGCGCTGGGACGCGATGATGAAGAAGCTGCGCGGCCACACCATCCAGCAATGGTCCGCCGACTTCGTCGCCGAGCTGGAGAAGTGCCGGACCGAAAAGGCCGTCGTCGCGCCGCTCGAGACCCAGCCGCCGCAGGCACTGCGCTGGCTGAAGTCGGCGATATCAGGTGTGCGGCTGATTTAAGCTCGCTTGCTCTCCCCGTTCTCGCGGGGAGAGGCGCTCAATAACAATACGACACCCCGTCCAAAATCGCGCATTGCCGCTTGTTCGGCGCGTTGGGATCGTCCAGCGGCACCATGCCCTTGCCCTGGCCGACGAACACGCCGGGTCCGACATGCACCGAGCTCTTGTTGCCGATGATCACGCTCGGATGCGGCGAGGCGTTCGAGCGCGTCCCGTCCGGCCAGATGATGGCATCGCCCGAAAGCACCCCGCGCCGCCCGTCGTCGCAACTCACGTCGACGCCCTGCCGGGTGCAGACCTGCGCGGCGGCCGACGCGGCAAAGGCGGAGCCAAGGGCCGAAATCAGGCCCAGCGCGACGATGGTCTTTTGGATGGTCATGGCGTCCCCGGTCGTGTTTGGCGGTCTTGAGTGAATCGTCGCGCCAAACCCGCTTCCGGTTCAGCCTTTGAGCGGTTCCGAAGCGCCAGCTGGCGCCAGATATTGTCTTTCAAATACAATATCTTACGGAAAATTCACCCGATTTCCCCGCGATCTCTTGCAAAATCATCGGCTCCCCTTCAAGAGAGGGCGCTCCGGAGAGATGGCCGAGTGGCTTAAGGCGCACGCTTGGAAAGCGTGTGTGCGGGAAACCGTACCGTGGGTTCGAATCCCACTCTCTCCGCCAGTATATTGTTCGCCACTGTTCGTGGTCGTTCGAACTCCACAATAAAATCAGTGACTTATGCCGAAAGACTGTACTTCGCAGTTCGTCGGTGTTCTTCCTAATCGGGTCACTGACCGTAGCTTTAGACCGTGGGTTCGGAGGACGGTTCTCTCGGAGGAACAATGGCTGGACGGCTTAAACCACTCGACGTAGAGCGCATTATAGAGCCCGGCAAATACACCGACGGTGGCGGCCTCTACTTGATCGTCACAGGAGCAACGTCGAAAAGCTGGTCTTATAGATATTGGAAAGACGGGAAAGAGCGGTGGCACGGTCTTGGCTCGTTGAAGGAGGTGTCACTAAAGGACGCGCGGCTTGCGCGGGATGCGGCTCGGCTGCGCGTCAAAGGCGATCGCAGCACCGCCGGCGTCGACATCGTCCAGGAACGTCGAAAGGCGCGCCAAGACGCGAAAGCCGTCGTGGCCAAGGTGGTGTTGCCGACCTTCGAAGAATGCGCGGAAGCCTACATTCGGGCGAACTGGTCGACCTGGAGTGAGAAGCATCGAGAGCAGTGGCCGTCCTCCCTCAAGCGCTACGCCTACGCCACCATCGGCAAATTGACGATCCCGGAGATTAAGCCAAGCCACATCCACGACCTGCTGGAGCCAATTTGGGTGGAAAAGCGGGAGACTGCGAACCGCGTCCGCGGCCGAATTGAAACGATCATCGCAAAGAACGTCAATATCGATGATCTGGAGTTCCGCAATCCAGCCGAACTTACGCGGCAAATGCGCGAGAAACTCCCAAAGCGCACCAAGCGAGTCGTTCGGCATCATCCCGCTTTGCCCTATGCGGACGCACCGGCATTTTTGTCGCTTCTGGCTAGCGCTCCGGGCAGAGCTGCTGCCATGTTGCGCTTCCTAATCCTCACCGGTTGCCGCACCAATGAGGCAGTCGAGGCGCGTTGGTCCGAGATCGATCGGCAAAACTCAACTTGGAAAATTCCGGGTGAACGAATGAAGATGGACCAGGACCACTACGTTCCCTTGTCCGACCCTGCATTGACGGTGCTTGACGAGTTGAGCGATGGACGCCAAGGCGAACTGATCTTCACCGGTCCTGATGGCGGAGCATTCTCCGAAAACGCAATGCTCGCAGTGCTTGATCGTCTTGGCTACGGACACGTAACGGTACATGGGTTTCGATCAACCTTTGCAACTTGGGCCGAAGAATGCACTGATTATCCGGACGGCGTACGCGAGGCCGCGCTCGCACATAAGTACAAGAGCGAGACTACCGCCGCTTATCAGCGGGGCCAAAAGCTGGAAAAACGACGCGCGCTGATGAAGGATTGGGCCACATTCCTCACTGGCACCAATGTGATCCAGCTGCATGACCGCTGGCCGGATAGAGCCAACGAACGGAGCAGCGCAAAGAACTGACGGCACGGAACCGCAACTGACCGACGTTCTATCAAAAGGGTGTCCGTAGGATGTCCGCTCAGGCGGATCACCGATCCCATCGCGGGGCCGCTGTTTGCCGGCGAGAGCGCCGAAGGCGACCTGGCCAGTGGCACGATCTCCTTCTTAAGTCCGACCACCCCATCGTCGCAGCCCATCGGGACGTTCTGCACAAGATCGGCGTGACCAACGGGGATGTGGAGCGGCGTATCACAAACGCGAAACTCCATTTCTGATGGCAGACGTGGATGTTGTCGCGACTTATGAACTCTACAACGTCAATCGGGCCAAGCTGAAAACCTCATCCACCGAATTTTTGCTTCGGCTCAGCTCTATGTGGAGATCAAGGATCGCTTTGGGAATCCAGTGATCCCGCGCGAATGGTTTCTTGTGCCGCTGTTCGTGGTCAACGAAACAGTTGACCGGATCAAGGACGGAACGATTGCACATACGATCCGAAAGCGGCAGCATTTGTGTGTGTAATCTAGCCGTCTTTGAAGCTGCCATTCGTGAACTGTGCGAACTTTTTGACTGCACGACTTAGTATTCGATCGATGGTCGCACGGCAGATGATGGATTCGCTCGCGCGGAGAACACTGGCCGAGCGGCAACCAATGTTAGCGTTTCGACTTCGCAGGCAAATGAAGAGGGCGAATGGGTTTGGTGTTTGTTTGAGCGAAAAACGACCTCTCACAATTCAAAGGGAAGCCATTAGGTAATGAAAGCTGTCGGTTGTATACGCTTTCGGATTGTGCGGAAAGGTGATATTAATCAAAACGTGTATTAGAGGGAGTAATTTTATGCCCACAATCCAAGAACAAATTCAGATTATTCAAGACCGATACAGACCCCAATTGGAAGATTTGCAGAAGCGGGCCCAACGACTTGTCGATGACTACGAAAAACCTAGCGACGAAGGAGCCGCCGTTGGTATCGACTTCAAGATCGATTGGAAAAATGAGGACATCATCTTTGATGTTCCCTCTGTCACCATGCGGTCGACAACAATATCCCTCGATCTGCCAGAGGTATTCTCTGAGCGTCAAACCATCATTTTTCATACACCATCAGTTCGCATGGTGGACAGGAAAGTCGGGGAGTATCCGGAGTTTCATGGGCCGTTTAACATCGAGTGGAAGCCTATAATCGTTTCTGTTCCAGAGCCGTTTTTGGAGGAACAAAAGATTATATTTGATCTTCCTTCAGTGAAGATGAAGCGCCAAGAGATTAAACTTGATCTGCCCGAGTTTAGAATGGAGACGGTCAAGTGGGTTCTCAAATTGCCGCAAATCACAGTAGTAAACGTTAGAGCAGAGACTGCTAAGCTAAAAGAGGCGGGAGAGCAGCTGAAGAGCGAGGGTGACAGCATCGGCTCGCGCATGAAATCAGAAATTGAAGCGGTCGTCGGCGGTATGAAGGCCGCGGGCGCTCAAGGTCGATCCGGTGCAAAGAATGAGGTTGCAGCTGGATACGATGGCGCAATCGCGAAATTGAAATCTAGCATCGATGAGCTAGTAGCAAAGGGTATCGACCCGATTAAGGTGCCCACAGATGGTGGCGATATCAATCTTCGAAAACAGCTGACAGAATTGATAGCTCAGCGAGAAGCAGCCCTTGGCAAGATTGATCACGACACGGCTGACCTGCCTCTGGCCGCTTAATAAGCCTTGGCTTACCGCCTCCTTGCGGGCAGATTTTGTTCAAGTGGTAGAACACTAGGATACTGTCTGCCTGCATCGCTCTCACAAATAACCCAGCCTCGTCTGCTGCAATGAGATGCGGCCTTGCTTCATTCGTTGGTGAGGGTTGGAAATGGCAACGCTCCGGAAAGGCGGCTATCGACACCTAATCTATTTCATTGACGGCACTTGGCTCTGGGCCGGGAGTGGAAACACGCTTGACGTTTATTCAAACGTTTATCGGATGAACACATTGCTGAACGTCGATGCTACTGATGGTCACGCTCAAATAGTGCACTACAGCAGAGGTCTTGGCGCAATTGGCGGAATAAGACGGTATATCGACGGAGGATTTGCAAACGGGATCGACGTTCTGATTGCAGACCTGTACGTGAATATCTGCTCAAACTATCAACCAAACGATAGAATCTACATCTTCGGCTTTTCCAGAGGGGCGGTAGTTGCCCGAGCATTAACTGGACTTTTAGCGAAAGGAATTCTCGAAGATAAATATATCAATAGTTTTGCGGACATTTGGGCCGACTATCTCGGTGAGCAGGAGGTTTTAGAGCCTGGTTTGAGGGATGATGGTCCGCGGGCCAAACAGGCAATAGCAGATTACAAGTCCCTTTGTTCCGACGCCCACCCGATGATTGAATTCGTGGGCGTGTACGAAACCGTGTCTGGCGGCCATGGCTGGGCAGCGGGCGCTCAACGGCTACGACTTCAAAAGGGCAGACTGCAAGCGAACGTTAAGAATGCAGTGCAGATCCTGGCGATGGACGAAACAAGGTCCTTTTTTCGGCCAATCATGTGGACCGGGGTAGAAAAATCGGCCGTCTCTTGGATGGAGCAGATATGGATGCCGGGCGTGCACTCTGATGTCGGCGGCGCCTATGCGGAGAGGACCCTCGGAAACATAGCATTGATAACTATGATCGATAGAGTATTGGCAAAGACGCGCTTAAGTTTTGATCTAGCAGCATGTCGAAAATTGAATTGCAAGCTGAATCCCGCGGATCCTGTTCGTATCCACTATGAGTACGCTAACAAGTACTGGCGCCTTTGTTGTCCTTGGCCAGTCACGCGGCGCGTTAACCGCGATGTCGACCAATCGTTTCATCCTATCGCAAAGTACCTTCAGAACAATGTCGTTCGCTATAAGTCGACTAACGATCGGTCCCGCTATGAATTGCCATCAGATTTCGCACAGTTAAAGAACGAAGCTCCAGAATTCCTGACGGACCATTTTGAGAGCATCTTGCCTGACTAGGACGTGGAGCCTCATTAACGCGCCGCGAGACTCAACCTGTGTCGGCAACAAAAGCCGCCGCGCCTTTGATACGAAGTCAATACGACTATCCGGCCGCTTAAGATGGTGTCCGAGGAAGTAAAGCGATCGGCAAAATATCGCCAGATCACCGCCTCGGTTGGAGAGATCGGGCTGGTCGAACCGCCCGCCGTGACCCGCAGCCGTGAACAGCGAACAATTCCTGCTTCTCGACGGCCATCTGCGACTGGAAATATTGA
The DNA here is from genome assembly GCF_055811795.1 of Bradyrhizobium sp. MI1.7. Lineage (NCBI taxonomy): Bacteria > Pseudomonadati > Pseudomonadota > Alphaproteobacteria > Hyphomicrobiales > Nitrobacteraceae > Bradyrhizobium > Bradyrhizobium sp. MI1.7. The sequence continues at coordinate 56,045 of NZ_JBVVPO010000025.1, forward strand.
GAGATGGCGGAATTGCTGAGTTTGAATGCTTAGTATCCAGGGAAGACGAGGCTTTCACCCACAATAAGCGCGTTAACCGCATTGCTATCATCCAGCAGCATCGGATGATCCTCAAGGCCGTTGAGGACGGCGTTCCGGAGGCGCGGATCGCTAAAGCGCTCAATGTAGGTGTCGCCAGCATCCGGCGACGACGAAAGTTGCTGGATGGCATTTGTGCGGAGGCAGTCGAGCTCCTAAAGGAGAAGCAACTGACGCTGCATGCCTTCTCGGAGCTCCGGAAACTCGGGCCCATTCGGCAGATCGAGGCGGCGGGAGCTGATGATTGCGATGAATAACTATTCCAACAGCTATGTCCGTTCACTGGCGGCTGCGACCCCGGACAGCACAAGCGCTTGTCGGACGAGCAGCTTGCTTTGATTGAACGGGAATCTGCTTCACTCGCACGCGAGTTCAAGGTCGCAGAGCAGACCTATGGCGTCGACCATCTCTACCTGGTGCTCGCCATAGGCTATCTCGCGAAGCTCCTGCGCAACGGCAAAGTGGTCGGCTATCTCGCTAAACATTTCCAGGAGCTGCTCTTCGAGTTTCAAAAGATAACGGAAGCCGAGTCTACTGCGGCCTAAGCGCAATCTAGCCTTTCAGAATCGGGTTTCTGGCCCGACTTCGTAGCTTTGAACCGTAGCTATCGAGCTGGGCACTGAAGAAAATAGCATAATCAAGAGAGTATGGAGGAGGGAGTATCCTTCATCTCTACACATTCATTTTGCGGATTGGTGGTTGTAACATACTCTGCCGGTTTCGGCGAAGGTCAGCTATCACGTAGGCTATTTCGTACCGCAATCCCGGACGTGAGCTGACAGGCGCCAGCAGGATGCACTTGTAAAGCGACCCTCCGCTAGGGCACGAACGTATTCGTCCAGCAAAGGGAGCGGGAGCCTGGATAGCCTGCTCCTTCCATACTCCTCTCCGCCCTCCGCTCCGATCAAGGTGCACAACACCCGATATTCAAGCTCGAAAACGATCGTGAGTTGGTGACTAGATACTTCGGTATTGCTTATATTACTTGGGAGAACGGATTTCCTATCCTGAGCGCTTGGATTTCCTATCTTGCCGGTTTCGATTTCTCCTCTTGATGCTTTCCACACTCGGGCACCTCGATCCGCGCTCTCCGGTTTGCGGCATTCAGCGTAGGCGGCCAGTAGCCGGCGCTCGAAGCTATCTAGGGAGAGCAGCTGCAAAAGACCGCAATGAGATAACGCAAACCGATTGGTTGCCGTCCTTGCCTCGGGGTACTTCCAACCCGCGCCTTCCTCTACTACGATCAATCCGAGGCGCCTGAGCGTCTGAAATGCTGAGTTTACCGTTCTGACGGTGAGGCGCACCTTTTCAGCGATGGTCTTTTGGGAGGCCCATCCGGTCCCAAACCACTCGTTATCGGCGTCCGTGTTGATGTAGGAGGCGATCTGGCAAGCGACGAGCTTCTCGGCGCTCGTCAGGTGAGATGACCCCACGATCGCCTTCTTCCAATCGAAAATGGACTTACGGGATCCTGTGACATCAGACGAATACCAATCCAACGCCTCGCTAAGCGTTTGTGGTTTTACTTTACTGCTGAGCTCTTCACGGGCAAGCCTTTGGCGTCTCGCGCGGATTGTCCGCGAGTTTAGCGGTGTGAACACGCTTCACCTTGTCGTTCGGTTGGACTGGTATATTCAGCAGCTCTCAGGTCGGCTAAGGCACCCAATACGTCAGGCACCTTTCAAATTGCGCTTGCTTGCGCGAGCCTCTGTCGCCTTGGTTGTAGACGACCACCGAGGACAAGATGCCTGCGCCTCGATCTGGCGCTGCACGTACTCGTGGATCGACGACGTGAGTACGCGGCGCGCAGCGCCTTCCCGGTAAGACAGCAACTCGCCGAGTTTGAGCAGGTGATAGATACGGGTTCGGCCGCAGCCGAGGATTTCAGCCGCCTTGCGGGGCGAGACGCCGAGTGCATTGGTGCCGTTGAGTCTGTTGTCGCTCACGTTCGCTCCTGTTCGCAAACGTGTTCGCGCTAACATGTACTTCACGGGCAAAGAAGAAGATTAGCTATCGACTTTGCCCGCCATCGCGCGAAGTTCGAACAACATGCGTAAATCTTCACAACGGCCTTGATGCCAGGACTCGAAAAAGCCGGGCGCAACAGATCGGTGGGAATTGGTTTTTCGGCGTTTGCGCGCGCCAGTGACTAGGGGACGCTTAGTTGCTTTTATGAATGAGTTCAGCGAATAGGGAGTACCTTTACTTTGCTCGATGCCGAAAAGTCGGGCAAACGTGATCGCAAAGTCGATATACGGACCGCCCTTCGCAGCCCGCGCCTGAACTGTATCGCCCCCTGAGAAGCCGGCCGCCGTAAAAACCGCAGGAAGATAATGTCCGAACAGTCGTTCGAAAGGGGTCCAATCCTTGAATGACTGCTTGTAAAGGTCGTCATCGCTTGCAAACGCTACAGCCGCTTCGTTTTCTAGGCGCACGATCAGTTCTTGCGCGAGCTCACTTGACGTTTTGGCCGGCCTGGGTTTGTGAGCGTCATCCCAAAGTACTTCATTGTTCAGAAGGCTGGCCAACTTGCGCGCGATGGGAAGTGCCTCTTGGTACACGCGACGCCGCTCCGTCTCGTGTTTTCCCGTGCTATATTTTCGAGCGTCTACAAACCAGTCTAAACACCAGCTGATCGCTTTGCAGAGTGCCTCTACATTTACGTCGGATGGGCGGAAACGGTCTTCGACCGATCGGACAAGGCGAGCAACATTCGATTCGATTCCCTGCATGTGAACCCCAGCACCACACCTGAACACGTTGAGCTATCTGCCGTCCAAGCATCGACTTCAGAAGGTGGAGTGCAAGCCCATTCACCTAGGTAGGCGTTCTGATTACCCGGTGCGTTGGGCCACACTGGCCAGTATAATTTGTACATCCTAACGCGACATTCTGAGGAGGAGGAGAGTACCGCCGTTCATCTGAGAGAGAGAGAGGTCCCGGCGCGATTGAGGCGCGGTTAAATCGGCGCCCGATGCGGTTTGCAGCTTTCGGCGTTGCTGACGGGAAAGAAAACTAGTCATCTCCGCCCGAGGGACACTGATTCACCGCGCCGCCTCACCTGTCTCATGAGACAGTCGCCCCAATGGCAATGCACGATACGGCACTGATTTCCGCGGCTTATAGCCTGTTCGGGCCTGTGAGACAGGAGATGAGACATACAACGCCAGAACTGATCGGCCCGGCTGATCGCCTCGAAGGGCTGGGTAACAGGCATTGATGAGGCCGGGATCGCTGTGGCGGCCCGGGACGCTTCTGGCGCCCCTGTGCGACTGCTGGAGACCGGCACGGGCGGCGATGGCCGGGTCCGGTGAACAACCGCCTCCGGTCATTCTCGGTCTATGACGCGCCGGTGAAGGCGCAAAAGCAGCACGGCGATCCCACCCATGTCGGGCTGATGTTGTGGGACACCCTATACGCGATGGTCTGCGAGCTGGGCGCTACGCCTGAGGGCGGCAGCAACTAGATCGATCCCGTGATCCGATACAATCTGGCCGAGGGCCGGACCCTGGAAGACGTACTCGCCTTCATGGAGCAGGCCGCCAATGTGGTCGAGGCCAAGCTTGCCCCGCGCCCGGCCCGCCGGCAGAGGCGGCAGCGTCGTGAAGTTCGCTTGGCGCGTCCTGGATGCGTTCTGGAGCCTGTGTGGCACTGGCATCATCCTCTCCACGGCTACTGCATGGGCATGCAGATCGGCTACGGCCGTGGCGCGCGAGACACCGCCCGACTCGTGATCGAGATGAGACAGGGCGCGGTTGAGACATGCCCACGGCATACCGCAAGCAATGCCACGGGCATACCGCTGGCATTGCCACAAGCATAGGAGACGACATGGCACATACGAGAGGCGGCGGCATCGGCAGCATCGCCGGCAGCTAAGACCACACAATAAGAGCTGATCTCCGATTTCCGTGACCCAGGCAGAGGGGGCGGGCGGGGCGGCCATGGCGGCAGCACCGAGGACGACCTCAATCACTGGTCTAGGGCTTGCGCCAATTCCTTATCCCATGCGTCAGACAGTGAGTCAGTGCACTGACGGAGCCGACTAGGGTGTCTCACGCATTTCGCGGAGGAAAGCGCCGATGATAGAATCGCTTAGCGTGGGACATTGAATGTAGAATGTAGCGAGGTGAGACAGCGAACTTCGTCCATGGACAGAAGCCAAGTGCGGTAGGGATGATGGTCATTGGGGCGGAGACTATTCGAAGCTCGCAGTCGACTGATTATCGAAGCGCATCCGGACGGCATTGTGTACCCTCATCGCAGTTCGGCCGTTCGTTCTGAGGCGGGGGCACGTAGTTGGCACCGACTGCATCGGCCAGTATTCGGTAGCCGTCGGCCATTCCCATCATCCTGAGGCTCAGCACGGCATCTAATCGGCGCGTGGCTGCCCACCCGTCGAGCATGTCGGCCAGGAAATGGAGCTCCGAAGCGGAGTGCGTTGGCAACAGCCCTATGGGAGGAACCGCGTAGTAATTAATTATGGCCTCAGTCTCTGCGGTTGTAAGCAGCCGGGATGCATCCTCCTTTTTTCGGATCCATTGCGACACATCTACTGAAAGATACCTCTCCCGCCAGCGCCGCTCGACCTCGGCTTCCTTCTGTCCGCCCTCTAGGAGGTATCCCAAAACGGTGGCCGCGCTACTAACTGAGCTTTCGCCGCTACGTAGCTTTCGGCACGTCTCCGCGTATCGTTTCGCGCAGAGGATGATGTAATAGTTTGGGTCGACCCGAACCATGTTCGTAGAGCCCTACACTCTTGAATGTTTTGGTCTGCGCCGTTGTTTTGCCAAAAGCCGACATCCCGCCGATTTACTTCCGTGCTTCCCTTTTTTCTCGGCAATGATTTGCTCGGCGTGCGCGACTTCGAGCCTCTTCACGACGCAACTCACCCAAGTATTTCTGCCAAACCTCCAGGTTCTCGAACAGATTGGGTGAGACGATCATGCCTCCCAGAACAGGGATCGCTTGCTCCGGTTCTGGCTCGGATTTTCGCCTTGCCAAAGGTCCAATCAGAGAAAGCTTGGTAGTGGTGAACGCCGGATCAAGGGGCCTCATTGATTCGGTGTCATCGCGCAGCGAGAACGTAAGGTTGGCAGAGCTACTATCGTGGACACGAGGAAATCTCGAATTTGCTGATGAGGGAGCCATACCGATCCCGATACTCATACGCATAAACAGCGCCCGCATCGATTTTCGTCCGGTCCTTTGCGCACACAGCATCGCGTAGTCTCTGCTCACGACCCGTCAAGTTGAGCTGTGTAGGCCACGTGACTAGGAACGTCTTGGTCAACGAAGAATAGCCAACCTGCGCACCAACGAGGGTAATGTTGGAATTTATCGGCCTTGGTATCAGCAGGTCGGCAGCTTCAGCTTGCAGATCTTTGTGAAGCGTACTTTTCGAGTTTAACTTCCCGCTCCCCCAAACCGAGAGCGCCACGCCAATCGCAATCAATGGGACTGAGAAGCTTTGAACGAAGATAGATAGTGCGCGTGCAACGCGGAACCGTGTTGGCACCAAAATACGGATAGCCGCGCTCAGCTCGGACGACGTCAAATATCCAAGGCGGCCCTTCGATGTGTGAGCTGCGACCATATAGAGGCGGCTGAATCCAAGGAGCATGGCCGTAAGGTCCACCGCCTTTTCTTCCTTGCGCAACGGATGATGGATCGAATCCAGAACGATATGCGATAGTTCGTGCGCAATCGTGATTGCGATCTTGTCGTAGCTGTTAGCTTCGAGAAATTCTTTGCGAAGAAACATTCTAATCGAAAGCGTCTTAAACTCTGAGCTGCCGTACAACGGCATGTTGGCCGGAATCTCGACCCAGGCTGGAGAGTTAGACATGCCCTTTGGGCCACCGTCGTTTACCCAGCCCACCAGAAGACGGACGTCTAGGTTCATGGCTCGCCGGATAAGGCGCACCATGCCCTCGTAGTCGCGCAACCGATGCTGAGATTTTAACTTTTGCGTCGGAATAGGCGGGACATAAGGAAGATGCTGCCGCAAGTCTGCAATGAAGGATGCAACATCTATATCGCCCACGACACCGGCTCTCCCACTTCCTGCGTTTTAGATATGTCCAGTCTTCAGGCTGACCGATTGGTTGCTCATGTTCGGGGGGCGCTGTACTTGCGGCGTCTTCCGAGGAGAGGCAACGCATACCGCAACCGGCATGTGGTGATGCTATCGCCATCGCTCAAACCGATAGTAGTGCACGTGATTCCTCGGTCGCTCACCGAAGGTTTCCCGGAATCAGCTGGGATTGCGAATGGCGAAAAGTCCAGCGCGGGCGCTTGCTCTTCCTCTTTCTCTCGGCGCATTTGCCGGGCTCTTTCCCGCTGGTAATCCTCCGTCACTGATCTCGCCAAATTTGACGTGGCAGCACGGGGATCGAAGTCGACGCCTTGGGCATCCACTGAAGAACCGACACAAAGCACGACCACTGCCGATAAGGCCAAACTTCCGAAGCGCATGAATTATTCCTCCGCAACTAGCGAATGTAACTTAAAAGCGGTCGCCTTAAAAGCGGTGTTCCGCCGAAATTGCGAAGGTGAAAAGAACTCACAAAGGCCCGCTTCGGGACGTCTTGGCGAAGAACATGCGTCGCCTTCGCGCAAAGCGAGGGCTCAGCCAGGAAGCTTTGGCCTATGAGTGCGGGATTAACCGGACTTACCTGAGTGGCGTGGAACGATCTGAGCGGAACGTCTCAATTGACAATATCGCTCGCATAGCACGCGGTCTAAAGATCGAGCCATATCTCCTCCTGAAGGATGACTGACTCCAATTTCACGCGGCCACGGCTCTCGCTGGATTGTCAGAATGTTCGACAGTGCGCCTGGCTCACCGCGCATGTACCACGGATCCTTCGACAGCGCACATCAAGCTCACTTGGGGATAAGCCGGCTCTTGAGCCTGACCAGAAATTTCCGGCCGCCGCCGGGCTGGCGGAACGGGGCTCCTCCCACCAGTCGAGCCAAAATGTTGAATTTGTTATCTTTGCTGCAGACCGTCGAACACGCGCGAGACTAGCTACGGTGGTAAGCTACAGATAGTCCCAGCCACGGCTCAGGTAGGGTAGGGGACCTCGGTTCGGATGTGAAATCTATGTCTACCGACCGCCTTGAGAGTTTGTGAGACACTGATTCGTGTTTCACCTGAACCCAACCGTTTCGAGTCGTTCCAAGTCAGTGAGACAGCAGAGCAGAACGGCGCGCGGGCCGAGCCATAGCGGATTGAAAGATGCGCAGCAGTGAGCGGCGCGCGGCAAACGGTCACCATCGCTTCCAGAGATCGGGAACGAGGGATGGACCGTGGATACGCGGCGGCGAAAGCCGACATACTTGCGCAGTCCACCCGCGATCTGCTCAATCTGTTGGGCACGATTGCCGAAAAAGGGGCCGGCTGGCGGTTTCGCCGAGTTCGAGCGGGAACTTATCTGGATGCGGACCGGCGAGGGTCGCCAGCGAGCGAAAGCAAGGGGGGCATTCTGGGTCGTAGGCCGAAACTGACAAGCCACCAGCGAAGAGAGGCAATCGCTCGCCGGGAGGCGGGAGAGGTCCTAACGGAAATTGCGCGGTCGTATAACGTCAATCATAGCATGATTAGCCGCCTGAGCTGAAGTCGCAACCACCGCCTCTATGAAGTGTATCTCTATGGAGTGTATAGTGACGACCTCGTTCGGGTCTCGGACAATTGCGTTTCCAAAGATCCGTATGACGGAGGGATAAATGAGCGAGCGTCGCCTTATCGCAAGCCCGCGGTGGGCGCTTGAAGAAGATGATAAACTTCGGCGCTTAGCGCACGAAGGTCGAAGCGCCGCCGTCATAGCTGAACAAATGGACCGAAGCATCAGCTCGATTTACTCCCGAGCGAACAAGCTCGGGATACCACTTGCGCGCCCAGGAGTAAGACGGCGCAGCGTCTCGAGGTGGGGCTAAGGTCTAATAAGCAGGCGTAAAAAGCCAGATTGTTTTGAACAGTCTCGCCGGGTTCAAGCGCGAACTGACCGGGCGCGAGCGCGCAACAGCGAGGGGGCATCTTCGGCCGGAAGTCCAAGTTCACCAGCCCTTCGCCGTGGGAGGCAGCAGAGGTGCTGAACCCAACCGGTTAACTTTTGATGGTTCGATGCGGCCCAGCCGGTTAAGCGAGCTCATAACCTTATCTTCGAAGACGAACCATCTTGACGGACAACCCGCGATTGTGCATCTTAACTGAGCTTCCGGACGGAAGCTGAAAAGAAGAACCTGAGACGGTTCTGGTAGTGGTGTCGCTGGATAGCGATGGTTCTTCGGGACATTTTGCGCTCCGATCGAGCCGTCATATGCGTGAACCCGCATCTAGAATCGGTCTCTCCATTTGGAGAACCGAAAATGAATCCCGCTAAAATCGTTATCCGCTTTGAACAGGTGTCCGAGCAAACGGAGGGTCCCGTTCGCCGAATTGTGGGCTTTGTCAGGGCCAAGAATATGCTGCAGCTGTTTGACGCCGCAGACCTCGAAGCGAACCCCCGCGAGGCCAAGGCCGGCGCAGTAACTGCTGATATCATCGACAGCATTTGCGAGACGCCAGATACTTTCCCTTTCAAGACCAAGGGCGTTCTTGTTGGCGCGTCAAACTACGCAGCACTAGAACGCAAACGCTACGAAATCCGCTTCGAGAATACCAAAATCGAGGGAATCCTGGACGGCGGGCATAATATGCTGGCGATCGGCACATACGTCCTAGCGCGAGCCCTTGGCGATGACCGGATTTTCAAGAAGATCAAGCGTTGGACGGAGCTCAAGGATGCTTGGGCCGCTAATCGCACCGAGATCGAAGAACTAAAGCGAATTGCAGGCGAAGAATCGGGAAGCGGTCCGCTCGATTTTCTTGTTCCGGTCGAAGTGCTTGTGCCAGCGGACATCGCCAACAGCGATACCGTTGACGAATTCAACAGTTCTCTTCTCGATATTTGCGCTGCGCGCAACAACAACGTCGAGCTGACTTTGGAAACCAAAGCAAACAAGAAGGGATTCTACGAATATCTTCGAAGATCCTTGCAGCCATCGATTGCAAGTCGTGTCGAGTGGAAAACGAATGACGGTGGTGAGATCAAGGTACGCGATCTAATCGCGCTCGCCTGGATTCCGTTATCCGTAATTGATCTCCCCGTCGATTTCAAAATCCCGCCTCAAAATCTTTACCGCAACAAAGGCGAGCTTGCGAAGCACTTCGATACGTTGATGAGCGACGAGCGCGTATCCAGCGTCTCGGATGGTGACTACACACATGAACTACACAACACCGCTGTGCACAGCGCGCTTGTAATTGCCGGCGAGCTTCCGGAACTTTACGACAAGATCTATCGGGATTTCCCCGCCGCTTACAATGGTGATCGCGACGGCCGTTTTGGGGGCCTTTCAGTGGTCAAGATGGCCGACAGGATGCGGTCCAAACCTCGGGCCCATTTCACCGATGTCGAAGTCGACTACGCATACCCAGATGGGCTCATCATGCCCCTAGTTTATGGGCTAAAGGCACTCATGGCGAAGGAAGCAAATGGACACGTCCGCTGGAAGGAAGATCCGTTCCACTTCCTGGATGAGCATCTGGAATCCATCGTGAAAAAATACCGAGTTATTCTAGACGCCTTCCGTGCTGATCCACAGAAGGTTGGAAAGAATGAGGGATCGTACGATCTCGTTCTCGATGCTTTCGAGACCGAGGTTCTGAAGCGCCAGGCCGTGGTTGCCTCTGCTCGGGGAGCTCGGTCATGAACGAAGAACGAAAGGGCCGTGATCTTTTCATTGTTGACAATAGTGTGTCGGGCTGGACCGCGCTTCGGTATCTGGAAGAGTGGACGGAGATAGCCAAAGGTTTTGATATCGCTACTGGCTATTTCGACATCGGCACCATCTTGGCCCTTGACGGAAAGTGGCAGTCGCTCAGCAAAATCCGAATACTTATGGGAGCCGACACAACGCACCGAACACGAAAGGCCTTTTTGGATGCCGTGGTCAAAAAAGCTGTTGACGAGCTAGACAAAAGCTTGGAAGCGACCAAGGATCCGAATCCATTCCTTCGAGGTGTGCCTGCGATCATCGCGGCACTTCAGTCCCGGCAGATCGAATGCCGGGTCTACGACCGCGAAAAATTTCACGCGAAAACATATATTACCCACGCGAAACTCGACGTTATCGGTTCCCAAGCATTGGTCGGCTCAAGCAACTTTACGATGCCGGGACTGACCAAGAATATCGAGCTGAACGTCCAGATTCAGAGTGCACGCGAGGTTATCCAACTCCAGGAATGGTTTGAGGCTCATTGGGCTGAAGCTGCTGACGTCACGGACCATATTTTCGAAGCGATTTCGCGCCATGTCCGGCTTTATTCGCCCTTCGATGTCTATACAAAGGCGCTTCAGGAGTTTTTCCGCGGGCATGAATTGACGGCGACCGAGTGGGACGAGGCCCGCTCACAGATGTTCCCCAAAATTGATCGCTACCAGAAGGAGGCATATTGGGCCTTGATGAAGATCGCCCGGCAGCATGGGGGCGCATTTCTTTGTGACGGCGTCGGCCTGGGTAAGACCTTTGTTGGGTTGATGCTGATCGAGCGCTTAGTCCTGCACGAGGGAAAGCGGGTGGTGCTCTTTGCACCGAAAGCGGCGAAGGAAGGTGTTTGGGAGCCTCATCTCCGCGAATACCTCCCGCATATCGGTGGCATCGGAGGAAATGCTGACTTCAGTAATCTGGCGGTTTTCAGTCATACGGATCTTGGTCGAAGAGGCGAGTTTCCGGAGCGGTTTCGCCGTATTGCAGAATTGGCGGATGTCGTGATCATTGACGAGGCCCATCATTTTCGTAATCCCGGAAGCCGCCGAGGTGCCGACGATGAGGGCGTACCATCGCGTTACTATCAGCTCTACGACCTCCTGGATTCGTCGGTCCGACCGAAGAGCCTTTTCATGCTCACGGCCACTCCGATCAATAATCGGATCAGCGATTTCCGGCATATGGCGGAGCTGTTTACTCGCCGGGACGAAGCCTATTTCGCACGGACTCTCGGCGTAAATAATCTGCGATCGCATTTCAACAATATCGAAAAGCAATTACGTAGAACCGTCGGCCATGAAGTCGCGGATGTCTCGGGGCACATCGCGGAAGTACAGGATTTTCTCGCCGCCGACGAGACCTTCAAGAATCTCGTTGTGCAGCGAAGTAGGGCCTACGCACGCGAGAGCCAGATGCGTGAGACAGGTAACGCCGCTGTCTTTCCGGAACGAAAAGCTCCCCAGGTCGCCGAGTACTCCATCCGGAAGACCTATGGCCGCCTGCTGGAGATGTTTGAGAAAGCATTTACCCGAACAAAGCCGCTATTTACGCTGCCGATGTATTATCCGCTCACATGGTACGTGGGCCCGGACGAGAGCATTGATGCCCTGGAGAAGGGGCGCCTGGAACAGGTCGTTGGTCTTATCAGGACGAATTTTCTCAAGCGATTCGAAAGTTCCGTGGCGGCATTCGAGTTGTCCTGCGATCGCCTTCTCCGAAAGCTGCTGGCGTTCCTTGAGGTGCACAGCGAAACTGACTCCGAAAAGAAGAGATTGGAACGCTGGAAATCGCAAAACGCGGAAATTCTTGGCTACGCTGCAGCGCGGCAACTGGAGTTTTGGGAGGATGACGACAGCGACCCTGATGACGATGTCGTGCCGCAAGAAATGCTCGACGCTGTGGAGCGCCTCAAGCGAGAGGACTACGACGTTGCCGAGATGATGTCAGAGACGTTTCTGGACCTGGACCAGATCGTTCAGTTTATCGAGGAGGCCAGAAAATTCGAAACAAAGCACGATGACAAGTTGCAGAAACTCATTCGTCTGCTCAAATCCAAGGAGCTGGCGGACCAAAAGATTCTGATCTTTACGGAGTTCGCCGATACCGCCAGGTATCTGAAGCGTCAGTTGGACAAGGCAGGCGTTGAGGGAGTGGCGCAGGTCGACAGCGGGACCAAGACAAATCGTGCCGACGTTATCCAACGCTTCTCACCCTATTACAATGCCCACACCAGCAAGATGCTCGTCGACAGCAGTCGCGCTGAGATTCGGGTGTTGATCTCAACAGACGTGCTTTCCGAGGGTTTGAACCTTCAAGATGCGTCCCGGATGATCAACTACGATATTCACTGGAATCCTGTGCGGTTGATGCAGCGTATTGGTCGCGTTGATCGCCGCATGAATCCAGAGGTGGAGAAGCGGCTGGTCAACGATCACCCAGAGGTGACCTCATCGCGCGGCAAAGTAAGTTTTTGGAACTTCCTGCCACCTGACGAGCTGAACGCAATTCTGACGTTGTACACCAAGGTAACTCAGAAAACGCTTCTGATTTCCAAGACTTTCGGGATCGAGGGAAAGAAGCTTCTGAGGCCGGATGATGATTACGACGCACTCAGGGAGTTCAATCACGCATATGAAGGCACCAAAACTGCCATCGAAGACATGCATCTCGAATACCAAGCCCTGCTATTGACGGATCCGACGCTTCAAGATCGCCTCAGGGGAATGCCCGGCGGGCTTTTTAGTGGAAGGCAACGGCCGCCAAAGGGTACGACAGGTGTGTTCTTTTGTTATGGTCTCCCCGCCCTGGACAAGGAAACCGGCGAGTTTACCCATGAAGCAGGTACTACACGTTGGTATCTGTATGACCTGGGTCGGAATACGGTCCTTGAAGAGCCAGGCGACATAGTCGCCAGTATTCGCTCCCAAGCGGAAACGCCACGGCAGTGCAAGACAAACGAAAAAACCTTGATCGATCTCCGCGGCAAGATCGAGAAGCACATCAAGAACACGTACCTTAAAAGAGTAGACGCCCCCGTGGGTGTGAAGCCGGCACTCAAATGCTGGATGGAACTTAACGAGGGCTGAGCATATGTCGACCGATCACCGCGCCGCGCTTGCAAGGATCAAGCGGTTTGACCAGCTCATCGCTTACCTCCGCGATGAGATGGGATGGCCTATTGCCCGAGACTCTTTCGAAGACGTGGACGATCTGTTCTACGATTTCACGGCCGCTGAACTCGGTATTGACGCTCACAATTCGGCGAAGATCCAGGAAATCAAGCGTCTGCGCCCGCTCTCGTCCAAGCAGCCATGGGGCATCTTTTTTGTAAAGTTCGAGCCGAAAAATCTGCCGGTCGTCGCACTCCGCCGCATTCTGAGCCAAGTTGCGCTAAAGAAGCGATCCTCTGCCAATAGCGCTGAGCGGGCCGCTTGGTCTGCGGATGATCTGCTGTTCATCTCCAACTACGGCGAGGGCGATGAACGACAGATTAGCTTCGCACATTTCTCGAAGGCGCAGGACAGTAACGATTTACCCACCCTCAAGGTCTTGGGCTGGGACAATCTAGATACAGCGCTTCACCTCGATAATGTGGCCAAGGAGCTGACGGAGCACCTCGCTTGGCCCGACGACGACGCAGACGTCGAGGCTTGGCGAAGAAGCTGGCGCACAGCCTTTAGCGTGCGACACCGGGAGGTTGTTACCACTTCACGCGACCTATCCATTCGTCTTGCCGAACTGGCGCGCGCCATCCGTGACCGCATCAAGGCAGCCCTCGCCATTGAAACGGAGGAGGGCCTGCTCACCAAACTGATGACGGCGTTCCAGGAGGCGCTCGTCCACGACCTTGACCCCGATGGCTTTGCAGATATGTACGCTCAGACCATTGCCTATGGTTTGCTTTCGGCGCGTATCGCTGACCCAGAGAAGAAAACGACGGATGACTTTGCTGCCCACATGCGCACTAATCCATTCTTGCGCGAGCTGATGGAGACTTTCCTTCACGTCGGCGGGCGGCGCGGCAAAGCAGGCGGGCCAGGCATCGATTTCGACGAATTAGGAGTAAGCGAGGTCGTGGAGTTGTTGGACAACTCCAACATGGAGGCCGTCGTCCGCGACTTCGGAGATCGCAACCCGCAGGAAGATCCGGTCATCCATTTTTATGAACTCTTTTTGAAGGAATACGATGCTAAGAAACGAATGCAGCGTGGCGTCTTCTATACCCCACGCTCGGTGGTCTCCTACATCGTGCGTTCCGTGGACGACTTGCTGCGCTCTGAGCTTGGTCTCCAGGACGGTCTCGCAGATACGATCTCATGGGGCGAGATGGCAAAGCGACACGGGGATCTAAAGATCCCCGAAGGTGTTCCAGCCAGCCAAGCGTTTGTCCAAATACTCGACCCTGCGACCGGCACTGGCACCTTCCTCGTCGAAGTTATCGATCTGATCCACAGAACGCTCGTGGCCAAATGGGAGGCACAGGGCGTGAGCCAGGAGAACATCGTTAGGCTTTGGAACCAGTACGTTCCCCAGCACCTGCTGCCACGCCTGCACGGCTACGAATTGATGATGGCGCCCTACGCCATCGCCCATCTGAAGATAGGTTTAAAGCTCTATGAGACCGGTTACCGCTTCGGCAGCGACGAGCGGGCACGAGTTTATCTGACGAACGCGCTTGAGTCGGCGCACGACTTATCAGGTCGATTTTTCTTCGCCATTCCGGCTCTTGCGCACGAAGCGCAAGCTGTAAATGAGGTCAAGCGAAAGCAACGCTTTACGGTGGTGATAGGTAATCCTCCATATTCTCTTCTGTCGGCGAATCTGGAACCACAGCATCGAGCGCTTATCGAAGATTATAAATTTATAAACGGTGAAAGAATTCGAGAGCGTGGCGCGTTACAATTAGAGAAGAACCTAAATGATGACTACGTGAAATTTGCTCGTCTCTCGCAACTAGCCATCGAGCGATCCGAAGTGGGAGTTTCCGGCCTGATCACTAATCACTCGTTCTTGGACAATCCGACTATGCGCGGGATGAGGTGGAGCCTGCTGAATTCTGACTCTCGCCTTTGGGTTAATGATCTTCACGGCAACTCAACAAAGAAAGAGCAGGCGCCTGCTGGCGGCAAGGACGAGAATCTCTTTCAAATAAAGCAGGGCGTGGCTATTGCCTTAAGTGTCCGCCTGCCAGGCGCTCACGCTTCCTGTGAGATGAAGCACCACGAACTATGGGGAACCCAGGAAAGCAAGGAAGCCTGGCTAGCCGCGAACAGCGTTGGCACGCAAGTTTGGCAGCCAATTGACCCGACGGCGGATTTGTATCTTTTCGTCCCGCAAAATTGCTCACTGAAATCTGAGTTTGAGGTTTGGCCTAGTCTGCCAACAGCTATGCCTGTGAACGGCGCGGGCTACATCACCGCGCGAGACAACCTAGTTATCGACTTCGAACGAGATGTTGTTGTTGAGCGTGTTCGAGCATTCAACGCCTCGAGCAAAAACGACGTTTCGTTGCTGAAGACCTTCGATGTTTCTGAAAAAAAGGGGTGGGATGTTGGGCGCGCTCGAAAAGAGCTAAAGTATGTTGATATTCCGAAAGCCGTAATCAAGACAAACTATCGACCATTCGATTCTCGCTGGATATTCTTTAACGCGACACTCGTGTGGGGTCGTTCATGGCCGACTATGCAACATGTCGTCGGACAACGCCGAAACCTGACGATGCTAGCCACTCGCATGACCAAAGACCAATGGGATGTCTGGACCGCCCGAACCGTTAGCTCCCACAAGGCGATGTCCGCTTACGACACGAACAGTGTCTTTCCACTTTATCTCGTAGAAGAGCCGGATGCCTCACAGCGAAGTCTGATTACTGATCATCGCGTTAATTTTTCTGCTTCGTTTTTGAGAACTCTGGCAACGGCGTTGGGAATTCGGCAGGAGGGAACGCAGAAGTTACCCGCGGGTCAATCAGCAGAAGATATTTTTCAATATATTTACTCGGTATTTCATAGTCCGAAATATCGGACTCGTTACGACGAGTTTCTGAAGAGCGATTTTCCGCGCATACCGCTTCCTGGTAGCTTGAAGCTGTTCGTTGAACTCGCCGGCTTAGGGCGAGAGCTCATCGCCCTGCACCTAATGGAATCACCGAAACTGGATCACTTCATCGATACCTATGCTGGCCCAAAGAATCCCTACGTCGAGCGAGTTGGGTGGTCGGACGATGCTGTTTGGCTAGACGCGACAACGAAGAATAATCAGGCCGCGACGCCCGGCACGATTGGTTTCCGTGGCGTGTCCCACTCCGTATGGAACTTCCACATCGGTGGCTACCAGGTCTGCGAAAAATGGCTCAAAGACCGCAAAGGCCGCACACTCTCCAAGGCAGATATCGCCCACTATCAGAAGATAGTACTGGCGCTGTCCGAAACCATCCGTCTGATGAAAGAAATCGACGAAGTAATTGAGGTGCACGGCGGCTGGCCAGGTGCGTTCGTGCAAGGCGATGGAACGGTCCACAGCTCAGCCGGACAGGGCCGACGATAGAAGATGCTACACGATCACTGATAGCGGCAACTGCGACGAAGGTCGGTTGGAAAGCGGCGGCAAGGATAAGCGTTGGAAGCTTTACCAAATTAAGAGCCTTGAGGACGCCGGAGAACTCTTGGGGACGTACCAAGGCCGAGGCAACGCAAACAAAGAGCTGCAGCAGATTGCCTATCAGCCCGAAGCGCGTTGGTAGGCCGATTCAAATCCGGCCATACGGAAAACCCCAAGTCTTCCGGGCGAAAAACTAGTTTGTTTGCAGAGCGGTTGTTGCCGCCCGGGGGCGATCATGAAGCCTGTCGGCATCCATCTGAGGGTTTCATCGGGTGGACAGACGACGGAAAACCAACGGCGAGAACTAGAAGCAGTCGTCGCGCGCTCGGGATGAAAGGTCGTAGGCGTTTACGAGGACGCTGGTATCAGCGGCGGGAAGGGCCGCGACAAGCGCCCGGGCTACGACCGGCTGCTAAAGGACGCCACCGCCCGCAAGGTCAGCTTGGTCGCCGCTTGGTCGGTCGATCGGCTAGGCCGCAGTCTCCAGGATCTCGTCGGCTTCTCGACCGAACTGCGGGCACTCGGATGCGAATGGCGGCCCGCGAGCTCCACCAGCTTGTTCGCCAGAGGTTTCGGGTTGGCAAAGGGGGAGTCAAGTTGTCGAAGCATGGGGGCGGATCACCGCTCCTCCGACCAACACGTCTAAAGAGTTGAGTTTCAATTGTTTTTCCAGACTCGTCGGTCGCGCCTCTCAAGTCTACGGTCGAAAACTACATTTTTGCCGTGCCGCTTCGTCTGATGTCGCCGAAGGTCCACGCACTCCGATTGCCAGACATTTTGGAAGCCTGCCACTTGGATCTGACACGAGCGCTACATCAACCCTCTGCCAAGCGCGAAGCGGATGTACCTGTGGCGGGCGGCGCATCAGGCGCCCAAGGAGTTGCTTTGCAATCGCACTTGCGACTTTAGTAAGGTTGTGTACCACATGTACAACACGTCAGAATAAGTCTAAAATGAAGGCGCTTGCCTGCGCCTGTCGTTATTGGAGGCGGGGGCCTTACGCATTTGAACTCAAGCATCAATCCAAGCGCGGCTGGGCGCATCATCGATGGCCGCTATGCCCTTACGCACGAACCAACTAGGCAAGGCGGGATGTCAACCGTCAGCCAAGCATTCGACCTAAAGACCAGCCGGTTCTGCGCGATCAAGAGAATGAAGGCGGGGAGTCCCGATGATCTGCGTCTAAAGGACAGCTTTAATCGAGAGTACGCGGCCCTAGCCGATCTTTGCCAACATCCGAACATCGTAGAACTGCTGGACGCTGGCGCCGACGAGCTCGGCTTTTACATGGTCCTAGAGTGGGTGCCCACGAACCTCTTTGACTTTATTGCGCAGCGTGGTGCGTTGGAGTGGCGAGAGTTCTATACGTCGATAGGGCGCCCCATACTCGATGCACTGGTTTACGCCCAGAGCCGAGGATGGAACCATCGAGACATCAAGCCTCAGAATATACTTATTGACGATACGTCGGTTCCGAAGCTCTCCGACTACGGCATCGCCAAGCAGTTCGAGCGTCCCTCGCTCGGATTAACTTTCGCGCAGTTCCGCTCAGCTCCGTTCACTCCTCCTGAAGACGATGGAGGAGAATGGAGTTGCTCCCGAGATTGTTTTTCTTGGGCCGCGGTGGCCATCTACTGTCTCTCGGGAAAGATGCCGACCGATTACGGCGAACTGTCAGAACGGCTCGCGAGTCTGGACCAGAGCTCAGTGCCTTCATTGGTCCTGCAGCAGGCGCTCTCGCACGTGCCGTCAGAGCGGCCACCTCTTGCAAGTGGGCTATTGGCGGACCTTGACGCCGTTGCTTCCCGATCGGCGGCAAAAGCGAAGCCATCGTTCAATCTCTACATTCGGCTCGAAGGGGATTGTGCCCAGCGCATTCTGCGCCAGATCGGCCGAAGCGGCACCAAAGATGCTGAGCGTTTTGTGCTCGACGAATTGCACGAAGTAGCGGTCGGATTGAGATACATCGCCGGGCATGACGGCGCGAATGAACTGCTCCGCATTACTGCGGTAACATGGACGTTCGAAGCACAGAGGTTGGCGAAGAACATTCCGCGGTGGTCGATCCAAAGAGCGTGGCAAGGCGGAGCGGGAAATGTTGAACGGGAGCGAGAACTCTGCTTTTGCGCTCCTCTGTGTTTCTCCTTCGAAGATCCGGCAGATGTATTGGATGCGACGGATGAGGTCCGTGAGCTCGCTCTGCAGATCGAGGCGTTTGAGCAGGAGAGAAGGGACCAGGCGATCGCCCAGCAGCGCGACCGGGTATTCCGGCTCTGGTACTCATTTCTTCGTAACAAAGCCGACTACGAAGAGAGGCGCGAAAACGCAATCATGTACATAGACGCCAAGCGTACAGACAATGCCGTGACATTGTCGACCGAACTTCCGGTAGCGCTGGAGCTTATCGGTCAGTCGCGAGTGATCAGGACGGCCTCGGGATCACATGTCTTTTGCGACATTGTTGACATCAATCTTCAAGAAGTCGTTGTGACAGTGGCTTTTGGGGACTCCAGTCTGATTCCGCGACAGGGTCGGCTGGAGCTGAATACCATCGCGGCGGAAAAAGCGATCGAACGGCAGCGAAGGGCCCTCGATTCCATCAACTACGATCGGGCGGCGAGTTCAAGATTAAAAGAAATTTTGGTTCAGCCATCGGCGGCACGCCCATCGGCGGCATTGACTACCCCTTTGGCGACTAAACAGTCGTTTGATCCTGAAAAGCAGGAGATACTTTCAAGAGCTCTTGGGCTCCAAGATGTCCTTGCGATCCAAGGGCCTCCAGGGACTGGCAAGACAACGCTGATCGAAGAGATAATCGTACAGTATTTGATCCGTAACCCGCAGCATCGCGTCCTTCTATCTTCGCAAACCCATGTGGCGCTCGACAACGTTATTGATCGAGTCCGAGCGCGCCAACCGGGGATCGATATTGTCAGAATTGGAAAGCTTGATGATCTAAAGGTCAGTCCATCCTGTCGCGATCTCGTGCTCGATCGGAAGGCTCAAGTTTGGTCGGAAACCGTGCGCGAGCGAGCTCAAGCCTTCATGGCTGATTTGGCGAAGTCTGCTGGAATCGATCGGGCCAATATCGAAGTAGGGATGTTGGCCGAGCGCTTGGCGCTTTTGCTCCAACAGGAGGGAGGTATCAAAGAGTCTCTGTCTAGAGCCAACGACCGGGTGAGGTCGCTCGACGCGCGAGCGGAAAAGACATTAATGGAGACTGGTACTTCGGGGTCCGCCGGCACTGACGCCGCGTCCATTGAGGCTCAGGAAGCGGCAGGAGCGCTCCGCAATGCGCTCGTACGTGTTCGGGCGGAGGCCGAGGATGTGAAGGCCCGTTTGAGCCAGTTTGGCGGTTATGGAGCCGAGCTCTCGACTCTCTCAGAAACAAGAGAGTTGCGCGACTGGTCCTCAATGCTTCTAGGTAATACCGAAGATGCGCGGCATTTCAGAGAGCTACTCGAACTGCAGGAAGACTGGTTACTACGTGTCGGAAGGTCGTCTGATTTTCACGCAGCGATGCTGGCTTCCGCGCAGGTTGTTGCTGGAACGTGCATCGGAATGGCGAGCGTTCGCGGAATGACCGAAGTTGCTTACGATCTTTGCATTGTGGATGAAGCCTCAAAGGCGACTGCTACGGAGATTTTGGTTCCGATGGCTAGAAGCCGTAAATGGATTTTGGTAGGCGATCCCGCCCAGCTTCCGCCGTTCTTTGAAAATGACGAAATAACGCGCCTGGAGCAATTCGACGAAGGGGAGGTGAAGCAGACCCTCCTTGATCGACTCCTGTCAACCTTGCCTGAGCACTCCGTGGCGTTGCTTACAAACCAGCACAGGATGGTTCGGCCGATAGGGAACTTGATCAGTGAAGTATTCTACGGTGGGAAGCTGAACAGTCCAAAAAGCAAGCCAGACGTCTCCTTTCCAGGTACGCTTCCTAAGCCGGTCACTTGGCTTTCGACCACCGCAAGCGATGATCGTCGCGAAGCGCGTCGAGGGCAAAGTTTTCGAAACGAAGCGGAGTGCAGGATTGTTAGGGATCTTCTCCAACAAATCGACTTTCTGGCTAAGAAGCGGAAAGCCGTCTACGACGTTGCGATAATCGCTGGATATGTCGCCCAGGTGAAAGCACTTCAGGACGCTATCCGAGACCAGATCCAGGAATGGTCTGGTCTAAAAATCAGTTGCAGCACCGTAGATGCCTTCCAAGGGAGCGAGGCGGAGATTTGCATTTACAGCGTCGTCAGGTCCAATCGAGACGGAAAGCTCGGGTTCCTTCGGGAGAAGCCCAGACTCAACGTCGCCCTTTCGAGGGGCCGAAGCGCGCTGGTGATCGTCGGTGATGATGAATTCTGCCGTGAAGCTGAAGGAGAGAATCCATTTAGAGACGTGCTCGATTTCATTAAGGGTAACCCAGAGAGCTGCGAAATTAGGACAGCCCGATGAACGCAAGTGATGTTGCAAGGCGCTTCGAACGTCGCCCGGGCTACGATCTCATCGACTACGCGGAAGTTGCCCTTCCACTGTACCGGCTCACCGTCGATTCAATAACGATGATCCATCATGAGATTCCTCCGATCAAGGAATTTGTGATGCGATGCTTGTCGAAGAACTTGCAAAGAACAGAAGACGTTACCGGATTTCTCGGGATCGATGCAACAACAGTGTTAGCGACACTCGGTCAGCTCCGAAACGATCGGTACATCACCAGTGACGAGGATGGTTGTTCAAGTTTAACTCCGCGCGGGCAGGAAGTGCTCGACAAGGCGATGGAATCCTCGCCACAGGACGAGATGCTTGTGTTCCTTTACGATCGGTTGCTTCTGCGACCAATTAGATTGCCACCTGAGGAACTGCTAGCCCCGGCGAACATCGATCCGAAGCGCATGATCGAAATTCGGCCCTATCCTGCGGAGGGTCCGGAAATTGAGCAAATCGCGCTCCCGGAAGTTCTTCACGTGTTGGCCCAACATGCTGGTGGGCGAGACGCCCTCGGCCGGGACATTTTGCGGCTGAAGAAAATTGTGCGTCGCGTGAGACTTTATAGGCCCGGCGTTGCCCTAGTCTACAAGAAGCACAGGTCCTCCGAAATACAGATCGCATTCATTGTTGATGAGGCGAGGAACGAAGCGCTTGAGCATGCATTCGCAGAGCGCGGCGGACCGAAAAAGATGGGTTTTGTTAAAGCAATCGATGACTCCGCGGCGCTTAGCGATCTTAGACGGTACTTAGGGTCAGACATCCTAAAGAAGGTTGCTGAGCAAGAGGCATCGGAAGATATGCGCCAGTCCGTGTCGCTGGCTCGCATTCGGCACCAAGCAGCGCTGACAAAGGCTGAGCGCCGATCTGCACTGGATATCTCCGCGGCTTCGAGCGATGCCGAAGCAGTCGCATCCGCGGCACAAGATTTGGCAGAGGCTGAGGCTCAACTTGCGTCCTTCGCGGTTCGACCAATCGCGCCTTTTGAAATAGCCGAGTTCCGCGAAGCTGCCTTTGAGCGCTGCGATCACCAGCTCCTTGTATCAAGTCGAATTGTAGATCGCTCCGTGGTCGATGCTCTGTTCCTTAAGCGACTCGAGGAGCTTTTGAGCCGTGGGGTACGTGTCATGTTGTCGTTGCGAGAGCCTCCTAAACCCGAATCGCCGGCAATCGAGCTTGAGCGCTTAAACAAACGATATGGCAATCTTCAAATATCAACCGGGGGCAGGGGAAGCCAATTTCATCATCTCGTTTGTGATGATAAATTCGCGCTAGTTTGCAACCAGCCGATGTTGGGCAACCTCGGCAAAGTACGTTCTTTGGCGCATCTGGTTGGTTATCTGCTGCAGGACCCTGAACTCGTGCGCGATTTCGCCAGGAGGCTGGATGGAACTGCGCGGCGACAAGAGCAGAGCGAATAACGGATGCTAGCGCTCGAAGTCGTCGCCTTGACGAACGTCGGTCTTGTCAGGAAGATCAACGAGGACGCCGTCCTTATTGGAGCCTGCCTCATTTCGGAAGAGAGATTCGGCCCGAGCCGGTTCAGTTTGTCCGACGAAACGAGCGTCCTGATCATCGCTGACGGAATGGGTGGGCACAACAACGGTGCCTTGGCCAGCAGGACCGCGCTCTCGGCAATACGCAAGGTGTCGCCTCACGGCACAGAGACATGGCGATGGGAAAATGCAATTCATTTCGCCAACGACGCCGTGTACGATGCAATGGACCATGCGCTGTCCTCGAAGGGAATGGGCACGACGATCGCGGGGGTAGCCATAGGAGAAAGACAGATAGTCTACTTCAACGTTGGAGATAGCCGAGTGTATCGCTACTCAGGAAGTGAGCTGATCAGACTGACGCACGACGACGTCCCGCTGGGTACCGGATCCCAAATAAAGCGGCGATCACACCAAATAACCCAGTCGCTTGGCGGTCGTGTTGCAAAGACCCCGATTCGACCACATGTGGGAATTTCTCCAGCGTTAAGTTCAGAAGATACCTTATTGATCTGCAGCGATGGCTTGACGGACATGGTTTCGGACAGATTGGTTAGCCAGATTATTGGGACAGAGACCGAGATAGAGCAGTGCGCCCGCAGCCTGTTAGGTTTAGCGCTCGACGCGGGTGGGCGAGACAACGTTTCGATCATCGTTGCGCGCTTACCGCAGTGATGAGGACGCCTTCGCATCCTTTGCTAACATGTGACCAAAGTTAGATCATGCCCTGCGAGGTATAATTGCATCTGTATCTGATAAATGGCACGCACGTCAGCGTGCGAGGAGTGGCGGTCGCTTGACGGAGCTTCGCGCGGGTGCCTCTGGCTGCCCTCATGATTCTTGATTAGCTAATATTAGAGGATATCCACTCTTCCACACCGCAAGAGCTAGGACATTGGAGCCACGTCGGTTTTTGTCATTACGTCTAACATTCGGGTGGGAAATCACGGTGAAGAGCCACGGCTGGTCAGTTCGCCCTCGAAGGGCGCAGGGCACTTAGCGTCCCGCGTCTCGCGCGGCCTTCTCAATCCAAACCCCGATGTTGTTATATCCGTCATGGCGAACCCAATCGTAGTTCGCACGGTAGAGACGCGAGAGCGGAAGGCCGCCGACAACGACGTGATCGAGCGGATTAGGCCCCTGTGTATCGATCCCTTTCAGTGGATCTCTCACATTGTGGATGTCGATCGCGATGATCCCATTTCCTCGCTTATGGCTTTGTTCGATCTCATACTTTACCCACTGCCGGCTCCAAGTCTCGGTGCCATAAAGAACGGCGGTAACGCTGGTGTTTTGGAGTTGATCATCGATCCAGTTCTTGATGCCCCCTAAGCGCTTTTGGGCTTGTTCAAATTCGGCTGCGTCATAGAAGGGAGTTGCATCCCCGCGTTCCCGAACGACCCAAGAATTCCGCACCTGTTGAATTCGTCTGACGTCGCGATCGTAATGGAAGCTGAAGAATACTCTGCGTGCCATGGCTAGGCTCTTTCCTGGAGTTTGTGGATGAGCTTGATGATAGGTTCGACGAGGGTTGTCAGATCCGCACACGCTGCAGGGTCGGCGATCGAGGCGAGCAAGGCTATTGCATCGGCGTCTTGATCAGGCAGGAATTGATCCGGAGCTGCTAACGAGACGTCCGCCAACTCTTTGGCCATGCTACCCGTCGCGCCAATTGGTAAGACAGCAACGCGCTGAGCGCGAGCTATGTCGAATTCCTTTCGCATACCGTCGGCGAGAACGATCGAGCCCGCAGCATCGTGTTTATTACCAAACAGAAATATTGCGATCCCTGCGTGCGAGATAATTTCCTGCCGGTAGTCGTGCCAGAGAGCGGCGAGTTGAGCCGGGTCCCCTGTCTGAGGGAAGGGTCGTAATACCAGGCTGTCTTCAATGCGAATCCCTTGCTTCATGGCTTCTCGCAAACCGCCTGTGAAGACGGCGTCGCCGATTCCCAGTCCAAGTCCGGTGGCGATGCGTGTGCCTTCGGCGATCAATCGGCGCGCGAGCTCTTGAGCAAACTGACTTACGGCTGCTTGGCCCCATGGATGGAAGTCGGACGCGCTAGCGGAGATGAAAACGGTCCGACGAAGATAGCGGCGCACAAGAGAATCGAGGATCTCTGTAATCTCCGCGTAGTCGTCGATGAGTACTGCTCTGATATTGAAGCGTTTTAAATCGTCAATTGTGTGCTTCTGGCGCGCTAGGTGATGCGCAAATTCCTCAACGGATTCGCCGGCGAGCTGCTTTCGCGTTCGAAATATTGCGTAGTGATGTCGCTGATTCTTTTTAAAGTTCAGGCGGATTTGCGACAGAACGTGCTCCAGGTTCGGATCGGTGAAACTGAAGCCTAAAAATAGGAACGTCTTGTTGACGAGGTCGCCCGCAAGAGCCGTCACGAATGGTTCGAACTCTCTTCCATATTTTTCGTAGTCGTCTTTGGTTACAATGGCTTCATCAGGTCGATCGATGTCGCCATGCATCTTGTATATGGTGGCATCGCGATTGGCGCGGCTCGTCGCAAGCTGAGGAACGGCGCTTTTGACGTCGACGGTTTTACCGCGCTCACGGAAGGTATTCTCAATTAGCTTGTCGTAGTTGGTCGTCCACACTGTTCGGATTGGGAGCTGAGCCAACAGCTCATGATTTTTGGTCGGTTTTGCGTCCTTCGACAGGGCATCCAGCAGGGCTGCATGCAGCTTGTGACGGTTATCCCCGCTGTGCGTGACATGGAATTGTGCAACCGCAACCAAATCGCTTTCTAGATCAATATTGAGGTCGAGGTCCTTCGCGAGAGGACGGAGCAAGTTGCGCCAATCAACGTAACCAGCCGGGACCGACAAGCCGGCCCCGACGAAAATCGCTGCGTTACCCTGTATGATCTCCCCCAGGAAATCGCTGACGAAATTTATGTGCGTTTGCGTTAAGGGCATTGTGCAAGCATTCGAATTATTGCGCGGCGGGTTGGCCTTCACCCGAAGTGGATGCCGTGGCTATCTAATTAGTGAAGAAAGGCTGGATCGACCTTGAAGGTGATTTGGTTTCCATCATCAAAATCAGAGTAGGCTGAGACCCGCCCGGGTGAGAAAAAGTGGCGGGCTGTCAACGATAGCAACGATCGTGCAGGCGATCTGACCCGGCAATTTGGCGAGCTGTCGCTGCGAGGCTGCATGGGCGTCCAGTACCTGGCGCTTCCGATTGGCGGGCACAGTGTTCTCGGCCATCGATCCTTCCCCGTTTGGGTGCCTGAATGGCACCTCGAAGCTGCGATGGTAGCTGCCACATCGAAGCTGAATGCAATGATGATCGATTCCATCAAGTGATGGCTATCGGAGCGCAACCGACGCGAGAGTTCAAGGGGGATCTCTCGCCCAAAACGCAATGAGAGGGGGATATTTCGAGACTGGGCGCCGGCGCGCTGCCTCCCAACTATTGGAAGTCAGATAGTAAATCGAGCCGACTTTTGACTGCTCTGCTGAGTCCACGGGGCAGAGGGGGTGTGGCCGCCGCCTTCCGCCCCAGCAACAACGCTTCGGACACGGCCGGGTAATCAACATGAGGCCCTGTTGCGATTGCCCTGAAATCCGACGAGGTCGTTTTGTTACAACTTCCTCGCGTGCCCTCTTGGCCGCCCGCCAGTGGCTTGAGTCTGATGGTCGCCACGGAGCAACATCAGCACGACATCGACGAGCTCGCGCGCATGGAACGCATTTGCCTGGAGCTGGCACAGGAGAGCAGGGTGCCCGGCGAGGCCGGTGCGCTGCGGGAGCTGGCCGCAAAACTACGGTCGCGAGGCTGCAAAACGGACCGTGGTCAGGACCGTAGATTGCGCGCGACGCGCGCGGAAAAGGCGAGCAATCTCAGCAAGATTGACAGGACACTCTCTCCGCCATACAGAACGAAAACTCCTTGATTTTCAGCGCTTCGTGAAGCTCGTTGTTTGGCAGCCCATATCCCAGCCCATACTTCCGATCGGACGGAAACGAACCCTCCGGTCGCGCCTGTGGCTAGACTAAGCTGTCGTCCGTGAAGAACTTTGGCTTCGGGCTGGAACGATCTGAAGCGCGGCAGCGAGAGCCGAGAGGATTTGGCGCAGCATCAGGCTGAGCCAGCGGATGAGGCGGCGGAAGTTGTAGCCGGCGGCGGCGAGGACGGCGTTGGCCGCGTCCCCTGGCGGAGCCAGAGAAAATTGCGGCCCATGCGGTGCTCGGCCTTGAGATGGCCGATGACGGGTTCGACGGCGGCCCGGCGGCGCAGTTCGCGCTTGATCTTGGTCGTCACCCCTCGCTTCTGGCCGGAGATGAAGACCCTGAACTTGTGATCGGGTGGCGCATTGTGGCCGCGGTATCGCCTTGTCGGCGAGGATGCGTGCGATGGTGTTGCCGAGCAGCGCCTCCATGTCCGGGATCACGGTGGCCAGCGCGTCAGCGACGAGCGATCGAACACCAGCCGGTGCTGGAAGAACTTCTCGCCGCAGAAGTATTAGTTATAGGGGTTCTCGACCCAACGCTCGCACAGCACCTCGTTGGAGAGGTCGTAGGTGTGCTTGAGGATCGTCAGCCCGCCATCAACCATCCGGGGGAACCTCAAAAGCAGGTGTCACTCGAGACGATCTATCGCAGCCTGTTCATTCAGGCGTGCAGCGTGCTGAAAAAGGAGCTTCTTGAGCACCTGAGGGCGAGGCGCATGGTCCGCCGATCGAGGCACGCCAGCATGAAACGAAACGGGCTCGGCCAGATCAAGAATGCCGTCTCCATCAGCGAGCGACCGCCGTCAGTTGAAGATCGTGCGGTGCCCGGCCATTGGGAGGGCGAGATCGGTCGCTGACCTGGGACAGAGGCAAGGAGCTCGCAGACCATCAACGGCTGACTGCCCGCGCTCGTCGACCTTCGCCGTATAGCCGTGCTTCTCCAGCGTGGCGAACAGGGTGCTCAGGAGGCGATGGCGGCGATGCTCCATCACCGTAAAATCCGGCGGCACGTAGCCGCCGCGACCCCAGGAATGGCGCTTGGCTTGCTCGCGCTCGCGTTGGCGCTCCTCGATCCACCCCGCGACGATGCGATGGGGCCGATGAAGCTTGCTGGGGACCCTGAGCCCCGTGATCAGCCGGCGTGCGGTGGCAAGGCCCTCCTCGAGTTCGGATGGCATCTCGGACGGTGGTGAGGCAGGCAGGCTGGGTGCGATCGTCACCTGCCCCGTGTGCCCGAGCGGATCGCGGGCAAGGCCGCCTGGATCACCTTCCTGCCGGCCTCCTTGCGGGCCCAATAGCCTCGCGGCGGATAGGGTACGTCAAGGCGCCGGCAGATCTTGGCGAGGCCGTTGCCGGAGAGACCGTACTGGACCGCCAGGCGGCTCATCGGCGTCGCCCAGACGAGCGCGTAGAGCTCTTCGCGGCTGAGGGTGACGGACTTCCTTGTTTCTGCGTCGGGCATGTCGTTGGCTCGCAGTGCTGGCTGGTGGCGGGAGGAGGGGCTGCACCTGAGCGCTGCAACCTCCTGGCTGCGAGCAAGGCTACGCCGCCTGCGGGTTATCTTCGCGGCGAAGGAGTTCTCGGAACTTCAAGGATAGCAGGCACGCAAGCGAGCAATCGATCGAGCTGGTGAGTCAGCAAGCGAACGAGCTGGCAAGCCAGCGGACCGACGAGCTAACAAGTTAGCAAGATCATATGCGGCCCCGCGCGCGATCGGTCACAATGTTGGCGGGTCCTCCGGCACCTGTGCTCGCGGGCGGATCGAGTGCCGAACCGCGACATCCCCATGCCGTACCGCACCGGTAGGATACAGGCCGGATGACGGTAAGATACATTGTGAACCGAAAGATCGGGACGAGTTGGGGCCGCAGCGCTGAGCTATGGGAATCAAACCGGGCTGCCGGCGTGGCGAATTGTTAGCAAGCTATCAAGCTGACAAGCAAACAAGTCCGCTTGCGCGCAGCGCATTTAATCTAGTTTGCCGTGTGTTCCGATTGCATCGAGAGGGGGCTTGCGCTTTTCATTCGTACCAGCGGCGTCGCCATCTGCACGAAACGCCTGCAAATTGGTGTACGGAAGATAATTGTCGCAGAGTCCCTCGCTGTGGCCGGCTAAGCTTTCGACAAAGCCATTTTGCGTCGGTCAGCGTAGGTTCTGATCCTACGAGATCGTCATTGGCTCCGAGTGCCGAGTGCCGAGTGCCCGCTCGCGACTATCGCGCCTGCGCGCAATCAGCAGCTCCTCCTTGTAGAGCCCGTACAGCCTCTTCCGGTTGTTCCGGAGCCGTTGCCGAGCCGATAGCAGCCCCGAAAGCCGGTAGCTGAAGCGGCGACGTTGCGAAGCCAATTCCTTGAGCCGGGTTCGGAATGCGGCATCGTTCGGTCGCGTCAAAGCATAACGATAGCTCGTCGGCAGATGGGCAGGGCGGTGAGGTCGTCGTCCGTCGGGTCTCGCAGCGAGAGCATCCAATCTCGAGCTACGGGTGAGGCAAAGCGGCGAGGGTTGAAAAACTTCGCTCTCTAGTAGTTAATCGGGCCCAAGGACCTCCTGGAGGAGAAGCGATGCCGATCATCTACATGCATGGCGTCAACACGCGCGATCCGAAGCATTTCGAGCCGGTGAAAGAATACCTTCGTCGCATCGTTGCGCCAGCGATTGCGCCGGATCCGGACAAGGTCTCGATCCGGGCGGCCGACTGGTTTCCATTGTGCGATCCGCCGAAATGGGGTGGCATCGCCCGTCCGAGTACGCTGCTCGGACAGGGCGCCGAGGTCGAGCGCAGCGAACTGCTCGACGCGATCGCAGCGAAGGTGCCCCGGGCAGCCGCGTCGACATCGAGCTTGACCAGCGGTCAGGCCCCCGGACCCTCCCAGAACGCGCGCCTCGACGCGCTGAGCGATGAGGACCTCGCCGACCTGATCACGGTATCCGTTGCCAGCAACACCGTGGACGGCTTGGTGCGCGCCCGCATCGGTATTGCAGCCGATCGTGTGGCGCGCGATCCAGCGATCCGCGCAAAGCTCAAGGCCGCCAAGGATTTTGATACTCAGCTCGCCATTCTCTCCCAGGCGGTGCAGGAGGATGTCGAGCGGCAATCGACGCTCGCGGGTCAAGGTGCGATGGATTTCCTGCGCGGCATGCGCGACCGGGTGAGCGAGAGCCTCTCACGCACACTTGACAGCCCGGCCGCGGCGGTCGGCCTCGTCGCCGGCGAGCTGCGCCCCAAGCTGAACGATTTCGTCACGCGCTTTCTTGGCGATCTCCTGTTCTACATGACACGGCGCGGCACCGCCGCAGAACCGGGCGATATCCCGAAAGTGCTGATCAAGGAGCTTGAGCTCGCGCATGCCAACAAGGCGGCGCGCGGCGGCGAGCCGATCGTGCTGTTGACCCACAGCATGGGGGGCCAGATCGCCTACGACGTCGTGACCTCGTTCTTGCCGGCTGCCCGCAGCGATATCAAGGTCGACTTCTGGTGCGCGACCGCGAGTCAGGTCGGTTTCTTCGAGGAACTCAACATGTTTCTCGCAAGCTCGCCGGAGTTCTCCAAGGCAACGGAGAAGCCGACGCCGCTCGCCAGCGCCAATCTCGGCCATTGGTGGAACGTCTGGGATCGCAACGACATCCTCAGCTTCACCACCGAGGGCATCTTTGCAAAAGGCATTGACGACGAGGATTATTGGAGCGGCACGTCGCTTGCCGCCGCGCACGGCGGCTACCTCGAACGCCCGAGCTTCTACAGGCACTTTGCAGAAAAGCTGAAGGCTGCGTTTCCATAGCAAGGGGGCCGACATGCCACTCGAGCCATCCAAATCCGAGCAGGGACTTTGGACAAATGACGATTGCCCCTCCGATGGTCCCGGTGTGCATGCGCTGATCATCGGCGTGAGCTGCTACGATCACCTCAATGGAGGCCGCGCGCCGGCGCCGCAGGCCTATGGACTGGGGCAATTGAGCGTCTCGGCATTGACCGCCTACCGCTTCTTTAGCTGGCTCCGCAGCGGCTACACACTCGATGGCTGGCCGGTCGCGCGCGTGCGGCTGCTGATCTCGCCGCTGCGCAAGGGCCCAGGCAACAGCACGACGGACGAACTGGCGGGCTGCGATGCCGCGACTTGCGCGCACGCGCCCGAAGCGACGTACGACAATTGCAAGCGCGCGATCGAAAACTGGTACGCCGACATGGCGGCGCTACAGGCGCCGGCCACGGGTCGCAGCCTGTTCCTGTTCAGCGGACACGGCATGGAGCGGCGACAGAATTACCAGGTGCTGCTGCCGAGCAATTATTTGCGACCGCCCAGCCAGCCCATGAACGAGGCGATCAGCACACCCAACCTTACCGATGCGCTCTCCTATCTCCCGCGCGTATCGTCCCATGTGCTTCTGCTGGACGGTTGCCGCAATGACGTTGACGCGCTCCGCGGTGCCGAAGGCACGAAGATCCTCAATGACGATCAGCGCAGCCCCATCAATCCGCTGTTCGAGAAGGCCGTGCTGTACGCGACCGCGTCGGGTTTGCGCGCCTATTCGCCGAGATCCGGCGGTTTGTCGCTGTTCGGACAGGCGCTGATCGACGGGCTGAGCAACGCGCCTGTGCCGGTGCTCGATGAAGCGCAGATCGAACTCATTCGCAAAGGCCCCGTCGCCACGATCGAGATCAACAAGCTTGCCAGCTACATGAAAGGCCGTGTCGCCGCCCTGATCAAGGCGGCAAACGAAAGTGTCGTGCAGGTAGTGCGTTCCGAGGTGGCCTCCTCGGACCCGGGAAAGCCGATTGAACTCGCCGAGATTCCGCTGACGTCAAGCTTCTCGCTGGATGTGACGCGGGCTCCTCCAGAGCGAGCCAAGACGGCGCAGCATACGCGCTCTCATGACACTTGGTTCCGCGAGCGCTATCAGCCAGCGCAGGCTGCCGTCGTGGCGGCGGAGGGTGCCAGCCGCCAGGAGCACATAGATCGCTTTCACGCAATTTTCGGCTCTGAGTCCGTCACGTATCCGTGGCTGGACAAGCTCCAGATTGTCGGCCTGTCCAGCTATCTGTCCTCCGATCACAAGGCGGTCGAGATCCTCTCATACGCACAGGCGGTGAGGACGCCGCAGTTGCACCGGATTCAGTTACACTTCCGTGTTCAAACGCACGACCCGGTCGGGCACGTGATGACCATCGAGAACGAACGCGGTAGGCGTTTCTGCTGCATTCTTCCGAGCGATGTCAGAAGTCCGATTTTTCAGCTCGAAATTGATGTTGAGGACGGCGACTACATTAACTTTTCAACCTATCTGTCAACGCAGAATGAGGGGCCGACTGGCCGGATCGCGGTGGCCTGGGAGCAACTGCGCGCGCGCGATCCCCTTACGGCCGCGCAGCTTTCAGAATTCAGCCGCACGGAGAAGACGTTGAATGTAGCGTTTCACTCCGGCGAGCAAACGCTCAAGCTGCTTTCACCGCTTGCTGCAACGGTTGCTGCCGCACTACTGCTTCAGGGGAATCAATTCGACCGGCTGCATGACTGGGCACGCAATCTGGCCAACTGGTTTCCGGCAATTCCCGATGGCGTCGTCTTTTGGACTGAACAGTGTCGGCGCGTAGCAGGTTACGGAATGATCGACCCAAAATTGATCCAGTGGTGCGTGCGAGAATTGTCAATGCGTGGCCTTCCATTCACCGCTGATGGCTTCGGATTGGCGGCCGACCTCATGAGTGACGTCGTACGCGGGCGACTGCAGAGTGATGACGCAACGCGCGTGGCGGCGCGTTCGCTCGCGGAGCGTCTTGATGCTGCGGCGCCCTATTTCCGCGACATTGGATTATTCTCCACCTTCGCGGGCTTTCCGGCAGACTGGAATCCGGCGTTTGTTCTGGGTCCACCCAAGACGTGACCGTTGCCAATCGCTTACGCGCACAGCGTGTGATCAAACCGTCGCAAAATGCGCTGGCTCGCCGTCATTTCGATTGCCAAAACATGTACTCCACGTCTGTCTTCAATATTCTTGAAACACCTCGAGCGATACTCTCTCGACGTTCGGGCGCTACTCGGACGAGCTTGACGCAGCTCCTGATCGACATGGACTGGCTATGATAGTCATCCGCCCTCCCAAAAAGCTCGATTGCTTTGATGTAGTTGCGCTCGGCTTCTTCATACTCCTTGCGTCTTTCTGCAAGGGCACCTAGTTGTTGATGATTTAGGGCTGTACCTTCTTCGACAGACTCCTCCGCCTTTATCGCCAGTGCCTTTCGAAATAAGTCCTCTGCTTTTATCAAATCCGCGCTGCCGCCTCTTTCAAGAGCAATCCGGCCGAGTGAGTAATAGGCCATCGCCATCCGGCTTGAGTCGCTATATCTTTCAAATATGTCCAGTGCCGCTCTGTACTCCTCTTCGGCCTTCTCTAAGGCCTCCATGTCCAAATAGATGTGGCCGAGCTGACCGTGGGACACCGCGCGTTTGTCGTCCGATCCCAACGTACGATACAACTCAATCGCGCTTTTGCACGACTCCTCGGCGGCCGAAAAGTCCAGCATTTCGTACAGGATGACTGCCAATTGATGGCGACAATCTGCCAGGTGGAGGAGAATGCCGAATTCTTCATTAATCTCGCGCGCGCTCTCAACGTAAGATCGAGAGACAGCAAATTCCCGTTTCTGGGCGGTAACGACAGATAACATGAACAGAATAGTCGCCGAGATCCGTCGCTCTTCTTCTGGATGCAGATCAGCTTTACTGAGGCGGCCAAGCGCGCTCAGGTACCGTGCTTCGGCGTCATCGAAGCGGCCCAGTCGAACCATTCGCTGAGCAATGTCATCGATGATGGCGACGATTTCGATCGAAATATTTGATTCATAGGGATAGCGCTCCAATGAGTCCAAAAGCTCGACTCCGAAGTCCGCTCCGCCACGATGCTCGCCTATCACATCGTAGTATCTTGATATCGGACGAACAAATTGTTGGACAGTCTCCTGAGACAGAATCGCGCTTCTGAGCGCCTCTCTCAAATTTCCGAACTCAAGTCCAATTATGTGTTCAGCGCGGCTTCGTTCTTTAGGATCAGAAGAACCCGCCTTCGCGATTACGAAGTCTGCAAGGCCTCGCATGCACTTGCGAAATGATCGATCTATCGCATCTCGGACGTGTTGCTGTTTGGTTTGAAACCTGAGAGCTAGAAAGGATGAAAATAGAGGCTGAACGTCAAGATACTCCCCAACCAAGCGATCCACGCACGGCTGCAGTAATCCCAATCTCTTCGCTCGGTGAATGACGGCTCCCCATTCGGCGAAAGCAAGCCCTCGGAGAGCAGTTTCCTGCATCAGCGATGTCTTATACTCAGAGAGAAGAGGTTCGTATGCGACGGATCTAAATGGCAGTAAGCAATCCAGCAGGTCCTTTTCGCTTGGCGAGAGAACGGCGTAAGAGTAGTCGATGGAGGTGGGAATGCTCCGCGTGCGCTCTCCAGCGTCGGGGTCCGCGATATTACCTTTCGCTAGTGCATCGAGAATCTCCGTCGGAGACCGAGAGCGAAGCTCAGGTATCACGACCTCGAGAGAAAGCGGATGCCCACCGAGAACCTTCAAAAGGTCTTGCATCGAGTGGTCGGCAATCTCCCACTCGGTGATATCGTCGCGTTTCAATATCCTGCCGACGAGTTCGGAAGCTGCCTCTGGTTCGAGTCCCTGTAATTGATACGGCTCTTCGTTAAACCCCGCGCGTGCCAGCCAATCTATCGGTCCTCTGGATCCAAAGAGTATGAGGCAGTTGCATTCCACCAGTTTGCTAAGAAACTCTCCAATGCCTCGGCATTCCTTGTTGCTCAATGAGACTTTCGTTAGAGCATCTCCAGTTGTTGTCTCTAGATTATCAAGTACTAGCAGCAATCTTCTACTCGGATCGTCTATTCTGCGAGAGCCGATTTTAGCCATCAGCATACCCTGCTTGCCAATGGACTCTTCGGTACGAAAGCGTCGCATCTCCTGATCTGAGAGAATCGCTTTCGCGATCTCATTCAAAATTTGAAAAAGCTTCCACGAACGTTCATCGAATGCCATGAAGACGGTCGTGGAGACCCAGTTTGTTCGCTGCCACCAATAACCCAAGTAGCGCAGCAGAGTTGTTTTTCCAATGCCACCGAATCCGTGAATTGCTAACGCATTCCGTCGGAGCAGGCGCCGTTCTACGTTGAGAATGTCGATATCTCGCCCGATAAACGCTCCCGTCCTTGATCTCGGCTCGGGCGCTCGCCGCGGTATCGTCGAAAAATCTAATACGCTGCCCTTTAGCACGATGTCCCGTCGTTGATAGAGCACGGGAAGAATCCAGTCCTCCAACATGATCTTGTTGCCATAGTATGCGTCGCGCTCTCTGTCGTTGTGAATATGGACGCGCATCCGCCGCGTTGCCTCGCTGAATGAGGCGCCCTGGAAGAGGTGGCGATACAAAACTGGCATCATCTTCGATGCGGCGCTCACCGTGACAGAATATGCCATCGCAACGGCCGCCACCGCCCCATTTTGGGTGAATTCCGCACCCAAGCTTGTCTCTCCGGTTCCTTTTTGCTTCGCTGATTGACACGCATTCAAAATGACAAACGGTACTCGATATCTTTTAAGCAATTGGGCGATTTCGGGTGCGGAAACGGGGTCAGCCATGCGCTTCGGATTTGCGTCGCTATCTGGCTCGAAGACCAGAAACGCGCGGAGTCCGTCAAATTCTTCTGGTTGACGCCGTCCATAGCGCATGAGGTGGCGCTCCACGGACATCTCCGATTGCGCAACTCTCTCTACGTCGTCATAGTTCAGAAGCATTCCGTGGAGATCAAGGTGTACGATGTGATATGGAGTTTCGCGGCGTCGCTCCAAACATTCAGCCAACGCTCGAAAAGTGCCTGGTCGCAGCAACTCGACGGAAACCGGGACGTCGCTTTCCAAAGCGTCCAATAATGGTCGTGAGATGGTCCGATAGGGAACGTCTTGTTGGCCATGCGGGCGGGCAGTTACAACGAGTACGCGAACCGGAGCTGCGGCATCGTATTCGGCAACTTCGATATTCGATGCGAACTCTACTCGAACTAAAGGTAGGTCGAGCGATAGTGGTCGTTGACGACGCGGATCGAACATGGCCTCCCAGTGAAGGCCACGAAACTCTGGCGAGTTTGCAATAATCTCGACTTTGGCGTCAGCTTGCCGTGTCGCCCTTTCTCGAAAAAGGACGTATGCGTCGCGGATATTTTCATCTGAAAAGAGTTGCTCAAATAGGCGGACGCCGTAGTCCAGGATACTTTGGACGGCTTCCTCCGCCTTGACGGTATCGAGCATTGGCAAATGGAGCCACTTCTCGAAGTACCACTCAAGTCGGCTTTCTCCACCGACCATTTCTGAGAGCGAAAACGGATCCTCTATAGTGAGCGGCGCTCCTGCTTTGGTCGATTTGAAGCGTTTCGTGTCGATCTCAAGCTCAACGATGAACTTGTCACCTATGCGATCCCTCTCACGAATGATCAACGACATCTTTTGTCCTGCCGGGAATGCATTTGCGATTCTGATTTGCCGGCTGCGCTTCGAGCAACCAGCCAGATCTGCGCCGGCTTCCTGATCGAATCCAGATTGCGGCTGCTTAATGCTTGGTCCGATTCCGATCTGGCGTAGCGTCGGGACGGCGTGGAAGCTGCGTGAATGCCCTTGCGATAGCCGATACATCTCCTCCGTTTGGAGATCCAATTACACCGCCGGGTGGTGCGATTGTCGATAGGACGCTTTGATATTGCTGGAAGAGTGGAGAGAAGGGGGTTGTCGGCAATTTTGGGAGCAGTGCTGCCGCTTGGTCTGTTCCATCAGGCGTTGAAGAGAGCATCACGCCAGTAAAGCCTTTGCGGCAGAGTAGTTCTCTGACGATTGGAAGGTGCGTTCCGACGCTCGCGAGCACGACTGGTATGGTGGAGCTCGGGACGTTCTTGAGGCCTTCAAGAACATAGTTTGCCATCAGCCAATCGCGATATGGTTGAATTTTCATCCATTGATCGCCGCTGGCGTAGCCCAAGAACCCGCTTAGGTCCGCAATTGAATCGAGGCAGGCTCCATTCAGCGAACATGAGGCCAAGTACAAGCCCGCGTTCTCGATTCCGAATATCTTGACACTGTTTGAACCGGGTTCTGGGCCCTTCCCTTCGGCGTATAACTTGTAGGCAAGCGCACCGCGGAACGATGCCTTCTTCAACAAGAAGCTCGCAAAATTGGCGTCGCGAGGTTTCAGTTGGTCGAGCCGTCGGCGGAGTTCGGTCCCAGTTGTGCTGTCCTTGTTTGCAAACAAATTGACGAGCGCGAGACTGGGAATCAAGCTTCCTGCGGAGTCGACGCTTCGATAGAATCGAATCTGCGTGGCTAAGGTCTCCTTAGCGACATTGAGATCTATCGGAGTACCCTTGACTTGCAAGAACTTGCTGAACCCGTCAACGATCTCCGTCGTGCCGTCACCAATGCTGATTTTGTTCAGCGGCTCGTAGCCAGTGGACTTCCACGCTGCGTAAGATTCGCCAATCAATGCATCCACGCGGTCTGACGACTGCGGCGAAGGGACGGGTGGCGCGCTGGTCAGCTTATTCGCGATGATTTCAGGAGCGTACTGACCTTCCTGAAACACCACCAACTGACTGAACAGGCGTGGGAATGTGTCCTGCAGGTACTTCAACAGGGTAAAGAGAAGGGCCTCTTCTGCGGGGTCTGCGTGGGGTTCATGCGCCAAGATTGCGAAATGCGTTCCGTCACCGCATTTCGTCGTATTCGGCTTGCCCCAGGTCGTATCGTTGTATTCTTCGAAGCTTGTCGCCGCCGGCGCGCTACCGACTTCATACCAGGCGCCTGGAATTGTTACGGTTGTATCGTCGATTTTAAACAGTTCACTTCCGTAAGACAGTTTGAGGAAGTGATCATCGATATAGGCTCGAGCCTCAAAAACCGGATGCAGTCGAATTTCGCGGGGGGCGTCGAAACGCGAGCGCGGGTTGATGGGCCGGAGAGCAGAATTGAACTCAACCAGTACGGAGTACGGCACATAATCGGCGGCGCGCACGGCCCTCAATGGTGGGGCCTCCGACTGCCATCGAACTAAGGCATTTGCCAAGTCGGAGTTGTATTTGTCAAAATCCGCTTCGGCGCCTTGTCGTTGCGGTGACCGCGGGCCGAAATAGTAAGTCGAATCGTCATTCCGACTTTTGCCGAGATAACCGCAGATCGGCCAATAATCTGGGTTGTCGGACGTTTGCTTCCGGATCGGGGACTTGGGTGCATTCTCTTTCGTATCAGTATTTTTCTCGGTCGAGCACCGAAGTCTTAGGACAATGTATGGTTGCTTTGCGAGAAATTGTTCGACACCATCGATAATACTGACCTGATTTTGCTCCGCGTGGGCAACCGGCAAAAACAGAATGGAAAGGCCTACTGCTAAGCAGACCCTCAAAGCTAGGTAGCGTCGCATCATTGAATCGAGTTGCCGCATTTGTTTCTCCCCTAGCTGCGGCTAAATGCCGAACGTCGCAATTATAATTCAAAGTTGTACTATGGTTCAATTTCGCGGCCTAGGCAAACTTGTTGCAAGCCAAGCGTCATGCGGGGCGCGTGGTGCCCGGGATGACTCCAACCTGAATGAGGCGGACTGCAAGAGCGGCTTCCGGCCAGGGCCCGAATGCCGGCTGTTGATCGGGCAATCATACCGAGAGGTCCACCTTGGACAAGGGATCTGAGCCGGGCCAGCGGTTCAGACACGGTCGGCCTCACACGTTGCCGGCTCACCCTGCCACGCTGTTTTTCTAGGGAGATCGATAAACAGTGTCTTTTTAGGATGGACCGGCCTGTTCACACGGTTTCGCGACTTGCTTCGGCAAGGTATAAAAGTAACCGACTGACACGATCGCAATTTCCAATTGGGGGACGTTCTGCCCAGTTGGAGCGGTGATGCTGAGGTCCAACGACGTGGATTTGTGAGAAGCAATCTCAAGGTGAGGTTGCACATCCTCGCGGCTGTGATAGGCGTGGCCGAAGCCGCAATCGATGAGGAGAAGTTGCGACTTCTGGCCGTTGATGGAGACGGTGAGGTATTCGGGGGTCGGTTGACCTGCCTCGGGCCGGATGAGGATTTCCACTTCAGGAACTTCGAGTTTTGCCAGACTCCGGCTCCACGGGAACATGTCCCGGGAGAGATAGAGTCCAATTCGACGTATTTGGTCATCCTGTGCATTCAGCCATTCGGATGGATAATCCTGGCGAAGATCGAGATATTTTCGCGCCGGTCGGTCGAGGCTCGGCAGGTGCGCATAGGCTGACGTTTGCGCACAACGGCGGAGTGCGACGCCTCCATCGACAGCCGTATAGCGTAGTTGGAAGACGATATCGGTCAGCGAGTCGGGCTCGAACTGATTGGCCGCAGGATCGATCTCAATTCGCCATCGGCTAATGACCCCGGCCCCTTCAAATGGAAGATAGCGTTCGTCTCGGAGGTTGGTTTCGAACAGGCCTGTGTCATTCTGGCCGGAGGTCGTGACGATTGATTGATGGGAGGCGTACCGCCGTATGAAGCGGGCGTCTCCATCCAACGATTTGTCTTCTTCATAATTGGGCAACAGACTTGGCGACAGACGCACGGAATCCCGGAGCAGGGTCAATGTGGCGTTGATTGATTGATAGGGGCCTGTGGCGCATGGAATTGTCACGGCAACGTTCTTGATCCTGCGTCGATAGTGTCCCGGATGATCAAGGTCGAAATGCCATTCCGGGATTTCGATCTCGCACTGGCCGGTGAGGCGCAGCGTAACCAGTGCCTCCGAGGCATGCAGACGCGCGGAAAAGACCTTGGTCAACTCATACTCGCGGACATTTTCGTCCATGTGTGTTTTGTCCATAGCTCGTAGGGCGAGGGCAAGCTGTTCTCCCGCAAGCAGTCCGAAACGATAGGAGGACCAAAGCTGGTCGTCATGAACGAAGCGCCGCGGCGTATAGTGCCGCTCGAAGCGGTAAGCCTGTTCGGCCTGTTTCGCCAGACCAAGAGCCAAGGTGTACATCTGGTGATGCAGGATCAGGAGCTCCTGCTGCATCCAGTCGTAAAGATCGGCGGCGGTGAATTTTGTCCGCAGGAACTCTGCGCTCCGCCGGCTGTTGGCAAGCTGCCGGTGCTGGATGTTGAGTTCGCGTTTCGCGATTTCCAGCCGCTGTCCGGCGGCGTCAATTTGGCGCTCCAAGGAGCGGATCTCCATTGCGGCGCTGTCGCGCTGAAATTCCCATTCACGCCTGCGGCGATCATAGCCGCCGCTGGTTACGGCACGAGTCGCTTCACTCTGCTGTTTGCCAACGACGGTGTGCATGGTCCTGGCGGCAAAGTTCATCATCGACGAGATCATTTCTCCGCCGGCGATTTTAGCGATCGCTACCGGACTGCTGGCCCATCCCGCCGCACCGGTCGTAAGGGTAGGGGCCATCGCCATGAACTGCGCTGAGGTCTCGAACCCCTGAGCGACCAGAGTGAGGATTTCCGCCGCTATGAGTAGATTGAGGTGGGATTGTTCGCCACCGTTCAAGCCGCCGTTGATCAGCTCCTCATAATAACGCTTCCGGAACTCGGTATTGAACCGGTTCTGCTTCAGAATCCGCCATTGCGTTTCCGCCTCGGCCCACTGGCGTTGTTTGATATCCAGCATGGCGTAGCCGATCTGGGTTTCCTGGGCGGCGCGCAGCGCCGCGAGGTGCTCGGCGTCTCCCTTCTCGAAGGCGCTGAGCAGCGCGCCGCTGAAGGCCGTCAGCTGATTGGCGAACTCGAGCGCCTTCTGCTGCAGATAGGCATAGCGATAATGCGCGCGGAAGCCGGTCCAGTCTTGCGGCGCGATTGCACCTGCTTCGTGCGGAACGTCGAACGCATGGGCGCTGAAACGCAGACTCGGCCGATTTTGCGACCATTCGTTCCGCCGGAAATGAACATTGGCAAGACCCGTATCGAGGATGTCCCAGAGCCCGAGCACCGCTCGGTTGAGGTTGGGCCTTTCGATGGATGGGGCTTCGATCGTGCCGGCATTGTCGATTGTACGGCATTGAGACCTGCGTGGGCGCGTGCCGAGTAGACGAGCGGCCTCCCGGTAGTATCCTTCGGCCTGCCGGACGGATTCTTCGGTGTTGCGGGCCAAGCTGTTCTCCGCCCACGCGAGCAACAGTTGCAGATGGCGGATAATGCCGGCCTTGTCCTTTGGGTCCGTGATGTCCGGCCAATGAAACGTCGAAGTGAGAGCCTTGGCACGAGTGAGCCATTCGCGTGCTTCGGCAAAGCTTCCCCGGCGCTCAAGCTGCGCCGCGATGAAGAAGGAGCCGTGGTGACTCTTTTCATCCGCCGAGAGACCGAAGATCGGTACCGAATCCGTCACGGTCAAGACGGTGCCGTATCCCGGCAACGGGTCAACGGATCCGGCGTATTGGGACGGCAGGCTCAGGAGGCCGCCATAGCCGAACAGGCTGCTGTGAACGGTCGGAGTCGGTCGCGTGAGGGCCCTCCGACCGCGTGGGAGATGCGGCAATGAATCTCGGACGAGAATATCAAGTCCCGTCCTGCCGTCGAGGGCAACCCGGAGGGCGTTGCCCGTTTGAAAGGCGGTAAGCTTTACGTCGGCTGTTCCGTCCGGAATGGTCGTGATCTCGTCCGTCCAGAACGGCTCGCTCCATTCGTCCGCGACATGCTTCCCCGGCTTGCATATCTGGTAGCTCCAGCCGACCCGCACCGCGCGCTCGGGTTTCAGGCTCAGCGTAACCTCGCCGTGCTCCCCTGGCGGCTTGTAGCTTTCGGATTGGCTCGGCGCTTCGAAATACTGGCTCTGCCCGGCCACCGGCCAAAGCAGGAAACGGAAATCGCTCAACTCATCCGCGCCCTGAAGCAGGACGGTGGCTTTCATGTCCATTGGGCCAGGCTGCCAGCCATCTGAAAACGCAGCGTCCAACGGGGCGATCCAGCCGGCATGGGGATCGCGCGCGGAAGCCGAACCTTCGAGTGATTGCTTGAGGCGTGCGCCGGACTCTCTCTCAACTTCCTCCAGCCAATCGAAGCTACGAGGATTTGGATGGTCATCCGTCGGGCGCAGCAGGCTCAGCTGGTCGCGCCGGAGGCGCGCTTCCAGCAACCGGAACGCCGCGGACTTGGCAAATACCTGCCGCTTGTCGACATAGTTCTCCGGGTACAGCAACTGGTCGATCGTCGCGCTCCAGGCAGCATAAGTCGCGATTCCGCTCCATTCCTCGAGCCACGTTTCCGCCCCGGCAGGATCCTCCATTTGCTTCTCATGGACGAAGCGCTGGCAGGACACGATCGCCGACTGGATTCGTGAAAGGCGGTTCTCTGGCGAGCATTCCAGGTCGATGAGCAGCATACGGGACCACTCGTTGACCGATCCGCCGGTGTGCGATTGGCCATCGGCCCGGCGCGCTACCGAGAGAAAGGCGAGCAATGCTGCACGGCCGCGCAGGCGCAGGCCATTGACCAGTTCGAGATGCCGGCTGTCGCCGGAGGGGTGTCCCTGGAGGAAGAGCGCCTTGAGGCCGTTTCCAGCCGCGGGGACAAGCGGATCGGCGACCATCAGGCGGACAAGATCACCCGCAAAGCGGCTCCCGGCCTGCATCCAGACGCTGGCATGCTGCAGCAGGTGGACAAACGGCTGGATGCGGCGAAGCCAGACCTCGTTTTTAAGCACTGCGTTGGATAGGGAATAGCCATCCCAGTAGCTCAAGCATTCCTTCACGAGGTCGGTCTGCGCGGCGGAATCAAAAAGAGCAATGGAAATTGGCTGTGCTGCGACCGCAGGGTCAGCGTCTCCGGCCTGTGCGGAAAGGTCGAAGACCGCCTTGAACTGCGCAAAACGCGCAGGCCGCGCCGTGCCAGGAAGATCGCGCAACGAGTTGTAGTCGCGCAGATGCTCCCATTGATCGAGGAAAGCCCGCTTGCGGTCGTCGACGGGCAACTCGTAGAGATCGTTCAGGTTGAATGGTTGCGTTCCGAGCAAAGTGGCGCTGGCCGGGTAGGTCGGGTAGATGCCCTGAAACCGAGTGCGATCGTCACTGAAATAGTCGATTTCCGGCGCAATCAGGCGAAGGGCGTGGGCATAGTAGACGGCCTTCCACGCACGCTGATAGCCCTTGTCGAACTCGGTCTTGCCGACGACCACGCCTGCGTCCGTGAAATAGAACAGCGCACCCGGAATGGGATCGAATTTGTCTTTTGCCGGCGCGGCCACCGTACCCGCCGGTGTCACCGCTGCGCATAGGGCGAACTTGGCATCAAAGGCGTCGGTTGCTTTGGAGACGTCGTAGAATTGAACGACGATATCATAGAAGCCGGCCTCATTCGTGGCGAGGGCCGCTGTCACAGGTTTATGGGGCGGATCCTTCTTCCAGTCATTGATGACTTGCCAGTTTGCAGAATTGTCGGGACGAACAGAAACCCTGAATCCATTGTCGTTCAGCGGTTCAAGATTAAAGGCGAGCCAGACCTTTTGCCCGGCCCAGGCCTTTGGGAGGAAAAGACGGCCAGCCCAGCGGCCACGCCACGACTTCGGATTGCCCCTGGACACAAAAACATGATCACTGGGTAAAAGGAGTGGCCAGGGGGTGTTTTGCTTCCAGCCCCGCGGCAAGCCATCCTCCTTGTTCGTGCCGAGATGCTTGTCTTTCTCCGTA
This sequence comes from Bradyrhizobium sp. MI1.7, assembly GCF_055811795.1. Lineage (NCBI taxonomy): Bacteria > Pseudomonadati > Pseudomonadota > Alphaproteobacteria > Hyphomicrobiales > Nitrobacteraceae > Bradyrhizobium > Bradyrhizobium sp. MI1.7. Next base: position 99,162 of record NZ_JBVVPO010000025.1, read on the forward strand.
TAGTACAGATCGGCATCCCTGCGCGTCCCCTGAAGATCGGCTTCGTCGGGATCGTCTGACGGAAGCGTGTTATCTGAAAGCGAGAAATCATACTTGAATTCGTAGAATTTCGCCTCCAGGCCCGTGCCACGCGGCAGCAACAAATCGCGCCAGACGCGATTGGGCAGTTGGACTTCCGAAGCCGACGAGGGATTGCCGAAGGGCTGGAGCTGCCCGAACAGCAATGTTTTGATGACCTCGCGGTCGACACCAGTCGCCGAGCCCGCTCCCAGCGTAGCAGGCCCCTTCGCGAAGTGTTCGATCACGGCGTCATAGAATGTTCGCAGCTTGGCATAGACATAACGCCATTTCTCGGCTTCCAATTTCCTTGCCGTCAGACCCGTCGGATCATCGTCTTCTTTCCGCGGGTCAGTGTTATCGACGAGCCTCAATCGTAGCTCGCGCTGATTCGGGTAGATCGGCCGCAGGAGGAGCAGATCGGCGATCGGCTGTTGGCAAAGTGCGGACAGCTTGACACGTAGCTCCGCCTTGGCGGTGTCGTTCGCATGCGCGTCGCCATTGACCAGCGTTAGGCCAGAGACAAATCGGAAGGCCCAGATAATTTCCTCTTCGGAGGCGGCGCGCTTTAGCCCAAGCTCTTGCTTGGCATGGTCGTATCGAAACGGCCTGTCCTCGGGAAATTTAATATTCGAGGCCGCCGCGTAATTCAATTTGTAGCGCACATCCTCGTTGCGCTCGATCGCCTTCACCAGGAGATCCAGCTTCTTCAGGATGTCGGACACGGGCGTGGTCGCACCGCCCTCGTTGAAACCCATGACGGTCAGTAAGGTTTGGAGTGCATCCCGCGAGTCGTCGGCCGGGGTCGCTTCGTGCGGTGTATCGAGCCCCGCCGCAACGACACCTCCGAACTCCTCGCTCAACGCATTGAACGCAGCCTCCGGATTGGCGCGCCGGCACTGGTCGGCCGGAGGCGGACCAGCAACGAACCCTTGCTCCCAGAACAGGTAGTGCAATTGCGGCACGCTCAGCTGGGGATTCAACGATATCTTGTTGGCGATTTCGACCAGCCGCGCCGCGCGGCGTATCGGATCTCGATTGGCATCGGTGGTCTGACCGGTGAGATCGATGGCGCAGAGCTTCTGGACAGTGGTCCAGTTGTCTAAGCTCGTCGTCGCGACGAGATTGTCACCGGGGTTGTGCTGGAGATCAATCAAGCCGGCGAGTACGGCTTCCTGGTTGCCCGCCGAGCTGCCGGCAAATTGCAACCCGTCTTTCCACCAGAACCAGCAGATAGGCGGGGTGCAGGCGAGCTTCATCAGCGTCGCCAGCTCCCAGAGGAACGTTTCGTTGAGTTTCCAGCTGCCGCCGTCGGGCAGGTAGAGAGCCAGGGCCTCGGTCACGTCCCGGAGTCTCACAAACGCTTCGGCCAGCGAAGGCCTGTCGGCAAAATACCTCTCCAGGCAGCGGCGGAGACGCAGATAGCGATGGAGGCGATGCAGGACATCCGCATCGAGCCCCTGGAGGGCCACGGCCGGCAGGTCGCAACCCCACTGCGCCGGCGGTGGAGTCGTCGTGATCGGCAGCCATGCCGGCAGATTCTCCAAAAGCTCGCGCGCTTCGGCGAGGTCGAGCGCCGTCCTCTCGAGGAAACCTGGAAGATGGCTCAGATGCCCGATGACGGTCGCATCGGGACTCGGCTCCGGAAAGCCGAAATATTCATCCAGGGAATCCGTCGGATCGGTCGCGAAGATGGCGGCTTCCTCGGGAGAGAGCCCGAGCCGCTCCCAAGCGAGGGGCTCGTTCTCCGGCTCCCGGAGCTCCGAGGCCGCGGTGTGGTGGGCGATGTCCTTGCGCGCGGCCAGCATGGCCCGGTGGCGCGTCGTGCCGAAAGTCCCCAGATAGGTGCGCACGATGTCCAGCTGCTGATCGTACGGCAGTGGAATCGGTGACTTCGCCTGCTTCAGGCGATCGTAGCAGACAGCGTCATCGTGCGGCGTGGAATGCTCCGGGGAGAGCCGCAAGACCGCTTCGTCCGGCGCGGTGGTATTGTGCGTCGCGAGCGGTCTGGGAGCGGCCAGGTCCTCGAGCAATTCGATTCCAAGATCGATCTCCGGCACGAGCGGGCCACTGTTGTTCCTCGTGATAGCCAGCCCCCGGACATCCGGCCGGCGATTTTCGAATTCGCTCGCCTGCGCCAACTTGTCGACAAATTTCACCAAGTCGACAAGGTATGCGGCCGCGCCGGTCGGCGAAGACCATTCCTCGCATTCGCAGTCGACGAGCTGATCCTTGCCATTCACGGGGATGAATGGTGAGGGTTGCAAGACGTTGTTGATGGGTGATGCGCCGGCCTTCTCGCGCGCGCGTTGAAGCACGGATTTCAGCGGTTCGGCGACTGCAGCGATGTCCGTGGCGGTCTGGACATCAACGATAGCAACCTGGTCCGTCTTGCTCTTAGTGACAAACCATTCCACGGCCTTGGTGCGAAGGAGCGGCAGCAGGTGGTCGCGCTTGGTCAGCTCCCAGAGATACCTGAGTGTCTGAAGATTCTTGCCGCAGGCCGTGGCGATCGGCTGCGTGGCGCCAGGCTCGTTGCAGAGATCTTGCAGAAAGCCGTTTGGTGCGCCGCTGGGGCCGATGAGGCCGGTCAGGTCGGCCTTGGAAATATCGAACATGAAATACGGATGGAGGTCGAGAAACAGGCGCAGCGCTTGTTTCTCGTCCTCTGGGCGCAGCCGGGCGAGCAGCGCATCGGCGCTATCTTGCGGCGTTCCGCGTCGAACCTTGATAGGCCAGCTCAAATAGGCATTAAGGTTCTGCGCGACCGACAAGATGGTCGTGCTGAGCACCGCCCTGTTGCAGTCTCGCAGGTCCTTCCGAGTCCGGACCGGACGTGGCGTAACAACGGTAGTCAATGCGCGTAAAGATGTTATGACGTCCTCGATATCGAGGCAGGCTGCCGCGAGGTCCTCGATTTGCGAGACGGCCGTCCGGACATACGGAACGAAGGTGCGGGTCCATTCGACGAATTTGCCCGCGGCGACTTTCGGGTCGACATCGCGAACGAGCGTGGGCCAGGTCGTCGACCCGACGATGGCAAACGGCAGGATCACCGCACGCAGCGCGGGATCGTCGACGGTGCTCAGCTCCCTGATGTCAGTAAAAGCGTTTCCATTGACCGTCTTGAGGCTGTTGGCGAGCATCACAACGCCGCCGCCGAAGGTAGCGCTGATCCCATAGGTGAGTGCGCGCCATTCGAGCTCCTTGCTGTCGGGGTAGCGGGCGAGCTGAATAGTCCAGGCTTCCGCCGTCTGCACTTCAGCCGAAAGCCAGTTGGCGAGCGCGTCTCTTTCGGCAACAACGGTGATGGCGGCAACGTCGATCTTCCACTCCGGGGCGGCTCTCAACTGAGAGCGCAGCTCGGCCAGCGCGATGAGCGCATCGTCGGTCTCTTCAGTATCGGCTGACGTCGGGATGAGTCGGCTGATCAGGCCATCCAGCTTGGCGTTCTCGATCAATCTTCGCTGCTCTTCTCCGCCGGAGAGGCGAAGCATGTTCAGTACTGGCCGCGTCGACATCGACAGACTCGTGGCCGGCAGGAGTGCATAGAACATCTTCGCCGGTAGCGGCGTTGGCGCGCCGACGGCAACGGTGCCGTCGAGGATTAGCGGGAGCTTCTTGTTGGCGTCGAACGGCAGCGCGACCTCGTAGCCCGGAATGCTGGTTAAATCCGCCCGGGCAAGTGCCTCCAGATGAATGGCGCGTAGGACGCGCTCGACGACGATGCTGGCTTCCCTGATCTTTCGGTCGTTTTCCCCATCATATTGCGGGAGCATGTCCGTATCGGACGGCGGTGGATTTGCGGCTCGATCGATCACGATATTCGACGCGAGGTGCCGGATGGCGGCGGTGCGGTTACGCTCCGAGCCCTCGAACAGGCCAGCCGAAAACGCGACGAGGTCCGATAGTCCGGTGATTGCCACCAGGCGCGCCGCCCATTCCTCGAATGGCTCGCCCGTGAGATCAGGCGCCTTGATCACTCCGTTCGGAGGACAGCTGATGTCAACCGACGTTTCCACCGGCCGAGCGTTGTAAACGACCGTGCTACCGACGAGCTGCGGATTGCCCGCGCCATCGTTGCGGTAGGCCTTCACGACCACATCTGGCACTTGCTGCAAGGGAGGCGCTGCGCTTGGCACAAAGTTGATCGCATAGCTCGCGCCAGCGATTGTAACGATGGCCGCGTTCACGCGGCTTTCCAGGAATTCTCCGCTTGCGCTGACGCTGCGCTCGAACAGAACCACATCATCCGCATTTACCGGAGAATTGCGGTACAGGAATTGTCCCTGCACGGCAAACTCGGTCACCCTGATCGGAGGGAACGCCGGGACCGGTGGAACATTCAAGGGGTCTGCCCAGGGAATGGCGATCGGACCGGAAAGCGGCAGGAGCGCCTGATCGCCGGCGCAAAGAGCCAGGACGGCGTTCACGTCGTTGACGTTATTCTCCTCGGGAAAGTTCGGCTGGACCACGCCGTTGTTCGCGCTCAGGCCCTGCCAAAGCAGCTCTCCGGCGATGGAGTTGCGGAACAGGCGTACCCACCAGCCCGCGGGGCTGGTCGCTCCAGCCGATCCATTGGGTTTCCTGAATTCGATAGAGCCGGTTGAGTTGTAGATCTTGGCAGTCGGAAGCTTGAGCCTCGGATCGCGACTGCGGACCGCTACGTACTCCAGGACCTGATAGGTCAACAGATTGAAGACCCCGTCCTCTCGCATACCCTGTGACTTCTTGAACTCCTTGATCTTGAACGCGGTGCTATGGCCGTAAAGCCGTACCCCGTTGCCGTCGATTTCCGGTGCATATCCGGTGGGACCACCGGGTGGATAGACGATCTCCAGCCAGGCCTGGACCTGGTCAACATCGTTGCCGGTAAGCGGAGGTTGTTGGGCAATGAGAGTGCGCTGGAAGGGCATGACCGGCAGAAACCTCGCTAGAGCCAAATCGTCATTTCAATAAGAGGTCGTATTGGTGTTCGACCTTCTGAGTTTGGCCGTCGAACGTCTTCTTGAATTCTTTAAACGGGATCGCTTCCTTGCCGAATATTCTGTCGGGAATTCTATATTTGGAGGATAGATTTCCTTTTTTGAAGTCACTCAGGAATTCGGCTCTCTTTAATGGATCGTTTTGTCCTGTCTTCTCGGCCAAGATGTCGAAGACCAGGGTAATCATCTTCAAATCATTCACTTTGTTTGCTCCGAGCACATCTGGGTTATGGCCAGTTTTGGAATCCACCGTATGGCCAAGAGGCGGACCGTACATTCTGGCTCCTTTTGCGTGCGAGAAGCTATCTTGTAGGCGATGGAGAGCGATTCCAAAACGTGGGTCGTCAATGTCGTAACGGCGAGCCAATGCTTCGCTCTTTTGTTGTTCGGTTGCGGAGTCTCCTCCGGTCAAAGCGTGAAAGCGGTCATAAACAAGATTACGCCACCAGAGATCAGCCGGCATCTCATAACGTGAGGCAAAACCGGGATGATATGAAACACCCGACTGACTAGCGATGCCGGATATGAAATCACTGGCTGCATTGTAAACATCTGCGGGAATATTGGCGATTTCCCTCATCATGCCGAGAGGCAGGAGGCCTTCCTTGACGGAAGTCTTCCAACTGCTGAGTCCTTGAGATTTGGCGTCGATTTCTAGAATCTGATCTGGCGCTTGGGTCCAGAATGCGACATACGCGGCATCTTTTGGGCTAACCCCGGCCGCAACGCTGGCCATATAAATCAACTCATAGTGCCCACCATATTCGTACATCCCGTTGGGATCGTTGAAGACACACGGGCTGCATCTACAATAGAGGTAGACATTAATTCCATTTGCGACCCCGCTGGGATCCGCGCTGATCCATCGGTTGAGCCACGGCGCGTAGTAACGCGCACCATGGTAGCTGAGGCCGGTGGAGTCATCGCGCTCCTTGGCAGTGTAGCGATAGCGCTTGGCCTCGTATCCTGATTGTCGCGCGTGGTAGCTGGTCGTGCCGTAAGGGTGAAATGCTTCGTGCGAAATGACACTCCCGTCCGCCAGGGAAATCTCTGTGGTGCAACTGCCGACCTGATTTGAGAGCTGCACGCGTACCTGGGGATTGGCGCCATTGTCGTGATCGACAATGGCAAGGATTCCATGGCCATCGCGGACGACGATGGAATCCTTGCGATTGCTGTAGAACTCAAACTCCCCAAAGTAGAAAGTCCTGGCGCTGCCCTCGGTCTTCTCGACCCGCTGGCCGGCGGCATCGTAGCGAAATCCGGCGAGGGCCGCTCCGGTTGCATTTTCCAGCGAGAGCAGCCGGTCGCGGTGGTCCCACTGCATGTTCTTGAAGTACCCGCCCATCGCCGTGATATTTCCGTGAGCGTCGTGAGCGAAGGCGTCGATGATCGGGCCGGTCACGGTCGTGGTAGTAATCGATTGAACCCGATTGCTGGCGGGATCGTAGGTCAAGTCGCGGGTCCAGTCGTTGTCGCATGCGCGGTGCTTGACCTCGACGGGGTTTCCGACAGCGTCATAGCGATAGGTCTGGACGTAGCGCCGCATGGCCTGGCCGTCCGACGGATGGGGGATGGGGTGCGCAAAGTTGTCCCGCTCCCAGTCGCTGGGCGGTGGCGCGGTCTGTCCACGGTGCTCGCGTCCTGTGGCACAAATCAGCCGATAGAGGGAATCGTAGCGTAAGCTCTGATGAGGCTCGACGACCTGGTTGCGGAAGTAGACGGTCTTGGCGGATCGATCGCGAATATGGACGATATTCCCTATCGGGTCGTAGACCTGATGGAAGTCCTGGGCTTTCCCATCGCGCGTGTGCTGGTAGTGGAGTCGGCCACTGCAAAGATCGAACGTGGTGTGAACTTCGCCGCCATTGCCCGCGTACTTCAATCGTGCGCGCTGACCAGACGCGTTGTAGACGATCGAGGTTACCACGGCGCCGCCAGGAGCGGTGGTGACGGAAGCCAATTGCCCGGACAACGAATAGTCTCGCGCGATGTGCTCACCGCCGCATTCCGAACGCGCGAGGCGGGATTGGGCATCGTAGACATCACTCTTGACCCTTCCCCCGCGGGCGATGACGGTCGGTCGGCCATGGGCGTCATAGCTTCGGATAGCCAGGGTGCCGGCCTGGTCATTCTGCTCGATGAGCTGGCCCCGCTGGTAAGCGGCCGGCGAACCTAAGCCGCCGGCAGAGCCGTAAGTATAACTCTCCTTGACCTGACCGTTGACCGTCAGTCCGGTTATGCGGCGCAGCTTGTCGTAGCCCGTTGAAAGATGATGCCCGCGAGTATTCCATTCGCACGCGACCTGCCCATCCACTGCATGGAGAAGCACCCTTACGCCTGCATCCATGCTGCGCGTGCGCGTGGGCAGTCCGAGCAGGTTATAGTCCGAGCCGACGACTTCCCGGTCCTGTGCGTCGTAGACGGCTCGCCGGTTGCCTTCGATGTCGTACTCCGTTCGAGTGTGGAAGTATTCATCGGTGGCAGCGCCGTTCCGCTTGTGGTGGACGACGGTGAGGAATGGATTGCCGAGTGGATCGAGGAATGTGCGGGCGGGTGTATTCGCGTGCCCGCGAGTCTTTGCTGCGGCATCCGCTTCATCCTTCTGCCGCTGCAGATCGCGGGGCCAGTTGTCTTGGCGCAGAAGTCCTGAAGTGCGGACCTGCAGCCAGGTCGGACCTGTCTCTGACGGGGGCAGAGGATCGAAGTATGCCGAGACGTCCGGATCGTCGACCGGATCGTTCTCGACGGTGTCGTTCGCATCCCAGATTGCTTCGTCCCAGGCGTTGAAGAGATGTTTCTCGTAGCTGCAGCCCGCGACTCCGCGGGGGGCTGCATCGGGCTGGCGGTAGTTTCGGTGCGGAATCAATCGGGCGACGACGCGCTGTTGCGCGTCGTAGAAAACCGTAGGGACCGGTGCCTCGTCTGCCATGGAGCCCGTAGTGAACCGATGCGTATCTGAGAATTTCGGATCGTATTGCCGGACGACCGATCCCTTGTTGTTGACCAGGCGCTGGCCGGACCGAATCCAGCGCGGATCGACCGACGGGCTTTGCGCGTCGAGCGGATCAAGGGGGCCGGGATCGGTCCGCAGATTGGTTTGGGCGACCTCGCCGAAACCGTCGGAATACGCGAATGCAATTTCGATGCGCTTGCCGAAGGAGGGCTCCTGCACCACGTGAAACTGCCGGGTCAGGGCCGCGGCCCAGACGGGGTTCACGCGCGCAGCGGGCTGCGCCAGAATGGACCGTGGCTGCCACAACGGCAGACCGGCAGGCATGGCGGCAAAAGGGTCGTAGACGTAGCGACTGGTCGCGGCACCCAGCAACTTGCCTGCGGACACAATGGGATCGGCGGCACATGCAGCGATGGCTTCGGGCGTCAGGTCCCCGGAGGATTGGGAGATCTTGTCGCCGGTCGAACTGCCGGGATTTCCTTGCAGCGCCATGGCGGCGACGAAGCCGCGGGTATCGAACAGGATCCGGGTTGGGGCGGCGTTCGCATCCGTGATCGTATGCGGCTGGAGGAGCCGATAATCGTATTCGATCTTTGTCGTATCCTGTTCTGGATTTACGATTTCGAGGGGAAACAAACCAAAGCTGTCGTAGGATTGCGTCCAGCGCGCGTCGAAGGAATCTATGCTTTTAGTTGGAAGGAAAAAAGCAGCACCATAGACCTGGAAAGGTGACTTCGCCCACCAGTTGCCGTCACGCTTCTCGTAGCCCGCGTTCGTCAGCATCTGGTCAGTGAGGGGAAACCCCTGGACCTGATTGCCCGCTTCGCTGGCCAACTCCTGGCGCATGTCCACGCTAAGCGCCAGCTTCCAGGAGCGATGAGGCAGTGCCGGGATGCCCACCTCTCCGATGGGCAATGCGCCCATTGCGGGATTTTCCCAATAGGAATGCTCGACGTGCTCGATCAGGCGGCGGCATGGCTCCGCGATTGCCGCTGGCTTCGTTCGGTACGGAATCTCTGGCGGTATTGTCGCGAAGTCAGTCGGGATAAACCATCCGTCTGCCCGGGACGGTTGCCACGCATGCAGCTCCCAGACCTTCTCCGTGGCGGGAAGCGGCGCGAGACGGTTCAGGGGGTCATCGACGGCGTTGGTGAAAGTCCGCTCTGTGTATTCGACAAAGCGACGTGCCTGGCAGAGGAGTTCGGCCTCCGTGAGGAATTCCGCTGCTCTCGTCAGCCCCGCACGACGCCGGCCATAAGCGACCTTTGCGGACCTGACGATGTTACCCCAGAGGTCGACCTCAAGGGTGAATTGGTGTTGTACCCTCGGGTCGTCCACCTGACGCTCGTAGTGATAGTCGATCTGCTGGGCGGGGTGAAGGAAATACGCGGCAAAACGGTTGGAGCCGGTGGGTTGAATACGTCTCACATGGTAGCTGCGTTCCGAGACGTTGTGGGGACGCCCGGCGGCGCCTGTGCCGTGGGCTCCGAGTTCGTCCGCTCCGGAATAAATTTCCTGACGCAGGATCGAGCCCTTCAGCGCGCGTACCGCTCCGCGCGACTCCTGTCCGATGAGATCGCTTTGATATTGGGTATCGGGCAGCAGAATTGCATCGGAATCTCCGGAGAAATACTCCGCGCGCAATCGCCGTGACAGTGAATCTCCGCGCGGTCCGGCGCCAGTGTGATACCACGTTCGGGTGATCACCGGCGGCACGTGAAAACCACGGTCGACATTGCTCGCGGTCGCGCCGTAGGCCACGTGCGCCATGGCGGCGAAGTCGTCGTATCGTATCGAGTCCGCCTGCTCCACGAAGGCAAATCCCGCGAATTCCCGCTCTTGCCCGTCATAGTGACCATGCCGATAGCGATAGGCATTGATGAGGATCTTGCCCGTCACCAGGTCGCGCTTTTCCATCCGTTGGATGACGTGCACGGGGAAACCCAGCTTCGTGATCCACGGGTGGCCGTGCTCGCGGTCTTCCACGCAAAACCGCGCCGAGCTCGTGTAGTGAAAAAGCGTCTCGCCACCGAGATGATTGGTATAGCGGGTGAGCAAGTGTGGTTTGTGCGCTCCGTCGGTCGCGGGTGACGTCCCGGGAGTCGGGGATTGTCCACCGACGAGGTGCAGGTAGATAGCCGAGGCGCCGAACCCCGGCGTGGGCGGAGTGTAGACGAGGCAGGAGGTCCCGTTAGCGAGCAGGTCGACGACCGCCACGCCGTCGGGATCGTCCACCGGCGGGAAGGGGACGGTGATCGGCTGGCTCAAGCCGTTTCCGGATTGATTGCGCCACACGCGAACGCGATCCACGCCGAGATAAGCCAGGTCGACCAGACCGCTGCCATCGATATCCAGCAAGCGAATACGGCGATGCTCGAAGCGCTCCGAGCGATCGAATACCGGCGGCAGGCCGGTATCCCGGCCGTCCTCATCGCGAATGGTGAACTGACGCCGTGCGCCGAACTTTCCACGACCGAGATTGGGCCAGTATGACATCTCGCCGTTACGCAGGCGGATCAGATCCGTGAGGCCATCACCGGTGAGGTCAGCGAGATAGACCGCGGCGTTGCGATCGGAGAACAGTAGCCGGGGCCCCTGCTTTTCATCGAGCGCCCAGGGCAGCCGTTCCGGCACAGCAAAGCCTTCGTTGCCGAGCGAGCGCTGCCAGAAATAGCTGCCGGGCTCGGAACGTACGAGATCGGCCAGCCCGTCTCCGTCGAGGTCGAACATCCGCACATTCGGATCGTCGATCTCGAGGACGGGACTATGCGTGAACGGTGCAAGCTCGCCCCACATGTAATCGGAGCGCCGTTCCCGCCGGCCGGCGGCCGGCAACTGCAATTCGACCCAGTCCAGCAAGCCATCGGCATTGAGGTCGAGCAGCCGGGGCGCGTTGCTGCGCAACGCGGTTCGAGCGGCCTGCCAATGCACCGGTTCCGGGCCGGCAAGCCTCCCGCCGCCGCGATTGCGGCAATACAGCCAGTTGCCATCAGCCGCCTGGAACAGCGCACCGGGAGCGCCCTCCGCGTCGAGATCGACCCAGGAGAATCGAGGCTGATCGAACACAGGACGCATCGCCGGCAGCGCGGGCACGTCGAGGTTTTCGACCCGGGCATGCCGTAAGTCAGGCACATCGGCGTATGAAAGTTGCAGCGGCGGAAAGGCACGGCCGTTCGCGCCGTCCCACATCACCTGGGTGATCGATATTAGTTTCGAAAGATAGACATTCTCTTGATAGCTCAGCTCCAGACTGCAGGCCAGGCCTTGGTATCCAGATGAACCCGAAAGGTGGTGGAAGGAAAGAATACGCCGGCAAAGACGCCGGGTGCGAAGTGCGAAACCGCTTCGGCAACTACTGAAGGCATCGCGTCGTGCGGGACCTTGCGATGGGGCGATGCAGCGATTTCGGTCGGCCGGATGTTCGCATTGTTCGACCAGTTGCCCGAGGGTGTCGGCGGGTTGCCCGACCGGCGCGCCGTAGTCGAGCTTGAGGCTAAAAAGCCACGGCGCCCCACTCGGAGGAAAATTGGCATGAAGCCAGGAGGTCCTGGGATAGGGTGTCGACGCTCCATATTTTACCGCGACGAGATAGCACGGCGAGGCAAAGGGCCGGCCGGCCTCCTCACCCGGGTCCGCGGCGTATTCGTAAAGAACCGCATTGCCGCGGTCGTCGAAGACGCGCTCAAGGGACCATTGGAAGACTCGCGCCGTATCATCTGGCGCGCTTGCACGAGCCGAGGCGGAAAACCCATAGAGGCTGGTGACATTTGTCTTGTCGATGATACGCCAGAAACTCTCAGGGCAATCCCATCCACCGCCAGCTCGGGGTGTCATTTTCCGCCACCATTCGATGGAGCTAAACGCAGACTCGATCCGCGGGCGATAGGCGCGCACGGCAAAATGAGGCGTGCCCGGACGTTTCAGCGAGGCGGCACCCGTCAAATCACAAAACCGTTCGATGGCGCCATTTTGGTCTTTGAGGACTCGCACGAGTTCATCATCGCCGGACGCCACGAAGCGGTCAGAGTCTTCGTCGTCCCGATACTGGGGGACTCCGAAATCCGTACGACGGGAAATCGTCGATACACCGACGTTCCAACCAGCGCCAAACGGGCCATTGCCATCGCCGGAATGGTAGGCAAGGGATAGCTCAGGTGAGAGGCTGCCGCGGACGGCATGCGCGGGCAGGGGAATGGCGAGCCGAGCCGTGCCGCGGGCTGCGTCTACCTCAAGCTTCTCTTGCAGTCCGCGAATGGCGCCACCGCCCTTCGGCAGCGTGGCAGAAAATTGCTGATGGGAAAAAATGGCCTTCGGCGACTGGCTTCCAGTTGTCGCGGCTACCGGCCGACTTCCAGGATTTGCGGACTGGGTTGCGCGCGAATGATCCATCGAGAATGAACCTAATGCCAAAGAAAAATCTTGAGCCGCAACTTTAAGATCATCGATCGCCAAACGGTTGTAAAGGCGAGCCTGCCTTCTTCGTGCGTCGTCGAACTATCGAACTCACCCTAGTGCAAGCGCGGTTAGTCGATCCTGCGCATTGTGCCGCGCGGGTCTGACTACGATCGCGGTAACGACGTGGCCGGCTCTAAATACTTCCACCAGTCACTCGAGAAGGACACGTAGCTCCAAGCTTTCATCCTGGTGCTTCATCGGGCAACCGAGATCGATCCATTGGTCTTGATCAAAATAGACAATCCGAGTTTTGGTCTAGGCAGACAATTGAGACTTGCGGGTCGAGCAACGGGATTCCTATGTGGCCTGTCCCTTACCGCGAAAGTTGCAAGGTCAACCTTCGATCGAGGCTGCAATAGAAAATCTCCGCAAAAATCGCCCAGTTGCTACAACTACCAATTGACACAACTTCGGCATTAAATAAGCTTCTCGCCAATATTGCAATATCCTATTCAGCTGATTGGTTCGTCGAGCTGATTGTGCTTTGCGAGAGCGGCGGCTCGCTCAAATTTTGGGAGGGGGAATGGCGCTTCTGTCAGGGGAGATCGCACAGATTGTATGGGCGGAAACAAAATCGTTGGGGGACAGCAACGTAGACGGAAGCGGTGACGTCAATCAGGTGCGGAAATTAGTCGCAAGACTTGTCGCTTCGGCCGACGGCGCCGGTTTCAATAGGCGCGAAGCGCCGCCGTCTCTCAACGATCCCCAATATAGTGGCGCCGTTCGCGCCTTGATGTCGATCGTCGACACTGCTGTGGGATCGACTCCGCCGGAGCGCAGAATGATATTCTGGGCGGCCGGTGACGAGAAGCAACGGCCGACGTCAAAGTCGAATCCTCAACCGCCTTCCCCCTGGAATACGCTTCCGGTTGAAGGCATCATCCATCACGGTCGGTTTTCGTTGACCAACGGACGCAAGGTCGATGTGTTCTCGCGAGCCGCTGTCGACGGCGATGCGAACGATCCGATCTTTGTGAATGCGGTCACCGGAACCGGTGTCCCTGGCGGCAGGGTGGCGTTGCTTCAGATGTCGCAAACCAAGGCGAAGCCCAAAATCGGCTTCCGCCTTTTCGTGGCGGCGTGCATCGCGTTCGTCGCCGCGGCCGTCTGGGCGTATGGAGTCGGTATGGCCTCGCGGCAGACCGTATTAATGTTCAATGCTGAGAAGCCGGCTGATAAATGCAGCGCCGATCCCACGGCCACCGATTTTGTTTTTGGCCCACCGGACTGGAGATATGCCAGCGGCAAGCCAAGCGATTGCCAAGTGCTATACGGTAAAATACAACAGAAGGTCGCACAACGAGAAACAATGGAGCAAACGTCTCTCGATCGATTCGCATCGTGGGCGCTGACTGCTTCTGGCGATACGGGCTGGTCGGTTTCACTTTTTTGGCCCTTGGCCCTGGGGCTGGTCTCACTGACACTGCTTTTCGTTTCCGCCGGATACGGAATCAACGGTCGTCCATTAGGCGTCATCATTGATGGCCGTTATCGCATGAGCTTGACGCTGGCGCAGCTGGCGCTTTGGTCGATCGTAATCCTGGGTGGCTGGCTGGTCGTAGGGCTGTACAATTTCGGCTTCGGTGGATTGACTTACGGCGCGCTCGACCAGGCTGCTGCGGCCAATCCAACCGTGACGACGTTCAAGGAAATGGTGAAGGCCTACAATCTTATTCCGTCAATACCCCGCGAACTGATGGCCGTGCTGGGACTCTCGGCGGCATCGCCATTCATTTCGCGCCTCATCACCAATACATCGCTAGTCGGATCCCCGGAAGAATCACAGGCGACGAAGAAAGTGGAAAGTGGCGCCGTCGTAGGCGCGGCTCTGAGGGTCAACGCCGAGCCATCGGAAGCTGCACTTGCTGATATGGTGATGAACGAGACTGAAGGAAACAACGATCTAGTCGATCCCACGCGCGTGCAGTATGCAGCGATGACCGGGATCTTGGTCGTGAGTTATATGATGCTGTTGTTCGACTCCATATCGAGCATTGGGCCGACCCGTACGGTGCTGGCCGCTTCCAAGCCGATTGCAGTAATCACGAGTCTGCCTTCGATCGATGCCACATTTATCGCACTGCTGTTTGTGAGCCATGCGGCGTTGTGGGGCTCCAAGATCTACGACAAGAAGACCGGGACTGGTAGTCAACACAATTAGCCCTATCAACAAACAAATGAATCCAGCTGGTCGCATTTGGCGGAGGAACTACGCGTCGCAGGCGCTCTTGCCTTGACAGCCATAGCGTGAATTTGACTGACCCTACGCATATTGCGGAATCCGACTCTGCGCAGAGTTCGACGCAAGTTCGTTAAGTTTAAGCCTCAAGAGAGAACCCACATAATATGTGGTCCTGTATATTCGTTGTGACGTTCCCGCTTCCTGGCGTATCCATTTCTTCATCGCACAGGCGGGCAGCAATTCCTCGGGCGAACCACCGACCAATCAACTTGCAGAATTAAGTGGTCTCGCGTAGAGGCGCCACTTGATGCGCTCGCGAAAGGGCCGGTCGAACTCGCTTTACGCGTTTGGTCCAAATTGACGTAAAAGATTTCTTCGCTAGTGCGGCCTTCGTCGTCTCCGTTTATCGGCGCCGACGCACGCAGCGCCACCCCTCCCGCTGCCCAGCGCGAACTCAGCCTAGGCGGGCATGTGCGCCGAAAGACTCAAGCGACAAATTGTTGCACGCAGCTCCCATGGCTCAATTCATCTGCGCAACCCGCTTTTCTTTGCGTCACCGCTGCCGGCGGGTTGATGACCCTGGAATCGCAGCATGACACCGCATCGACCAGTCTCGGTCGGTTGGCTGACCGTGACGAGGGTCCCTGCTGCTGCGTCAGGCATGTCGTTGGCTCCAGCTTGCCGAATTGATGCGTCTAGTCTAGCCGGCAGCCGCAGTTAAGTCGGTCTCCCGTGGCGCTGGCTCGATGCCAGACGGTCAGAACGCCACCACAGGGTTGGCTGGCCGACGTGTTGGCCCGCTTGCCGGATCATCTCGCCAAGAGCATCCAGAAACTCAATCCTGGGATTGGCTAGCCTCAGAACGTCGCTCATGCGGCATAAGCGCAGTCAGCCATCCGCTCAGATGACCTAACCAGGGGCCGTTACCGGACGCGTACAGCAAGGCTACGCCGTCGACGGGTCATCTTTGCGGCAGAGGCGTCCGCGGAACGCCAAAGATAGCTGGCACGTAAGCGAGCCATCGACGAGCTGACGAGCCAACAAGTAAACAAGTTGGCGAGTCAGCAAGCCTGCGGACCCGCGAGCTAATAAGTTAGCAAGATCATATGCGGCCCCGCGCGCGATCGGTCGCCAGAGTTGGCGGGATCCTCCGCAGCTCGCTCGGCAACCATGCTCGATCGCGGATCGGTAGCCGACCCGCAACATCCCGGTGCCGCAACTCACGGGTAGGATACAGGCCGGATAACGTAAGATACATTGCGATTCGAAAGATCCCGATAAGTTCGAGCCGCTGCCGGGGGCTGTGCGGAGGGAAGCCGGGCTGCCGGCGTGGCGAGTGCTAGCAAGCTAACAAGCTAAGAAGCTAACAGGTCCGCTTGTGCGCAGCGCATTTAATCTAGTTTCCCGTGTGTTCCGATCGCATCGAGAGGGGCTTGCATTTTTCATTCGTACCGTCAATTGTACCAGCATTCGTACCAGCGGCGTCGCCACCTGCACGAAACGCCTGCGAAATTGGAGTACGGAAGATAATTGGCGCAGAGTCCCTCCCTCTCCGCCACTTGATCGAGAAGATCCCGGATGAATGCACTGCCCTAAGCCAGCTCCTTCACCAACTCCCGCACCTTCACCGACGGCTGGCCATAGCTCACGAGCCGCACATCCAGGTCGAAGCCCTGCACCTTCATCACAGCGCGCTTGATGGCAGCGTGAATCCACTCGGGCGCGTTGCCGAATGCCCCGCCGCCAAGTGACGTGAGCAACACGATGTTCGATGCCCCGCGCCGGCCGTTGATCACGGCCTCAAGCATCGTTGCCTCATAAGCGGCATCAAGCACTAGCTGCGCGAATGCTGCCCAGTGCTGCCGCGGCAGACTGCCGTACGCTACCGGCAACGCTGAACAGAAGGCCTGGCTCACTGTAGGCCTTGGTGCGCTCGGCGCATCCGTCACCTCGACGTCGCGATGGATGCCGATGCGCACTTTGCCGGCCAGCGCGTCGGCCTGCTTGGGGCCGATGGCTCGCAGAAGGTCCGCGATCAGGTCCAGGCCCTGGCGCGTGCAGAGCGCATAGCCGTTGCGCCACTCCCAGATGTCAGTGACTGGGCGGCCTAGCCGGGCGCTCAGCTCGGTGCCGACATCCGCCAGGCCATCAAGTTGGCGCTGCACCGTCTGGCCGATCTGGTCGCCCACGGGGGCGAAGTAGTTGCGGTAGATCGTCGCTGCGCCCGCCGCCATGGCACACGCCGGGCCCTGCGTGCGGTCGTGCTCGTAGCGCGTCACGCCATCCTCAGGCGTCACGCTGGGGCCGACCATCTCGAGGGCGTTGAACTGGCTGGCAACCTGGAAGAGAGCGCCCGCGTACTCCGGCACCTGGTGCATCTTGCGTACGTCGCCGGTGACGATCTGCACGCGAGGCCGGCCCTCGGCGCCAGTGCCACCGGCTACTCGGGCGCGCAGATCGTCGAGTGATGCCAACTCGAACTCGCCGATTCCATAGCTGCGGCCGTTGGCCTTGGAGCGGAGAGTACTGCCGTGCACCTCAAGCTGCGCGCGGGTAGCGGCGTACGTGGTTTCGTTGAAGCCGGTGATGCGCGTGAGCCAGTTCATTTTCCTGCTTTTCGTTGATTCGAGCCTGTCTGGATGTAACGAAGAATTCGACGACGCACCGCGCCCAGACTTGAACCTTAAATGCCTTAATGGGGCGGCACCTCGTCGCCGGCGATGAAAGGGCGGATTCAAACGGTCGTCGCAACACCAGTTGTTTTCACTCATAACAGCAATTCGTCAAGCGCCTCCGCCGGCGT
>NZ_JBVVPO010000026.1:0-114713 GCF_055811795.1 Bradyrhizobium sp. MI1.7
CGAGTTGCCGCAACCGCTTGGCATCGGAGACGTCCAGACCGCCGAACTTCGCCTTCCAATTGTACAGCGTCGCTTCAGAGACGCCATGCTTCCGCGCCAAATCGGCAGCCTTCGCACCCGCCTCATGCTCACGCAGCACGCCAATAATCTGCTCTTCCGTAAACCTGGCTCGCTTCATCTGTCCGTCCTTCAGAAGGCCGGACTCTAACTTCAACTGGAGGAAATCGGCAGGGGCAGGTCAAAAGCAATGAAGAAGATTTTGGTAAGCGCTATTGGCGCAATGGCGCTGGCGGCTAGAAAAACCCTGGCCGACAAAGAACACTTTCTTGAATTTGACGTTGATGTCGAACGCCGCGCCGCCACCATCTGCATAGATGCGGCATTATACGGACCGCCGTTGTACACCACGTTCTCAACGCGCTTATCGCCTCAATATCTAGCCACCTTACCGGAGCGAGCCAAGGCAGTCGGCGATTACTGACCCGGCCGGAGCTACAGGCGGTTGGCGGGAGAGACCTTTGTCGGGGTTCGTGCGATTGTCGACGACGACGCGCGTCGGCCGCAAGCCACCACGCCCAACCGTTGATGTCCAGTTGTGCAATCGTCGATTTACGGAACTTCGCGGCGCGAGATGCGCATTTCCAAATTGGCGCGCGGGATCATCTGATCTGCAATCGTGAGGGCCGGACCATGCGCAGCAAGAGTTTCAAAGGTCTCGGGCTGATATTGACGACCAGCCGCGTCAGTTATGTACACGTCCCAACCCGCGTCGTGAAGCGCGAGCGCGCGCTCGACTGCTGAACGAGAATTAATTCTCAACGTCTGTTGGACGTTTCCGTCCTTTGACGAGTGGATCGTGAAGGTCAAGGCCACCTCCTCGCTTCCCTGCAGATGGAGCCCAACACATCGGGCAAACGACAACAAGAAAATTGCATCTCGCAATGCGGCGGCTGACTGAGCAAGCGCAAAACGCTGGGCCGAGCGCCTCGATATCTTTGGCCAAAAGCTCGTGCTCCGCGAGCTGGGAGCGCATTGCCGATGAGGGCCGCGCGCTGCTGACGTCACTTGAGCAGTCGGCACCTGTGGTTGCCGAGGACGTCGTGGCGAATTGATAGAGGCGACGAGCGAGCGTGCGCCGCTGCCGACATCGCCTCAGCGCCGAAGAGCTAGCAGCAAGAAAGGCCGGAAGCGCCAACCTGAGGCGCAGCGACGCCCGGCCTAATCCATGACAAAATGGGTTAGCCGGAAATATTGATTCTATTCAGCTGTCGGTCGGCGCGCGGCGAAAGTTCCTCAAATAGCCGGACTACGATTTCTTTAATTCGCGAAACGCAATCGGTCAGCATCGCTGTCCCCTGCGTTGCCCGCTTGCCACAGCGGCCAACATTAATGGCATTGTCAGTGTGCTTGTCACAGTTGCGGCGTTTCGCGCAGTGATCGTCGCGCTTTGTCACCTTTTCCGCGACGGCGCGCAGACACGCAACTAGGACGGAGGTAAACTTGAAACTGCGCAGGTCGTGCGAATTGCTCGCGGCCCTAGCGTCAAGTTGGACCCCTCACCTTGCCGTTTTCTTGGCTTGTGGTTTTCTCGCCGGCA
Organism: Bradyrhizobium sp. MI1.7; assembly: GCF_055811795.1. Taxonomy (NCBI): domain Bacteria; kingdom Pseudomonadati; phylum Pseudomonadota; class Alphaproteobacteria; order Hyphomicrobiales; family Nitrobacteraceae; genus Bradyrhizobium; species Bradyrhizobium sp. MI1.7. Next base: position 1,598 of record NZ_JBVVPO010000026.1, read on the forward strand.
CGCCGCAAGCCGCTCGCGCGCAGGCGTGCAACACAACCAACAATCCCCCTGGCGGTATTCTTCAGAGCGGTGGGCCGCCCTGCACGGTCAACAGCCCTGTGAACACCGGCTTTGGGACAGCGGTCAGCGCGACTAGCAACGCCAATGTTACGCTCACGACAAACGCCCCCGTGACGGCCAATGGCGGCGGAACAGGCATTAGCGCCAGCACGGGCGCAATGGTCACGGCGAACGGCAACGTCAACGCCGCCGATACCGCCCTCACCGCAGTCAGTGGTGCCACCATCACTGCCAACAATATCGCGCTGGGGAACACCGGCGGCGGCGCGAGGGCCGTGATCTCCAACAATGCGTCGATCTTCCTGAACAACGTCACCATGACCTGGCCCAACGGCTTTGGCCAACCTCTGGTGCAGGCGACGAACGGCGGACTTATCCAACTCACCAATTCGTCGATCAACATTCCAAGCGGCACCGTGCCCAGCGTACTGAATGCCGACGGCACCGGAAGTCGGATCATCGCCAATAATTCGCTGACTATCCAGATCGGAGCGGCGGGTCCCATCACGGGACTGGGACTGGGCAATGGAAACAGCGCAGTCAGGGCACAGGCCGGCGGAACAGTCGAAATTCGCGACGGTGGCAGCGTCACGATGCTCCAGGGAGGTGGTAATACGGGTTTGTTGGCTACCGGAACAGGCAGCTCAATCTCGGCCAACAATTTGGTCATACAGGACGGCACCGGCGGCGGTGACGCCGGCGCACTCGCTACCGCCGGCGGCCGGGTAACCTTGACGGGTGGCACCATTACCGTTCCGGGTGTCGGCGGCGGCGAGGCGGGACTGGCGGCCATCGGCGCTGGCAGCTCGGCCACGGCGACCAATGTGACAATCCAGGTCTCAGGCGCCGCTGGGGATGCCGGAGTGAATGCACAGACAGGCGGAGCCGTCACGACGAGCGGCGGCTCTGTGTCCGTCGTCAACGGGGCGGGCGGGCTGTTGCAAGGCGGTGGCACTGCAACAATGGTCGGCACCAATGTGACCGCTTCGGGTAGCGGCGGCTTCGGCTTTCTGTTCAACAGCGGCGGCAACGCGAACACGCTGACCTACAGCAATGGCACCATTACGGCCAGCGGCGCGTCCTTCTCGGTGCAAGGCTCTACGGCTAACATCAGTCTCACCAATACGATTGCGGTCGCGAACAACAATACCCTGCTTGAGACGCTGTCGTCGGGCAACAGTACCTTCAACGCGGCGGCATCGACCTTGAGGGGGGTGATCACAACAGATCCCAGCGTCGCCACGGTTAATCTCACGCAAGGGACCGTCTGGACGATGACGGGTAATTCGATCGCCACCAACGTCACCAACAACAACAGCCAGATCATCTACGCTGCGCCAACCAGCGATCCAACACAGCTGTCGAGCTACAAGACGCTGACAGCGAATAGCTACGGTGGCACCGGCGGCACCATCACGATGAATACCTATCTAGGGAACGACGGCGCGCCGTCCGATAGGCTGGTCATCAACGGCGGCACGGCCACAGGCTCGACCGGGCTCAAAATTGTGAACACGACCGGCCCCGGCGCCCATTGCCGCCCGCATAACCTTTCGAGCCGGTGGTCGCAGTTCCACTCGCCGCCGAGCCGCTGCTGCTCGATCCACTCGCACTCTGGGCCGAAGCGAGCGAAGAGCCGCCAACGAGCAAGATCAAGATAACTGCGATGTGGTTCAAGAGCTGTCCTCTACTTGAATGACCGCTCAATGGGCTGCACCTCCGAAAGTTCCTAGGGACCTCCCGCTCTCCAAGCCACCACGTTGATGGTGGATCGCTCCCCGAATCTTGCTGCGCCGGAGCTCCAGGAGGTGGCCTCGCTTACGGATAGCCCCACACCGCCGAGCAATCCTTACGTCGTGCACCGGCCGCCTCAGGATCCAGTGCCGCCGGTGGCTAATCCGAACAAGGCGGCCTCCACTCAAGAATTAGGGGCGCGCGATTCACATAGGTTATGGAAAGGATTTATTAACCGGGACAAAGTGGCATTCCGGGGCTGGTTAAGCCATTTCATTTCGGAATTATTGAAACCCGGAAAGCGTGAGGGGCCGCTGTGGACGACAGCGGTCCTTCTTTGTTGTGCGAGCTACTTCGGTGCCTGCGAGCCCGGGAACCGCAGCCCCTCGCTCACATGCAATCCAGTCTCGGCTTGTCTGGCTTTGCGGTGGATAGAGACCGACACCAATTCCGCTTCTGGCCTTGAGCCGGCCGTTTGCCGAGCGCCCTGCTACTCTTGGGGCAGACCGGGAGCCTTGGATCGGACGCAACCAACGCTTTTGACCCTCACTGTTGGCTCGACGGCCTATCCTGTCCTCCGGTCCTCAAATTGGGTCACATTGGCGCCGGTCAGGAATACGGCCCAATCCTTCATTAGCGCCCGGCGCTTTTCGAGCTTTTGATCTCGTTGATAGGCTGCGGTCGTCTCGCTCTTGTATTTGTGGGCCAGTGCAGCTTCGCGTACGCCATCCGGATAGTCGGTGCATTCCTCGGCCCAAGTTGCGAAGGTCGACCGGAATCCGTGCACCGTTACACGTCCGTATGCGTAGCGCTTGAGCGAGGACGGCCACTGATCGCGATGCTTCTCGCTCCAGCTCGACCAGTTCGCCCGGATGTAGGCTTCCGCGCATTCTTCGAACGTCGGCAACACAACCTTTGCCTCGACGGCTTTCATTTCGTCGCGTGCTTTTCGCCTCTCCTGCACGATATCCACGCCGGCGGTGCTGCGATCGCCCTTTACGCGCAGCCGAGCCGCATCGCGCGCAAGACGTGCGTCCTTGAGCGACACGTCCTTCAACGAGCCCAGGCCGTGCCAGCGCTCTTTGCCGTCTTTCCAATATCTGTATGACCAGCTCTTCGATGTTGGGCCGGTGATGATCAAGTAGAGCCCAGCACCATCAGCGTCCGGGCTTGGTTTGGCGTTCTATGTCGAGTGGTTTGAGCCTTCCAGCCATTGTTCCTCCAGGAAAACCGTCCTCCGAACCCACGGGTAAAAACTACGGTTAGTGAGCAGATTAGGAAGAACACCGACGAACTGCGAAGTACAGCTTTTCGGCGCAAGTCACTGATTTTGCTGTGGAGTCCGAATGACTACGAACAGAGGAGAACAATATACTGGCGGAGAGAGTGGGAATCTCACCCCCGATGCCAGAAACGCGCGAAAACCCGCGGTAAACAAGGATTCCTAAAAAGCCCGGCCGAGTTTTGTGACCACCTCTGTGTACCACTCGCGCGGCCGATTCGGCGGTCAAACTCGATTGATTTCGAGTGTCTGAAGGCGGTCGGGGCGGACGACGCGGCCGTTACTGAACGTTCGAACGCACGCTCGTGTGTTGACGTTCGACCAGGTCGTCGATCAACCCGCGCCGGGCAGCTTGTAACGCACCAGCAGGACGAATGTCGCCATGCTCAGCAGCACGCGTGAATCACACGTCCTCGCGCAGCCCTTAAAGACCCTTCGAATATGATTTCGTAAATCCATCGGGATCCGGACGGCACCTTCTCAGAAAAGCTGGGACGGTGCTTTCGTCCCCTGCGTCCCGAAGAGCGAATGCTTCGCCGGAACGACGACATCCGAGCAGGTTCAGGACGACGGATTCAGCATGACCCAGAGGCGCGAGATGCGGCCTTCGACGATTTCGGCGACGTCCATTCCCGTGACGGCGACGGGGCCGTCCTTCGGGCCGGCGTGCCAGTGAAGACACCCGATATCGTGGTGACCGACGGCAATTCCATCGGGCACGAACGTGAAGGTCGGTCCGAACCGCTCGAGAAGTTCGCCTGCGATCCGCGCGATCTCGTTTCTCCCGCGCACGATTGCTGTCGGCTCGTACATCACGGGCTCCTCCACGTAGAGGTCAGCTATCGCCGCCTTTCGCTTGCCGGAGTCGCGCTCGTTGAACACGTGCTCGAGATTCGGTCGCAACAAGTGGTCGTAGTCGAGTTCCGTCATTTTCGTATCCTTTCGATAGCGGTTGGGGCCGCAGCGGCTTTGAAAGTTTCGGCGCGATAGAGCGAGGTGGGAACGAAAGAGAGCGCCGCGCCAGCGGAGTCCACTCGCTGATGAGTTCGACGGCGCATGCCGTCGCGAAGAGCCCCGCAAGGCCGCCCCCCCTCGCGATCGTCCGCGCGGCAACGTCCATCTTCCGGATCACCGCCAGGAGCCGGGAAACGCGCAGTTTCGAGAGACGTCTTTCATGCGTTGCCCTTCGCAGCTGGCGCCGCCAAATCCTGGCCGGCAGCCGGATAATCCGTGTAGCCCTTCGTATCTTGCGTAAACCACGTTTCACGGTCATCCGGAGAAAGGGGGAGTCCGCTTGCGATGCGCTCGACGAGATCCGGGTTTGAAATGAAGGGCCGACCGAAAGCTATGGCGTCGCCGGCGCCGGCATCGATTTCGGCTTGAGCGCGGACGGGGTCGAAGTCGGAGTTGAGGATGAGCGTTCCTTTGAAATGCGGGCGTATCTGGGCGGCCAGCGGGTGCAGATAGCCGACGCCGAAGGTGCCGTCCAATGGTGGTTCCCGGAGTTCGAGATGTGCAATTCCGATGGACGACAGAACTTCTGCTGCGGAGCAGAAGAGCGGAAGGGGATCGCTGTCCCGCACACCCTGCGTCTCTCCGTTCGGAGAAAGGCGTACCCCCGTGCGCTCTACGCCGACTTCGTGGGCGACGGCTTCGGTCACTTCGCGCAGCAGGCGGATCCTGTTTTGGATCGGCCCTCCGTAGCCGTCGCTCCGGAAGTTGGCGCTGTCCCGCAGGAATTGGTCGATCAGATAGCCATTCGAGGCGTGAAGCTGGATGCCGTCGAACCCGGCCTCGATCGCGTTGCGCGCGCCCGCGCGGAAATCCTGCAGCAGTCTGGGGATCTCGTCCGCGCGCAGAGAGCGCGCAGCCGTGTACGGTTGAGTACCCGCGTAGGTGTGGGCATGACCCGGCGCCTTCGTCACCGAAGCGGATACCGGTTGGGCATCCTCCAGGAAACTCGGGTGCACGACACGGCCCATATGCCAAAGCTGCGCGATGATCCGTCCGCCGGCTTCGTGCACGGCGTCGGTGACCATCGCCCAGCCGGCGACCTGCTCGGCCGTCCAAAGGCCGGTCGCGAAGGGCCAACCTAGTCCCTCTCGGCTGACCCCGATCGCTTCGGTGATGATCAGGCCGGCCGATGCCCGCTGGGAATAGTAGGTCGCCATGATGGGCGTCGGCACATGCCCGCGCGTGCCCCGGGCCCGGGTCATGGGCGCCATGATGATACGGTTGGGTGCCTCGATCGCACCGATCTTTATCGGATCCAGGAGACTCGGCATGCTCATCCTCGTCGGCGGATCAGACCAGGCGGGCGCCGCCGTCGATGTGCAGCGTCTCCCCGGTCATGAAGCCGTTGCTCATCAGGAAGACGACCGCCGCGCCGACTTCGTCCGCAGTGCCGATACGCTTCAAGGGGAGCTTCTCCGCGAGCGCTGCGACGTATCCATCGCGACCCTCCCCGAGGACCTTTCCGAGCAAGGGCGTGTCGACTGTGCCGGGAGAGATGGCATTCACCCTACGAGGGGCAAGTTCGAGCGCCAGTCCGCGCGCGAACGCCTCCATGGCCGCAGATGCGGCGGCCAAAATGGCCGTGCCGAAGGTATTTGGCCTATCCGCCAAGATGCCCGAGATCAGCGTGACCGAGGCATCGGAAGAGAGGCGGGTGCCAAGCGACTGGATCGCATAGGAGGCTGCCCAGATTCGCTCGTCAAAGGCTTTGCGCAGGTATTCGATATCAGCGTCCACGACCTTGCCCGCCACGAACGAGCCTGCAAGCAGGACCAGATGGTCGACATGGGGAATGTCAGCCAAGGCTGCCTTCACGGCGTCCCCTTTGGTGACATCGACCGCGCGCCAACCAACAAAACCGTACTGCGCCGCGGTCTTCTTGGCCTTCTCCGCGTCCATACCGATCACAAACACTCCGGCTCCCGCCGCCTTTGCGCGAATGGCTGCCGACAGCCCGATTCCCGACGTACCGCCGAAAACGACCACGACCTTCCCATTGAGATTGGCTTCGAGCCGAACCGGTGAGATGGCATCGGGCATGGCTTCCTCCGTTGCGTTAACGATGCCGTCAGAGTAGTTCATTCCGCCGATTTGAAAATCATGCCGTTAAGCACTACACTTGTTCCATGACAGAACATATCGGCTTGGACCGTCTGACCGGGATTGTGGCGTTCGCTCGGGCGGCGTCCTTGGGAAGCTACACGGCCGCGGCAAGATCCTTGGGAATTTCCCCGTCGGCCGTGAGCAAGAGCGTTCAGAGACTGGAGCAGCAGTTGGGTCTTCGGCTGTTCAGCCGAACGACACGCTCGCTGGTACTGACGCCAGAAGGCAGTAACCTGCACGAGCGGGCGCTGCGGCTCCTGAAGGAAGTCGAGGACATCCACCAGGCGGCGGTCGCGGCGAGATCCGAGCCATCCGGCACGCTCAAGATCACGGCGTCGGTTCCGGTGGGGGTACATCTCATCGCGCCCCTTCTCCCGCGATTTCGGGATCGCTTTCCGAAGGTATCGATCGACCTGAGGCTCGGCGATCGCTTCATCGACCTCATCGAAGAGGGCATCGACATCGCGATCCGCGTCGGTGACCTCGGAGATTCGCGTCTGATCTCGAAGCATTTGGCGCCGCACCGCGTCTGCGCGTTCGCCTCACCGGAGTATCTGAAGCGGCGGGGAACGCCAGTGCATCCCGACGAACTGGTCGAGCACGATTGCATCAACTTCCGCTATCAGAGTTCGGGACAATCGCTGCGCTGGCCCTTCAAGGACGGCGAGCGGGTCCTCGAATTCATACCCGAAGCGAAGATCGTCGCCGACGCAAGCGATGCGGTAGCGGCAATTCTGATCGCCGGCGGCGGCATCGGTATTTCGCCGACCTACGTCGCGGCGGGCTACGTCAAACGCGGTCTGCTCGTGCCGGTGCTCATCGACTACACTTACGAACGATCCAACATATCGGCGGTCTGGCCCGAGAGCAGACGCGGAAACCCCAACGTCAAAGCCTTCATGTCACTGCTGTTCGAGGCGTTCCGTACTCCCCCGCCGTGGGACGAGGAGCTCGGTATCGAGCTACGTCGCACTCCGAAATCGATGCTCAGGATCCGGACACCTGCCGCCCTCGAGACGAAACGTGGTCGCAGCCGCCGTACAGCGGACAGATAGACCTGGACGGCCGGCGGCGCCTCGGCTGGGGCGTCACTTGAGAAGAACTGTGCGCACGCCGTGGAATGCCGACACCTTCGCGTTGTCTCGATCTGGGTTTCCGTGGCATCGAATGGATCATGCCCATCCGGTTTAGCGCGGGTCAGCCGAGCTGCGACATGATCGGCAGCCTCCGTATCCGCTTGCCGGTGAGTTTGAACAAGGCGTTGCATACCGCGGGAGCCACTCCGGGGCCGCCGCCCTCACCCATGCCCTCGACCTTCGCCCCGCTTTCGATGAACTCGGTCACGAATTCCGGCGTCTCGTCGAGACGGACCATCTGGTAGCCGTCGAAGTTGCTTTCCTGAACGCGTCCGTCGGCAATGGTGATCTTGCCGTAGAGCGCCGCAGTGAGCGCCCAGATGGCTGCACCCTCGATCTGGCCGCGGGCGATATCCGGAGCGAACACCTTCCCGGAGTCAGCAACCGACCAGATCTTCCGGACTCGAAGCTTGCCCTTGTCCATCGAGATCTCGGCCGCCTGGGCGACCAGGCAGTCGTCGTTCTTGTGACTGATCGCAAGTCCAACCGCCCGGCCCTTGCTCGACACCGAAGGCCAATCGCACAGCTCGCCGAGCCGGTCGAACGCCGCGAGGGCGCGCGCGTCGTGCTTCAGATGTTCCCTGCGGAAGGCGAATGCATCCTGCCCGGTTTCCGCGGCGAGTTCGTCGATGAAGCTTTCGATGGCGAATATGTTTTGCGACGCACCGACCGTCCGCCACATCCCCGCCGGCACGTGCGTGTCGCTCCGGACCCATGTGGCATCCTGGTTCGGAAAGCCATAGATCGGGTAGACGCCGTCGGCGACGGACAGGTCGTATGGGACGAGAGAGAAGACCGCGGGGAACGAGCGAGGCAATACGGAAGGGCTCGCCTGGCGATGCCGCAAGGCTTCGACCTGCCCCCGGAGATCACCGCGGATAGCTCGGACACGCCGGCAGGCCGGTAGAAGTCGTGCTGCACATCCTCCTCGCGCGGCCAAAGAAGCTTGACCGGCCGTCCGGGTACCGACTTCGCGATCGTGACGGCCTGAAGGACGACGTCGGACTCCTGACGTCGGCCGAAGCCGCCGCCCCCCAGCGTCGGATGGACGGTCACCGCGGTCTCCGGAAGCCCCAGGTATTTCGCGGCGACCTCGCGCGCGTGGTCCGGCCGTTGCGAAGCGAACCATACTTCGCAGGAAGAGGCATCGACCTTGGCTACGCACGCCATCGGCTCCATGGTCGTATGCGCCAGGAACGGCACTTCGTAGCCCCGCGTCATGACGCTCTTGGCGCCGGTGAAGATTTCGTCCGGCTTTCCTGCCTTGTTGGCGAGGAAAGGCTTCTGCTCCTTGAGGTCCCGCCAAAGCTGCGCGCTGATCGTCTCGTCGGAGGTCTTATCGTTGCCAGTCGCCGTCCATTCGACATTCAAATCGTCGACGGCCGAATGGGCCGTCCACCAGCGGTTGGCGACGATGGCGACGCCATCCTGAAGCTCCAACACCGAATGCACGCCGTTGCGACCCATGACCTTTGCACGATCGTATTTGGCGGGCTTCGCCCCGAAGACCGGCGCCATCACGGCGGTCGCGTACAGGAGGTCCGGCATGCGCACGTCGATGGCGTACTTGGCCGATCCGTTCACTTTGGAGGGGATGTCGAGGCGGGCCACGCGCTTGCCGACGAACCGGCTGGCCGCGCCCTCGACGCTCTCCGGCGACGGCACGGCCAGCGTCGAAGCTGCCGCGGCGAGTTCTCCGTAGGACAGGCTCTTTCCGCCGGATTTGAGCACGACGCGGCCTGCAGCCGTTTCGCATTCGTCTGGAGTGACGGACCAGCGCTTCGCTGCGGCTCCCATGAGCATCGCGCGTGCGGTAGCGCCGGACCTACGAAACGTGTCGTGGAAGCCGCTTACCCCAGTGCTGGCCCCCGTCAGTTGCATTCCGTATGTGGGCTTGACGAATTGCGGACCGACGCCCGCTAGTTCGAACTCGATCGTGGACCAATCGGCGTCAAGCGCATCGCCCAGGATCATGGCGAGGGTCGTCGTCGTTCCCTGCCCCACTTCCGCAACCGGAGAGACCACGGTGATCGTACCGGCCTGGTCGATGCGCAGGTATCCTTGTTCGAAAGAATTGGCACTCGCAGGCCCGCCCGCGGCGTGGGCGAACGGCAGAACAAAGGCGTTCGAGGCGATGACGGCGGCGGACGCCTTAAGAAAGGATCTGCGGCTGCTCGAGATGAAGCTCATTTCGTGGCTCCGACCTTCATCGTCTTGCTGGCCGCATGAATGGCCGCCCGGATACGCGGATATGTCCCGCATCGGCAGATGTTGGTTATTGCCGTATCGATATCCTCGTCGCTCGGCGACGGGTTCTCGGCGAGCAACGCCGCCGTCGCCATGATCATCCCCGACTGGCAATAGCCGCATTGCGGTACCTGGGCTTCGACCCATGCCGTCTGCACCGCATGATCGCTGTGGGTCGATATGCCCTCGATGGTCGTGATCTTCGCGTCCGCGATCGAATCAATCGGAAGAACGCAGCACCGGGTCGCTTGTCCGTTCACGTGAACAGTGCAGGCGCCGCACTGCGCGACCCCGCATCCGAACTTCGTACCTGTAAGACCGAGTTCGTCCCGCAACACCCAGAGAAGCGGCGTTGCGCCATCGACGTCCACGCTTACGGCACGTCCGTTCAATTCAAAGCTTACCATCGCGCCCTCGCATGAACCTGCTGTCCGCTACCCGTGACATTTTTCGGAAAACCCCTTGCAGCAGGCGTCGCTCGCGGGCTCCTCCTCCCGACGTACATTATGATCGAATGGCTGCAAACAGTCGGCCCATTCGCTTCAATTGTTCCAAGTGGGAATAAATCGGGAGCATCGGGTGCGGGAGCCGTGGAGGTGTCGGCGCACGTCATCGCGATTTCTCGAAGTCCCTTCAAGAACGGGTGCCGCACCTTTCCCTCGGCCGACTTGGCCCGGTACTCCACCTCGGCAAGCAGCTTCGGCTCGACCCAGATGTTCTTGTGCGCGACGCGCTCGTGTGGCCGGCGGGCAGAAGTACGAAGTCGGCTATGAGGCGAAGAAGACCGGCCGCTCGGCCGCCGCCGTCAAGAAGGCCTTGAAGAAAGTCGGCAACTCCCGCAAGAGCGTCGAGAAGCGCCTCGGCCGCTGAGGCAGGTTCGCCCTCCTAACCAGGTGGGGGCGGCTAGGCCATCAGACCCTGCACGAGAAGCGCGAGAAGGCGGTCAAGGTCTGCAGCCGGGGCTCGACGTTCCGCAGGTAGATCTCGGTCCGCAGGAACGTCAGCTCGTCATCGAGAGCGGTCTCGCAGACGTCTATGTGCCAGGACTTCGGCCGACCGTCGCTGCCGTCGTTCCACCGGTACCCCGATTCTTCAGCGAATCCTTGAGCTCGAACGGCGACTGCTCGGCCCAGATACGCGTCGTCGTTTTTCGTGCTGTCTCGAGCAGGACGGCGAGCGCCGGCGCTCCCGTCGCAGGAAGCGTGAAGTCCAAGATCTCCAGCAGGGCGTGGCAATCGTCGACCGCCCGGTGGGCCTGGTGGAAAAATCCGGCGCCGTTCAGAAGGTACGCGAGTTGCGCGCCTGCGAATCCGTGCTTCCGCCAATCTACCTCGGTCGCGCTGCAACCCCAGGCCATGTCTTCGAAGACCGGCCAGTACCGCTCGGCGAATTTGCGATCGAAGCCCGCGTTGTGCGCGATGGAGATCACCGCGCCGTCGACGAAGGCGTTCACCGCGGCCTCCTCGATCTTGTGGCCGGCGACCATGTCGTCGGTAATGCCGGTGAGCGCCGTCACCTCGGGCGGGATCGGCGCGGACGGCTCGTTGAAGGCGGAGAATGTGTCGCGGAGGCTGACGATCCGACCATCAGCCGAGTAGTCGAATTTGACCATCCCGAGCTCGATGATTTCGTCCCTGGCGTGATCGAGGCCGGTCGTCTCGGTGTCCAGCAGGATGCCGGTCCGGGTTTCCTGTCCTCGGGCCGGGATGGACGACGGCCGCGGCACGAGGCGCCGCAGCACGCGGTAGTCCGTCGACTGGCTCAAGGTCTCGGCCATCGCGGCCAGATCCGAAGCGTCTTGAAACATCTCTTCTCGTGGTGTCCCTACCGATTGGCCGTGATGCCCACGATACCGGGCGCGCCGGTCGGGAGGTATCCGAAAAACAGGCAATTCACGGGCTTTTCGGGCATGTTGACGCGGTTGGGGCGTGTTGCGCGCTTGGCAGCCGCGGCGGCCGAACGGCTCAGTTCGCAGTCTCACCCTCTGGACTTGAACACAGCGCGCCTAAAGAGCCGAGCTTGGGCGGCTAGGACAAACTGCTCCGCCGTTCGCGTCTACGGCGTCAAATCCTCGCCGGTGAGGCCAGAACCAGCGGCTGGGCATGTAACGTCCGTTCTCAGGGGCGTCCGTCAGCTCTCGCGCGTTTCTTGAAGCCGACGAGGATCGACCGGTGGCGCGCTGCGGCACGGTTGAAAAACGACCGACGTGGGCGTCAGACCTCGCCCGGTCCGGAGAAGACCGAAGCCGGTGGCGTGGTGCGCGGGAGGGGCAACCGTCGTTCGGTTGCTCCGGAGCGCGCGGGGCCACCCTTGGCGTCGTACCGCTTGGCGAGATCCAGCAGACGACGCCGGGTGAACGGATCGGCCTTTTCGGCGATGACCCGGATCCGCTGCGCGAGACCTAGATAGAACTCCTGCTCCATGACGTACCCCCTCATCATCACTGCCGAGAGTTGAGTAGCCCGCGCTCCTGGAGTCAAGAAGCCTGCCCGTCCTCCGGACGGCGTGACGAGGTCCGCCGGAACAAGCGAGCGATCGGCGGTCCAGAGCGACCGCGCTGCGGCGACGAGAGACATCCGCGGTGTTCCCTCCTGCGAACCATGTCTCGCTTGAGCACCACGCGCTCGAGCGGAACGGCAATGCTCCATGCGACTTGAATCCCCGAAGCGTCTAAACTCGGAGAACGACCATGAAAGCGATCTTGGCCATCACCTGTCTGTCCGTGCTCGCCTTGGCGTCCCCGGCGGAAGCCAAAGGATGCATCAAGGGCGCCATCGTCGGCGGTGTCGCCGGCCACATGGCAGGCCACGGCAAGCTCGGCGCTGCTGCGGGATGCGCGGTCGGACATCACGAAGCGAACAAGCAGAATCCGAACAACTCGAACGCTCAAGCGCCATCGGGGCAGAAGTAACGCGCTGGCACCCGGACTGCGCGATGAGGATCAGATCGCACTCCGAGAGCCACCTCGTAGAGCTCGACGATGGCTCGCGCTGGCAGGTGTTCCCTGGCGATCTTGATCTGACGCTGAACTGGAAGCCCGAAACGGAAACTGATGATGATCTCGGTTCTCACATGCTGGTCGGCGGAGACGCAAAGGTCCGGGTGATCGCGGAGGGCAAAAGCTGGCCGATAGGTGAGGTCAAATCGGCGCTGAAGGAAGGATAGGACGGGGTCGGAACGCGACCCGGAGGGAAATGCAATGAAAGCAACGATGGCGGCTCTTGCCTTGGCACTCGCTGCCTCGACATCGACGGTCTCGGCGCAACCGGTGAGATGGACCAAGTATACCATTCCGCAGACCGGCACCGCGGTAGATTTCCCTGTCTCGATCTTCACGGAAGAAGCCGGCCGACCCGACGGGTACGGCCAACGCTTCCGAACCGCAGACGGCCGCGCCGACCTCACGATCCAGGCTGCGCCCAACCTCGAGAACGATTCACCAGCCGCTTTTCTCGCCAAGAAGCACCCACCTTCCCGCATCCAGTACAAGCGCGTGACGTCGCGCTTCTTCGCGGTTTCCAGCTACAAGGGGGACAAGGTTTTCTACGACCGCTGCAACTTCTCCGGGCGGCTGGTCCATTGCGTGTTGATCAACTATCCCGCCGAGGAAGAGCATGCCTGGGACGACGTCGTCACCCGCATGAGCCTATCCCTCAGCGGCAAGTAGGTCGTACCGGGTTCCTCCGTAGGCCTCGCGCTCTGAGCGCACTCAGATCGTCCGGCACGTCTTCGAACACGCGGATGAGCTCGGCTCCGGCCGACGGGGATTGGCGAACGGCACAGGCGCGCCGTCGACGATCGCATACCACCGGTGCAGCGGCCTAGCGGTGCGTTGGCTGCCGCCCGACCTTGGGCGGCTCGAGCAGGACTTCCTTCAAACGGTCACCGGTGGCGACGACGACAACGAAATTGAGTTTGTCGTCCTGTTTCATCAGCCCGCCAGCGAGCGCTTTTCCCTCCGCCGCTTTCTCCGCGACCCGTACCGCGTCGGACAGCTCCTGCTTGATCCATTTCAGGGCGACGACGTTGGCGAGATCTTCTCGATCGAGCTCCTTCAAGGACGACGCAACCTCGCGCTGCGACACGCTTCCGGTGCTGGCATCTATCACATTCTCGTAGATATGCTCGTTCTTGATCGTGCGCACGCGGTAGACGGCCGGACCGGATATCTCGAAGTTGACGTCAGCGGTCCTTGAGCCGTCGTGCAGGCGCTCGGCGATCGTCATCGCCTGATCCAGCGGCACGCGGGTGGCATGGAACTGCTCGAGCACACGGCGCATGGTGGCTTCATCGACATCGTCCTGCGCGGCGGCGCTTTGCCGTGCCGCGTCGGAAGGAGCCCGAGTGATGTCGGCCATCGCCCCCGTCCCGGTCACGACCGCGGAGCAAAACAGGAGGGCAAGCAACTGTATTTTTGGCATCGAATAAGTCCTATGGTTATCATTCATGGCTGGGGATTAGTTCGGCGCCCACGCGTACCGGCAGTCGCGGCGCTCGCGGATCGAGGAACCGCAGGCGCCGTCGCCGTTTGCGAAAGCAGGATGCGGAGCGTGCCGCCGTTTTACGGGATGGGCTCGATCGCGTTTGCGCTCTCGCGCCGCGATGGCGGTTTCGCCTGCGTGGTCGTGAACGTCAGGCTCCGATTGAGCCAGGCTTTGCCGAAGGCGCAGATCAGTCGGCTGCGTCGGAGTCTCGTCACCACTTTCGAGGTGAGCTTCGGACAGCCGGGATGGAGCTTCGGCGGCCATATCATGCTCGGCGGGTCTCGCGCGCTGTTCAAGCCCGCTGGTATCGATGACGACCGCCTCCGGTCCCTTTGTGTCTGAGCGGATCCGCATCGGCGGCAGCGCAGAATGCGCGTCCGTAAGTGGGCTCGGCGCAGGAGCAGGCAGCGCCCAACCGGCTGCCAGAAGCAGCAAGAGCAGCGCGCCTCCGACCCAGAGGAAATAGCCCCGCAGGGGTAGCTCCGGTTCGACGAGGCCGCTCGCACTCCGGGACAGCATGGATTTCCTGCTCATGGCAGCCCGATCCTGGACACGGCGCGAGACCTTCTCATTGTCAGATCCCCCAGGGCCGCGGATGCCGTCGCGCGAGCTGGGCATCGAGATAGCCGCGCTCGTCGATCCATTCGATCGGGCAATAGGCCGTGGCCTTCGGATAGATCTCGTGCCCGTCCCGCTTGAGGGCCGTCCGCGTGCCCGTGAGACCGGTCCACACCGGATGGCCGGTGGCCGGATCCAGGCGCATGACGTCGAAGACCTCGATCACGTCGAGCATGTCAGAAATACCGCCAGGATTGTCGTGGGGTGCAACCGAGCGTCGTCGAAGGCATCCGGAGCCCGGTCGGCTCGCCACATCGCAGGGGCGCGGGCTCCCGGTCGGCAAGCTCGTGAAGCCAGGCGAGTGCCGCGATGGTCACCGTCAGCAGCAGGCTCATGCCCACGAGCGACAAGGCGACCATGAAATTGAGAGATGCGAGTGCGATTCCGGGCCAGGGATTTTCCCTTGCGAGCGTCAACAGCAGGCTTGACATCGTTCCACCATTAAATAAACTATACCGTATATTTCGCATAGGTCGCGAAAGTGTCAAGTGCAGAGACTCACAAGCGCGTGTTCGCGCTGCTCGGCCGCGGGGCTTCGGGCCGAGCGACGCTGCGCCGTCGAATGAATCAACCGGTGAAAGGGTCGGATATGTTTAGGAAGCGAGTAGCGCTCGTCGGTGTGACGTTAGTTTCAGTGGCCAGTGCGGCGTTCGCGCAGGAGGGCCGGGGCACGGCCGAGCAGAGGGCCGCCTGCGCGCCTGACGCGTTTCGCCTGTGCATCGGCTACATTCCCGACCCCACCGGTGTGGAAGCCTGTCTTCGGCAAAGAAGGTCGGACCTGAGCGAAGCTTGCGGGGCCGTCTTCGACCAGGCAGCCGCCGCTGCAGCCTCGATCAGAACGATGGAAGCGCGTCGGCATCGCGGCGCAAAAGATGAGGACTGATCGCATGAACACGATCTATTTCCCCGCTTTCGCCGCGTTCGGAGGCTCGGCCTTCGGAGCGATTTCCACGATCGTCACGGGGTGGGCGACCCGCCGTCGGAGGGTCCGCGAACGCCATCATGCTCACGCGTTCGTCAAACGTGAAAAGCTGTATCGATGCTTCATCGAGGAGGCGTCCCGGCTGTATGCGGACGCGCTGACCAGCGACAAATCCGAGATTCCGGCACTGGTGAATCTCTATGCGCTGATCGGGCGCATGCGGATACTGTCCGACGACGAGGTGGTCCATGCCGCAGAGCGGGCGGGACGGCTGATCATCGAGACCTACCTGGCACCGAACACCTCGTTTGTCGACCTGCCGGGCTTCCTCGAGGAGATGGATCCGCTGCGTGAATTCGGCGAGGCTTGCCGGCGCGAGGTGCAGGCAATTCCGCCGCATTGAGCCCGAAGATGAACAACAGCCAGGCATCCCCGGGCGGATCGCCGTGCCCTCGCGAAAGAATCGTGCAGGCCGCCATTCGACTGTACCGGGCCATCGGCTATCGGAAGACGACCGTTGCGGACATCGCTCGCAGCGCCTCCATGTCCCCGGCAAATATCTATCGGTTCTTTCCTTCCCGCCAGGCGGTAGAGGAGGCCGTGGTGGCAGGACTCCTCGGCGAGATGTGCGCCGATGCGGGAATCGAGGCCCGCAGCGGTGTCTCGGGCGAAGAGCGCCTGGAGGCCGCTTTTTGGGCGATCTGCCAGCGGCATGAACATAGGCTGGCGCACGATGCGAGGCTGCACGAGCTGGTGATTGCAGCAGGACAAGCGGATTGGCCGGTCGTGTTGTCCCATGCCGACACGGTCCGCGGCCTGGTCCGGTCGATCATCGCGGCCGGGCAGGCGAGTGGCGAGTTTCGGGCAGGGAGCCCGACGGCGCTGGCTCGCTGCACGTGTGAGGCAATGGGTGCGTACCTCGATCCGTCGCGCATGAGAACGATGGCTGGTAGGGCGGCCTTCGACGAGATGATGAGCTTCTGCTCGGGCGCGCTCCGCAGCGCCGCGCCGGCGCAGGTCGCCAGCCAGCCGCTGCACTACCGCGCGACGTGCCGCGCCTAGGGGCTGGCGAAGGTGCGGTTCAAGGCGTCCAATCCGCCTCGCACGCCGAGAGGAAAAACCGGACGCGTTCCCGCACGAAAGACGGCAACTCCCGTCGCAAGTCTTTCGGCGTTTCTCCCACCAGTGAACGGAAAAGCATCGGGAGCAGGATCAGATCCAGGAAGATCTGAGCGGTGGCGATGCTGCGCTTGCCCGTGAAGGGACCTTTCGGTGCGCGTGCGACCTTCTGGGTCGTCTCGTTCAGCAGCTGAGAAATGGCGCCGACGGAACGATCCCGCGCGGCGTCGTGGACGTTGCGGCTCAACTCCGGGAAACGCTGCGCTTCCGCGATGGTGGCGCGAACCATCCCCAGAGATTCTTCGATGACCTTCTCCACGATCGCGGTGCCCAGGCTCATGAGCTTGTCCTGCAGGGTGCGGCCCTCCGGCTCGAAGCCTTCGAAATCCGACAGGCCGCTGATGGTCCGGGCCACCACCGCCGCGAACAGCGCCTCCTTGCCCTGGAAATGCGCGTAGATCGTCGGCTTGCTCGCAGGGGCCAGTTCGGAAATGTCGTCGATGCTGGCGCTGCGGTAGCCCTTGTCGAGAAAAAGCTGCTGTGCCGCATCGAGGATCCGGGCCTGGACATCGCCGGCGAATTCCTTCGCCGGCCGGCCCCGTTTCGGGGTGGTCTTCTTCGTCATCGACGGTCTCCCAATCACGAGTCTGTGCGTACGCAGAAGCCACTTGACATAGGCGGCACTGAAAGGCAAGAAAAAGAAAATATACGGTATAGTTTGATTAACGCTTTGCAGCGCCTTCGGGTGATCGGGGCCGCAAGAGCCTTCGCGCCGAGGCCGATCATCCGATCCCACTTCAGGAGAACGCAGTGCTGGTTTTGAGCCAAGATTCGCATCGTCTGCCGGAAGGCGTCCTGTTGCGGGAGTCGCATCACAGGGTCGCGGACGGCGTTGCCTCGGCGCTCGATCTGGTCTCGGCTGCGATCGTCCGGGCCGAAGGGGCCGAAGCGAAGGCCGTCTTGAACGATGTGGCCTCCCTGCTGCACGGACATGCCGAAGTGCATCTGATGCTCGCGCGGCCTCAGGGCGAAGCCCTCGTCGATGCCGCAGCGCACGTCCATAAGTTGGGCTGCGCGATGCGCCGGTCCCGACTGGACGGCATGAGGATTCAGCTGATCTTCGACACCGAGTGCGTCCCCCTTCAGTCGGAGCGGTGCTGGCGGCTGGGTCTGATCGTCCATGACCTGATCGCGACGGCGGCCAAACACGCCTGTTTCGATGCGCGTGCCGGTGAGATCAAGGTCAAGCTGACCCGTCGCGGCGCATTGGTGAACTGCGTCGTGCTGGACAACGGCTCGCGTTCCGTGCGGTCGGATGCCGGACGGCGCGTTCGGATCGACAACGACCTGGCCAGGAGCCTGGGCGGCCGGATCGAGCAGGGTTTCGGCACCGAGTTCACGTCGGTCGTTCTCTCGTTTCCGCTGACCGAGCGAGAGCGGCAGACGAATTGGGGGATGGCGACGCGCCGCATGAGGCTGACGCGGTCCCTCAAGGCCGAGGCGGCCGACACCGCGTCTCTTACCCCGTCTGCCGCGGTCTCGCACCAGGCCAATCATCCCGTTGCAGCCAAGCCGGATCCGAAACCGTCCGATCCCTTGGGTCAGCTGTTCTCACCCCCCAACCGCATGGTCGCGCTATGAAACGTCCCTGTCCGAAATTCGTCCGTGAGAAGCGCTCGATGAAGCCCATCGGCGGACTGACGCTCGCGCTCGCCGCAGCCGCGCTCGCGGGCTGCGACGATCACGCGGCCGCTCCCGCCGCACGCCCCGCCTTCGTGCGCACGGAAATCGTGCAGCCGAAGGATCGGCAAGCCTCCCTCACCTTGACCGGGGAAGTCCAGTCTCGCTTCCGCGCCGATCTGTCGTTCCGTGTCAGCGGGCGTGTGATCGCGCGCTTCGTCGAAGTCGGGACCCACGTCGAGGCGGGCGAAGTGCTGGCGCTCCTTGATCCCGCCGAGCAGGAGGCCGATGTCGACGCCGCGACGGCCGCGGTGCTGGCGGCCGAAGCCCAGCTGCGTGTGGCGAAGACGACTTTCGAGCGCCAGAAGTCGCTGATCGCAAGCGGCTTCACCACACGGACTGCCTACGACCAGGCGCAGGAAGGACTGCGAACCGCGGAGGGCGCGCTTGAATCGGCGCGAGCGTTGCTGGGAACGTCGAAGGACGCCCTCGGCTACACCGCGCTGCGGGCCGAGGCAGACGGCGTCGTCACCGCCCGCAACCTAGAGACCGGTCAAGTCGTCCAGGCGGCGCAGCCGGTCTTTTCGTTGGCGCAGGATGGCGAACGGGACGCGGTCTTCGATGTCTACGAGTCGATGTTCCTTGGAAATGCCGACGGCGGCGACGTTTCGTTGAGGCTGGTGGCCGACTCGGGCGTGACCGCGAACGGCGAGGTTCGAGAGATCTCTCCGGCCGTCGATCCGAGGAGTTCGACCATTCGGGTGAAGGTGGCGATCAAAGCTCCGCCCGTCACGATGACGCTTGGAAGCGCCGTCGCGGGAACGGTGAAGGTAAAGGCCGAGCGGCAGGTCGCCCTGCCATGGAGCGCCTTGATGGCGGCGGGCACCAGGCCTGCGGTCTGGACCGTCGATCCGGCGACGCGGATCGCCTCCCTGAAGCCGGTGATCGTCGGTGGCTACGAGGCCGGCGAAGTGTTGATCAAGGCGGGTCTCGAGCCGGGCGAGCGAGTCGTGGTGGACGGCGGCAAGCTCCTGAGCGTTGGCCAGCCCGTGACTTACGAAGGAGATCACTCATGACGAGCCCCGTGACTATGGCGGGCGCACTGGCATGCGCGCTTGCCGTTGCCGGATGTCAGCAGGAAGCGAAGGCGCCCGAGCCCACGCGTCCCGTCCAATCGATGCTTCTCGAAGCCGATCATTCCGCCGATACGGTCGCGGTGGGCGTCATCGAGCCGCGCTACAAGACCAATCTCGGCTTCCGCGTGCTGGGACGCCTGACGAGCCGTCCCGTCTACGTCGGTGATCTCGTCAATGAGGGACAGACGATCGGCACCATCGACGCGACGGCCCTCGAACTCGCCGTTCGCGCCGCCAAAGGACAGCTTGCCAAGGCCGAGGCGCAGTTCGCGACGGTTCGAGCGACGGAAGAACGGCAGCGGACGCTCATCACCACCGACGCCACCACGAAGCAGACTCTGGACAATGCCGAGCAGGCGCGCGCCGGCGGCGAAGCAACGGTAGCGCGCGAACAGGCAAATCTGACGAAGGCGATGGAGCAACTCGGCTATTCGCAGATCAAGGCCGACTTCGCCGGCGTGGTCACAGCGATCGGCGCAGAAGTCGGCCAGGTGGTGTCCCCTGGTCAAACGGTGGTGACGATCGCACGGCCGGACGTTCGCGAAGCCGTCGTCGATATCGGCGAGGACTTTCCGCCGCCGCTGGAGATCGGGCTGCCGTTCACGGTCTCCCTGCAGCTTCTTCCCGCTGTTCAGGTGCAGGGGACCGTCCGGGAGATTGCGCCCCAAGCCGATGCGGTCACCCGATTGCGGCGCGTCCGGATTGCCCTCGACAGTCCCCCCGACAGCTTTCGGCTTGGCGCGACCGTGACCGCCAGGCTCGACAGGGCTCAACCCCGGGCCCTGCACGTTCCTGCCTCGGCGCTGCTCGCCAAGGAGGGCGCAAATTTCGTCTGGGTCGTCGATCAGACCGCCAACACCGCCTCGCTGCAAAAGGTCGATGTCGTTGCCGATCCCGCGGGTCTCCGGGTCATCGGCGGTCTTGCCTCCGGCGCCCGCGTCGTCACCGCCGGAATCCACAGCCTCAAGCAAGGACAACAAGTCCGCATCGAACAGGATCAGAAGCCATGAAGTCGTTCAACCTCTCCGACTGGGCGCTCAGTCATCGTTCGCTCGTCTGGTATTTCATGATCGCCTTCATGGCGGCGGGACTGTTTGCCTACCTTCAGCTGGGCCGGCAGGAAGATCCCGACTTCACCATCAAAACCATGGTGATCCAGGCGCAGTGGCCGGGCGCCTCGCCCGCGGAAATGACCCGGCAGGTCACCGACAGGATCGAGAAGAAGCTCGAAGAGCTGGAATCGCTCGACTACACCAAGAGCGTCACCGTCGCGGGCCAGACCACCGTCTTCGTCTATCTGCGTGACACCACCAAGGCCGCCGACGTGAAACCGACCTGGATCCGGGTCCGCAACATGATCGCGGACATCAAGGGCGAGTTTCCGCAAGGGGTGATCGGGCCGGGCTTCAACGACCGCTTCGGCGACGTGTTCGGCAACATCTACGCGTTCACCAGCGACGGCTTGAGCCAGCGTCAGCTGCGCGATCACGTCGAAGACATCCGCGCCAAGGTGCTGACCGTGCCGGACGTCGGCAAAGTCGACATTCTCGGCGCGCAGGACGAGGTGATCTATCTCGAATTCTCGACCCGGAAGATCGCGGCCCTCGGACTCGACGTCCACGCCATCATGACCTCGCTGCAGGGGCAGAATGCGGTCGCGCCCTCCGGTGTGTTCCAGGAAGGGCCGGAGCGGATCAGCGTGCGGGTGAACGGCCAGTTCACCTCGGAGGCAAGCCTGAAGGCGGTCAACCTCCGCATCAACGACCGCTTCTTTCCCCTGACAGACGTCGCAACCATCACGCGCGGCTATGAGGATCCGGCCAAGACGTTGTTCAGGTACAACGGCGAGCCCGCGATCGCGCTTGCCATCGGCATGAAGTCCGGCGCCAACCTGCTTCACTTCGGCGAGGGCTTGAAGGAGGAAATGACGAAGGTCATCGCCGACCTGCCGATCGGCGTCGGCGTTCACCAGGTCGCCGATCAGCCCGTCATCGTCGAGCATGCCGTCTCCGGCTTCACGGAAGCGCTGTTCGAGGCCGTGATCATCGTGCTCGGCATCAGCTTTCTCAGTCTGGGCTTGCGCGCAGGCCTGGTGGTCGCCGTCGCGATCCCGCTGGTGCTCGCCATCACCTTCGTCGTGATGGCCTATGCCGGGATTTCGCTTCAGCGAATTTCGCTTGGCGCGCTGATCATCGCTCTGGGCCTGCTGGTCGACGACGCCATGATCGCCGTCGAAATGATGGTGGCGCGGCTAGAGATCGGCGAGCCCCTGGAGAAGGCCGCAACCCACGTCTATACGTCGACCGCGTTTCCGATGCTGACGGGCACGCTGGTCACGGTGGCCGGGTTCATCCCGATCGGGCTCAACAACAGCAATGCCGGTGAGTTCACCTTCACGCTTTTCGTGGTGATCGCCGTCTCCCTGATCGTGTCCTGGATCGTCGCGGTGCTGTTCACGCCGCTGCTCGGCGTCACGATCCTGCCCGCCAAAATGAAGGGCCATCATGGAGAGAAGGGCCGCGTGGCGCAGATGTTTGCGCGTCTGCTTCTGTTCTGCATGCATCATCGCTGGACGACCATCTCGGTGACTGCCGCAGCCTTCCTGGTCGCCTTGTTCGGTCTTCAATTCGTGCAGCAGCAGTTCTTCCCGTCCTCGGACCGCGCCGAACTCGTGATCGACTGGAACTTGCCGCAGAACGCCTCCATCGCCGACACCAACGTCCAGATGGCGCGGTTCGAGCGCGAACAGCTTCAGGACAACAATTCGGTCGATCACTGGTCGACCTATGTCGGGACCGGCTCGCCGCGTTTCGTCCTGTCTTTCGACGTGCAGACGGCGAACACCTGGTTCGGCCAGATGGTGGTCGTGACCAAGGGCGGCATCAAGGCGCGTGACCAGGTCAAGGCGCAGTTCGAGGCGTACCTGAAGAAGACGTTCCCCGGCACCGACACCTACGTCAAGCTGCTCGAGGTCGGTCCTCCGGTGGGGCGTCCCGTGCAGTACCGCTTGAGCGGGCCCGACATCGGCAAGCTGCGGGATCTTTCGCAGAAGCTTGCCGGGATCGTCCGGAGCAGCCCCGATTTGGGCAACGTCGTGTTCGACTGGATGGAGCCGGCGCGGGTCGTCAAGGTCGACGTTCTCCAGGACAAGGCGCGCCAACTCGGCGTGACCTCCGAGGACATCGCCACCACCCTGAATTCGGTGCTCGAGGGCACGCCGATCACCCAGGTGCGCGACAGCATCTACCTGGTCAATGTCACGGGACGGGCGACCGCGGCGGAACGTGCGTCCATCGATACTCTGCGCGATCTGCAGTTGACGGGCGTCGGCGGTCAGTCCGTGCCCCTCGGCGCCGTGGCCAACCTGCGTTACGAGCTCGAGCAGCCGACGATCTGGCGGCGCGCGCGGATCCCGACCATCACCTTGAAGGCGGGCATCGTCGGCACCGCGCAGCCCAAGACCGTGGTCGATCAGCTCGCGCCGAAGGTGGCGGAGTTCACGAAGGAGCTGCCGGCGGGATACTCGGTGAATATCGGCGGCTCGGTGGAGGAGAGCGCCAAGAGCCAGGCGCCGATCGTGGCCATCGTTCCGCTCATGCTATTCGTCATGGCGACGGTGCTGATGATCCAGCTGCAGAGCTTCCATCGCCTGTTCCTGGTGTTCGCTGTCGCGCCGCTCGCCGTGATCGGCGTCGTCATGGCTCTGTTGCCGAGCGGAGCGCCCCTCGGCTTCGTCGCCATCCTCGGCGTGCTGGCCCTGATCGGCATCCTGGTCCGGAACTCCGTGATCTTGATCGTCCAGATCGAGGACCTCAGGAAGGAGGGACGCCCGGCCTGGAACGCCGTGGTGGAGGCGACCGAGCATCGCATGCGGCCGATTCTGCTGACGGCCGCCGCCGCAAGTCTCGCCCTCATTCCGATCGCGCGCGAGATCTTCTGGGGCCCGATGGCCTACGCGATGATGGGCGGCATCATCGTCGGCACGCTGCTGACGCTGTTGTTCCTGCCGGCACTGTACGTGGCCTGGTTCCGCATTCAGCCCGATCTCGACCACGAAACTTCGGCTGAGGAGCCTGCCGTGCCTGCGCACGACGCCCCCCGTCCGGAGGCGCCGACGCCGGCACCCGTTCCCGCGTCCAAGCCGACGCCGGTCCTCGAAACCCAGTCCTGAGAGAGAGAACACCATGAAACGAAAGACACTGATGCTGTCGCTCACCGCGACGCTCGCAACAGCGACGCTGTCGACGCACGCCGCGTTCGCGCAATTTCCGCCGCCGCCCCCGATGGCGGGACCTCCGCCGATTGCAGCCGGCGGTCCGCCGCCGCTGGCAGCCGGGGGCCCTCCGGCCTTTGCGGCTCGTCCTCCGATGGGACCTGGCGTTGCGCCGCGTGCCGGCCTCGCCGGCGGGGCGCCTCGTCTCGGTGCCGGACCTCCGCCGCGCGGCGATCTCGCCGGCGTCGGAAGGGGCGGACCGGCGAACGCCACCCGTGCCGCATCGGCCGGCTACGGCCGCTTCGGCGGCTATGGCCGTTACGATGGATCGCGGTACGGCTATCGCGGTGCGTATGCGGCGAGCGCTTACGCGGGAGCCGCTGCGGGTTACGCGTACGGACGCGGCTACTCGTCCGACAGCGACTGCTACTACACCTATACGCGCCACCGTCGCGTTCTGGTCTGCGACTGACGACCACGAAAGTCCGTCCTTTGGGGGCGCGTCGGCCCGCCGAACAGATCGGCGTGGCTGACGACTCCGCACCCGGCACACATCAGCTCCAGCACGCGCATGTGAACGCGAGTGTCTTGACCATTTAATAAACTATACCGTATAGTTCATTAAATGATTGGCTATGCGGGCCGGCCGGCGGAACGAGCCGCCGGCTTGAACAACCGAAAATCAAGGGCAAGAACCATGAACTTTCAGCCTCGACAAAATCTCGCGACCGCCGACCGGCGTCTGCCGTTCGATTGCATCGCCCTGCTGCTGCAGGGCGGCGGCGCCTTGGGGGCCTACCAGGGAGGCGTCTATGAGGCCTTGGCCGAAGCCGATATCCATCCCGACTGGATCGCGGGCATTTCGATCGGGGCGATCAATGCCGCGATCATCGCCGGCAATCCGCCGAACGTCCGGGTCGATCGGCTCCGCGAGTTTTGGACGCAGGTGACGCTGGACGCGCCGTTCACCGATCTGATGAACGGCGATCACACTCGCAATTTTCTCAATCAGGTGAATGCGGGCTTTGCTGCGGTGTTCGGGGCGAACGGATTCTTTTCCGCGCGGCCGTTCGCGCCGTGGCTGCAAGCGGGTGGAACGCTTGCCGCCACCAGCATCTACGACACCAGCGCGCTGAAGACGACGCTGGAGCGTCTCGTGGATTTCGATCGCATCAACGCCGGTGTGACGCGGTTCAGCGCAGGGGCCGTGAACGTGAGGACCGGCAATATGGTCTATTTCGACACTGCCACCCATACCATCCGGCCGGAGCACATCCTGGCGAGTGGAGCGCTGCCGCCGGGGTTTCCAGCGGTCGAAATCGATGGCGAACAATATTGGGATGGCGGCCTCGTATCCAACACTCCGTTGCAGTGGGTGATCGAGTGCGGCGCCCGTCAGGACACGCTTGTGTTTCAGGTCGACCTCTGGAGCGCGCGCGGCCAGATCCCGGGCAACATGGCGGAAGTGATCACTCGTCAGAAGGAAATCCAATACTCCAGTCGCACGCGGGCGAGCACGGACCAGTTCAAGAGCCTGCACCGGTTGCAGCGAGACCTGGCGGCTCTTTTGAGCAGGCTGCCGAAAGACCTGCGCGAGCAGGAAGACGTCAAGCTGCTCAGGACTGCTGCCTCTAACAACGTGCACAGCCTGGTCCACCTGATCTATCGCGCGCGGGACTACGAAGGCCACTCGAAGGACTACGAGTTTTCCCGTCTGTCCATGCAGGACCATTGGCGCGCCGGCTATCACGATGCCTTGCGCACCCTTCGGCATCCCGAGGTGCTGGCCCGCCCGACGACTGCGGACGGCGTCGCCACGTTCGATCTTGAGCACGACGGTCGCGAATAGGCCGGCCGGCTCTTCCCAGTCACAGGAGAATTCAAATGCGCGAGAGTGAAGTCGTGAGGCGTGCGTTCGCCATGCCGCTGACGAATCCGGCCTATCCGCCGGGACCGTATCGTTTCGTCGACCGCGAATACCTGATCATCACCTATCGGACCGATCCGGCGAAGCTGCGATCGGTCGTCCCGGCTCCGCTCGAACTCGACGAGCGCGAAGCGCTGGTCAAGTACGAATTCATCCGCATGCCGGATTCCAACGGTTTCGGCGACTATGCGGAGAGCGGCCAAGTCATCCCCGTGTCGTTCCGCGGTCGCAAGGGCGCCTACACCCACTGCATGTTCCTGAACGATGAGGGACCGATCGCGGGCGGCCGGGAGCTCTGGGGCTTTCCGAAAAAGCTTGGCCAGCCGACGTTGCGGACCGAGCTCGATACGCTGATCGGTACGCTGGATTACGGTCCGCTGCGGGTAGCGACCGGCACGATGGGATACAAGCACCGCGAAGCCGACGTGGCGCAGGTGAAGGCCGCGCTGCAGGAGCCGAACTTCCTGCTCAAGATCATTCCGCACGTCGACGGCAGCCCGCGGATCTGCGAACTCGTCGAATATCACCTCGAGCAGCTTGTCTTGAAAGGCGCGTGGACCGGACCCGCCGCTCTCTCCTTGACGCCCCATGCCCTCGCTCCGGTGTCCGATTTGCCGGTGCTCGAGATCGTGTCCGCGGTTCACATCCGCGCAGACCTTACGCTGGGATTGGGCAAGGTCGTTCACGATTATCTGCAGCAGCCGGTCCGACGTCCGGTCGGGAGCTACGAGAGAGCTCTGGTTACCTGACCTAAGTGCTCGACGGGCTGCGTAGGTCCGGAAACACCGCGGCGGCGAGCCGCACCCTCACACATCAAACAAGGAAAGGCCAAATGAGTATTCTGAAAGGTAAAGTCGCAGTCGTGACCGGGTCCACCAGCGGCATCGGTCTCGCGTATGCTCGTGCTTTCGCGGGCGCCGGGGCCAACGTCGTGCTCAATGGAATGGGGGCGCGGGCCGATGTCGAGAACGAGCGCTCCGCGATCGAGAGGGAATTTGGCGTCAAGGCGGTCTATTCGGCTGCGGACATGGACAGCCCGGACCAGATCGCCGAGCTCATCGCGCTGGCGGAAAGCACCTTCGGCAGCGTCGATGTCCTCGTGAACAATGCCGGCGTCCAGCACGTCGCCCCTGTCGAGGAGTTTCCGGTCGACAAGTGGAATGCGATCATCGGGATCAACCTGTCGTCCGCCTTCCACGCCATCCGTGCAGCCGTGCCCGGCATGAAGAAGCGCGGCTGGGGCCGGATCATCACCACGGCCTCGGCGCATTCGATCGTCGCTTCGCCCTTCAAGTCGGCCTACGTCGCCGCCAAGCACGGCATCGTCGGACTCACCAAGACGGTGGCGCTGGAGCTCGCTCGGTCCAAGATCACCTGCAACTGCATCAGCCCCGGATACGTCTGGACGCCGCTGGTGGAGAAGCAGATCCCGAACACGATGGTGACGCGCAACATGAGGAGGGATGAGGTTATCAGCGAGGTCCTGCTCGCGGCCCAGCCCACCAAGGAATTCGTCACCGTGGAACAGGTAGCTTCGCTGGCGCTGTTCCTGTGCAGCCAGGACGCCGCCCAGATCACCGGCGCCAACCTTTCCGTCGACGGCGGCTGGACGGCCGCATAGCCGAGTGACTGAGAAGCGGACCGCAAAAAAATTGCTCGCGAACACCTGCGCTAGATCAAGCGGCGGTGCTCCAGCTGCGACCCCTCGTACCCAACATCAACAAACATCTGGAGAGAAGATCATGAACAAGCGACTAATCGCGAGCGTCGTCGGCTGTGCGTGCCTTACCATGGCGACGGCCGCCGAGGCCCGAACCTTTTACGATGGATCCTGGAATCTCCTTTTCGTCACGCAGCGCGGCAGCTGTGATCCGACCTACAGCTTTACCGTGAACATAAACGACGGCTTCGTCACGCATCCCAATCTGGTTAAGTTTGCCGGGCACGTCGGACGTTCGGGCGCGGTTCACGCCTCGGTTACGGTCCACGACAAATACGCAGCAGGGTTCGGGAGGCTGACGCGAGACGCGGGTCGTGGGAGCTGGAGTGGCCACGCAGCAGGCGCGCGCTGCTCGGGATATTGGACCGCGCAACGAAACGGGTAGGAAGCAGGGTCCTGGTCAACCGGCCGGGGTCTGCTCCGGAGACCGCCCAGCTCATGGCAAAACTCGGGGCCTGGCTCGTCTCGAGCAGGAACCCGGCCGGCGCCGTCGCGACGCTCCCGCTGCAGCGTCCGGATTTCGCGCTCTTGGGCGCGGATCTCGCCCGCATCCGGCGATCTCGTTCCGGATCGGTGGAGTTTCATAGGGTACTGAGGTCGTCCGGCACGTCGCCGAACTTCCGGATCAGCTTGGCGTCGCTGAAGTCGCCGCTCGACGGATCTCCTGTCCGGGAGAAAGCGATGGCGCCGGCGTAACCCGGCTTGCGGGAGAGCGCTTCGGCCCGCATGACCGCGGCGTTGGCGCTCAGGCATTCCGCCGCCTCGCCTGCGGCCACGCCGTCGTCGGAGAAAACGAAAGGTAGAGCGACATAGTAGGTCACATCAGACATCTGGCTCGTCTTTGCGTTCGCGGGCCCTGGGAAGCCGTCCCCGGGCGTAGCCGGGTCGACACCGTCGAGCGGAGCTGGTCCAGCTGCTCCTCCAGAAACTCGTTCGCGATCAGCAGGACCTTCACGGTCTCCCGGGCGTGGCCGCCGCACGCCGCGATCGCCTGGTCGGTGGCGGCCTCAAGGTCGTCGGGGCCGGACCGGCCTGATCGAAGGTAGCGTTCATCCTATTATGTTCCCTGTCTGTTCTCAAGAGTCAAGAGACCCTCCCCCTCCCGTGGCGCAACAGGGAGGCTCCGGGTGAATCTTGGGGATGCGAACGGGCATGTCGGAACCGGCCGTGCCCGTTCGTCTTGAGTCCAAGTCCCGTACTTGGAGCGTTGCGTAACCATGGCCCCGCGAGCGAACTGGAAAGGCTTCCTGCGTCTGTCCCTCGTCATCTGTCCGGTCGCGCTGTACCCGGCGACGTCGGAAAGCGAGAAGATCTCCTTCAACCAGCTCAACCGGCAGACCGGACACCGCATCAAGTATCTCAAGGTCGACGCCGATACCGGCGACGAGGTGCCGAACGAAGACATCGTCAAGGGTTACGAGCTCGAGAAGGGCCAGTACATCGAGGTGTCCAAGGAGGAGCTCGAGGAGATCGCGTTGGAATCCACGCGCACCATCGAGATCGACGAGTTCGTCGACAAGTCCGATATCGACCCGCGTTATCTGACCGCCCATACTACATCCGCCCCGACGGTAAAGTCGGCCACGACGCCTTCGCGGTCATCCGCGAGACCATCCGCGAGATGAACAAGGTCGCTATCGGGCGGGTGGTGCTGACCAACCGCGAACACATCATCGCGCTCGAGCCGATGGACAAGGGCCTAGTCGGCACGCTGCTGCGATACCCGTACGAAGTTCGCAGCGAGCAGGAATACTTCGACGAGATCCAGGACGTCAAAGTGACCAAGGATATGCTGGACCTCGCCAGGCACATCGTGAACCAGAAGGCGGGCAGCTTCGAGCCGGAGAAGTTCGAGGACCACTATGAAAGCGCGCTGATCGAACTCATCAACCAGAAGCGGGCCGGCAAGCCGATCACGCCGAAGGACAAGCCGGCCGCGACCAACGTCGTCAATCTGATGGAGGCGCTGCGTCGGAGCGTCGACCAAGAAGCGGCGCCGGCGAAAGTGGGCAAGGCGGCCAAGAAGCCGCGGAAGGCGGGGGCCGGACAGAAGGAAATGCTGATGCCGATCGCCGGCAAAAAACCGGCGAAGGAAGCAGCGGCAAAGAAGCCCGCGACCTCCAAGCAGCGGAAATCGGCCTGACCACAGGCTGTGGTTATCGAGCCCACACCGGCAATTCTCCTGCAAGGACTCGTCGCTCGGGCGCGGATGGCTGAAAAAGTGAACACTTCGCCCTTTGCTACGTTGGAGCGCGTGGCACGTTTGCTCCTAGGCCTGCGGGTGCCCGTTTTAATGAGAGATGCGAGATGCACCTGAGCAATTCCCAAGCCCCCGCAGAAAGACCGACAATCCTTCTGGTCGAGGATGAAGATCTCCTTCGTGAGATGCTGGAAGAGACCTTGGTCGAAGCGGGTTACGGCGTCGTAAGCGCCGCTTCCGGCGAGGAGGCAACCAATCTGCTCAGCATGCCCCCTTTGCCGCGGGCGCTCGTGACCGACATCAATCTGGGCCGCGCCAGGATGGACGGATGGGAGCTCGCCCGTCTCGCGCGGCAGAACGATCCAGGCTGCGTGATCCTCTACGTCTCCGGCGATAGCGCGCATCGCTGGGCGGCTGACGGCGTGCCGCAAAGTGTCCTCTTGGCCAAGCCCTTTGCCCCCGCGCAATTGGTGGAGGCGATATCCGGTCTCCTCACCCGTTCAGGGTCATTCCCGTCCTAGAAAACGAATGCGCCGGCGGCTATTTGGACGTAGGCTGCCTGCAAAACAACAAGCCGTGCTTCACGCGCAAAGGGTGGTCGAAGTGTCCGTCGAATTCCGCAACAACGTGCAGGTCCGGGGTCGGGGTGAGCGGGCCATGATGTTCGCCCACGGCTTTGGATGCGACCAGAATATGTGGCGCTTCGTGGCACCGGCTTTCGAGCGCGATTTCAGCACGGTGCTGTTCGACCACGTCGGAGCGGGCCGCTCGGACCTCGCCGCTTACGATCGCCAGAAGTATTCCAAATTATCCGGCTACGCCGACGATGTTGTCGAGATTGGCCGCTCACTGCGCCTGAAGGATGCCGTATTCGTGGGGCATTCCGTCAGTGCGATGATTGGAGTGCTTGCCGCGATCAAGGATCCGACACTCTTCGAAAGCCTCATCCTTGTGGGGCCTTCGGCGCGCTACATCGACGATGGTGACTATGTCGGCGGCTTCAGCGCTCAACAGATCGAGGAGCTTCTTTCCTTCTTGGAAGAGAACCACATGGGCTGGTCGGCGCAGATGGCGCCTGCCATCATGGGCAATCCGGATCGTCCCGAACTCGGCGAGGAGCTCACCAACAGCTTCTGCCGTACGGATCCCGCGATCGCCAAGGAGTTCGCCCGGGTCACGTTCCTGTCCGACAACCGCGCGGACCTGGCCAAGGTCAACGCTCGCACGCTGATCCTCCAGTGCAGCGAAGACATCATCGCCGGGCAACAGGTAGGTGCGTTCGTCCAGCGCAATATCCCGAACAGCAAAATGGTGGTCCTGAAAGCAACCGGCCATTGTCCCAACCTGAGCGCGCCGGACGAAGTCGTCGCCGCAATTCGAGATTTCGTCTGAGTGAACAACAATCATCCTGCCGACAGCGATTTCGAAGACCTCTACGAAAACGCACCCTGCGGCTACCTGTCCGTTCGTCCGGACGGTCGTATCGATCGGGCCAATCGGACCCTTGCGGGCTGGATGGGGTACCAGCCCGATGACCTTCCCGGGATGCGGCTTAGCGATCTGCTCAACATGGCGGGGCGCATATTCCTTGAGACCCATGTCGCACCGCTGCTGCGTATGCAGGGCTTCTTCGACGAGTTCGCGCTCGATCTCCTGACCAAAACCGGAACGCGGCTGCCGGCGATCGCCAACGCGCGTGAGCGGCGGACCGACGCTGATGCGCTCCTGTTCACGCGCCTGACGATCATGCGGGCCACAGACAGGCGCCGCTATGAGCGAGGGCTGATCGACGCCCGCAAGGAAAGCGACGAGCTCAAGACCGCTCTAGAGGAGCGCCTGCGACAGGAGCGCGAAAATGCCGAACTGCGGGAGCAGTTCATCGCCGTCCTCGGCCATGACCTGCGCAATCCGCTCGCATCGATCGCGGCCAGCGCGCGGCTGATGCTGAAGGCCAAGACGCCGGAGGACGCGCTGCGGCTCGAGGCCATGATGCAGAGCAGCGTGGCCCGCATGGCCAAGATGATCGAAAGCGTCATGGATCTGGCTCGAGGTCGGCTTGGCGGAGGCATCTCGCTGTCGAAGGCCATCACCGCTATCGAGCCCGTTCTCGATCAGGTCGTGGCGGAACTGGCTGCAGCCCATCCGGATCGCAGCATTGAGAGCAATTTCGAGGTCGAGACCCCGGTGTTCTGCGATCCCGCCCGCGTCGCCCAGTTGTTCTCGAACCTGCTCGGCAATGCGATCAGCCACGGCGCGCCGGACGAGCCCGTGCGGGTCGAAGCGAGCGCCAAGACAGACATGTTCGAACTCTCGGTGGCCAACGCAGGCGCTGCCATTCCCGAGGAGGCCCGCAAACGCCTGTTTCAGCCGTTCTACCGGGGAAAGGCTCACGGGCCATCTCAAGGCCTGGGACTCGGGCTGTACATCGCTGCCGAGATTGCCAAGGCTCACGGCGGTTCGATCGACGTCGCCTCGTCCGAAGCGGAGACTAGGTTCACCTTCCGCATGCCCCTCCAAGGCGAAGGCGCACTACGTCCCTAGTGGTCTGGCACCATAAGAGCCCGGCCGCCCGGGAGGTGTCATGGTACGCTGAGCGCGGAACCAGCGCATCTGACGTTCGTTGCCTATGCGCCAACGGGGGCCATTCCAACCACCAACCCAGCATTAACGGCCGGCAATTGCGATCGACGGCGTTTCCGCTCGACCCGCCTTGGAGGCTCATGACCCAAATTACGGATAAATCGGAGCCGCAGATTGCGGCGTGGCAGTGGAGGCAGATCGTCAATGGGGCCACCGATACTGCCATCATTACGACTGATCTCCAGGGGCGAGTGACGAGTTGGAATACCGGAGCTTCCAAGATCCTCGGATGGGAGCCGGCCGAGATGCTTGGGCAATCCCTGTCCCGAGTGTTCCCCGAACAGGACCAGGAAGCCCAACTTCGCCGTGAAATTGAGGACGCGCTGTCGAAGGGCAAGGGTGGCGGCGAAGAAGGCTGGCGCCTTCGCAAAGATGGCTCACGGTTTTGGGCCGTCGGAGAGCTCAGCCCGATCCGGGACAAATCTGACGTTGTAGGATTCCTCAAGATCTTGAGGGACCGCACGGCGCAACGCAACGCCGAAGAAGCTATCCGAGAAGAACGCCACGCGCTCGAAGTGCTCAACCGTGCCGGCTCGGCGCTCGCCGCGGAGACGGACCTCGAGCGCCTCGTTCAGATCGTCACGGATGCGGGCGTGGCGCTTACAGGAGCCGAGTTCGGCGCCTTCTTCTACAACGTCATCAACAACGCGGGCGAGAGCTACATGCTCTATACGCTCTCCGGAGCGCCGATCGAGGCGTTCTCGAAATTCCCGATGCCGCGAAATACCGAGGTGTTCGCGCCTACCTTCCTGGGGCAAGGCATCGTTCGCTCGGAAGATATCACCAAGGATCCGCGCTACGGGAAAAACTCGCCCCGCAAGGGAATGCCGGAAGGTCACCTACCGGTCCGAAGCTACCTCGCCGTCTCGGTCATATCCCGGACGGGTGAAGTGCTCGGCGGTCTGTTCTTCGGGCATGCGCGGACTGGCGTGTTCAACGAGCGCTCGGAGCGGGGCCTGTCCGGGCTTGCCGCCGAGGCCGCCGTCGCTATCGACAACGTCCGCCTCTCGCAAGCGATGCAGCGCGAAATCGAGGAGCGGAAGCGGGCCCAAGAGGCACTCGTCGAGCTCAACGCCACGCTCGAAGGGCAAGTGACCGAGCGCACCGAACAGCTGCGCAAGAACGAGGAGGCCTTGCGCCAGTCGCAGAAGATGGAGGCCGTAGGCCAGCTCACGGGCGGCGTGGCACACGATTTCAACAATCTGCTGCAGATCATTATGGGCAATCTGGACACCCTGCAGCGCAATCTTCCGTCCGAATCGGGTCGGCTGCAGCGGGCGGCGCGAAATGCGATGACGGGCGCGCAACGGGCAGCCACCCTAACCCAGCGTCTCCTGGCGTTTTCGCGTCGTCAACCTCTCGATCCCAAGCCGCTCGATGTGAACGCACTTGTCAACGGATTGTCGGACATGATCCATCGTACGCTCGGCGAAACGATCGACGTGGAAACTGTCCTCGGTGCAGGCGTGTGGCGGGTCGAAGCCGACCCGGCCGAACTGGAGGCCGCGATCATCAATCTCGCGGTCAACGCCCGCGACGCGATGACGAACGGCGGTCGGCTGACGATCGAGACCAGCAATGCGCACATCGACGAGGCGTACGTCGCCTCGCACACCGAAGTCGTGGCCGGGCAGTACGTCGCCATCGCGGTCACGGACACCGGCGCCGGCATGGACTCGAAAACGGTGGCGCAGGCTTTCGAGCCCTTTTTCACGACCAAAGCTGTCGGCAAGGGCACCGGTCTAGGGCTCAGCCAGGTATACGGTTTCGTCAAGCAGTCCGGTGGTCACGTCAAGATCTACTCGGAAGTGGGAGAAGGGACGACGGTGAAGCTGTACTTGCCGCGGCTCGCGGCGCAAGCGGCAGGTGTTGAGCAAGCCGAGTCCACTCCAAATCCCGAAGCGGGACAGGAAGAGACCATCCTGGTCCTCGAGGACGACGACGAGGTGAGAGCATATTCGGTCGAGACCCTGCGCGAACTCGGCTACCGCGTCATCGAGGCTCACGACGGGCCCTCGGCTCTGAGATTGCTCGAGCGCCAACCTCGCGTGGACCTCCTCTTTACTGACGTCGTTTTGCCCGGCGGCTTGACAGGCGCACAGGTCGCAACCCAGGCGAAAACGCTTCGGCCTGCATTAAAGGTGCTCTTTACGACCGGATACGCGCGCAACGCCATCATCCACCACGGGCGGCTCGACAAGGGCGTGCAGCTGATCGTCAAGCCGTTCAGCTTCGGCGATCTGGGGGCGAAGGTGCGCGACGTTCTCGACGGCGCTTCGGACTAGGGCCCGCCCAGCGGCAGCCGGTTGAAGCCCGCAGAACGCGCGGTCGCACACTTCTCGGTCCGGCCTCCGCGAGTGTCGCAGGCCCGAAGCACCCATCCGGCCGGGTGTCAGGCATCCGGGCGCAAACAGGCCATGCTCAGCGTTCAGACGGACACTCCGGACAGGTATCGCCGATCGAATTCAGCACTTCGCGCACCTCGGCGACCGCCTGCTCCGGAGACAAGCCGGTCGGGGGGTCCTGCCTGGCGATGCCCAACGCGTGCTCGCGCGCATGCGGATCGGCACGGTCCTTTGCCCAGCCGTGCTCCTCGCATTCGTGGATGGCGCCGGCTTCCTGCAGCACGTGGATCGCCCAACCGCGCAGGGTCCGGATCGCCTTCGGTCTTTCCCTCGTCATCAGCATCGATATGGCTCCTGCCGGGACGAATCCTTGAGATCGCCGGCTCGTTCCGGGCGGTTAGCACGGGTCAGGGATTCCAAAATGCAGAGGCTCAGGCTTGTCCACCTGTTTCCGCGGCCCTGTGCAGAACCCTAAGCAAAATAGGCGCTGGTCTTCCTTCACGCCGCGAGCAACGATGCGCAACGCCCCGTCCAGAAGCGGCCGCTGCAGCTTCAGGGCCTCGTCGGCTGGCGCGGTCATCCAGGTCTCGACCTCTTCGGGCGTGGTCACGATCACCGGCATCGCCTTCGGGTGGATGGCGCCCACTTCAGCGTTGGGGTCCGTCGTCAGGAACGCGTAGAGGTCGTGGGTGGTCTCGCCTTCCTCGACCTTCCGAACCCACGTCCAGCTCGTCCAGATGCCGGCGAAGCATGCGAGCGGGCGGGTCTCGTCGAGCGCGAACCCGCAGAGCACGATCTTCCATCCGTCTCGCTTTAGCCAAGCTTGGACCTGTGCGGACATCGTTGAGTTTGACTCATCATCGTTGCACCATGACCGCGCAAGGGGCAGAGTCCGAAACATGCGTATCAACCGCACCGATTTCGCCGATTTTGCCTATTTCCTGGCGCTCGCGAAGCATCGCAGCTTTCGCCGGGCCGGCCTCGAGCTCGGCGTGAGCGCCTCGGCGCTGAGCCATTCGCTCAAGGCGCTGGAGGCGCGGCTGGGCGTGCGGCTGTTCAATCGGACGAGCCGGAGCGTCACCCTCACCTCCGCCGGAGAGGAGTTGCAGGCGGCGCTGGCCGCCCCGTTCGATGCAATCGGGACGGCAATAGAAGCGCTTAACCGCTATCGGGACGAGCCCACGGGCCGGATTCGACTCAACGTGCTTGAGCACGCGAGCTCGTTGCTGCTGGCTCCGGTCCTCCCGGTGTTCGTCGAGCGCTATCCCGGCATCGAGATCGATGTCGCCGTCTCAAATCACCTGATCGATGTGGTCGCTCAGGGCGCCGACGCCGGGATTCGATACGGCGGCACGGTGCCGGAGGACATGGTCGCGCAGCGACTGTCCGGCGAAATCTGCTGGGTCGTGGTCGGCTCGCCAGCCTATTTCGATCGGCATGGCGTGCCCTCGCACCCGAGCGACCTGCACGCCCATCGATGTCTGCGTATCCGCCTGGGCGATGACAGCATCTACCACTGGGAATTCGAGAAAGACGGCGAAGAGGTCGCCGTTGATGTGCCGGGCGCGATCACGATCGACGAGACTCAGTTCGCGCTCGCCCTTGTCCAGGCAGGGGCTGCGGTGGCCTACCTCCCGCAGCCGTGTGCGGCCCCGCTGATTTCGCGGGGAGTGCTGCGCAGCGTCCTTGACGACTGGGCACCGATGGGACCCGGGTTCCACATCTATTACCCGGGCCGTCGCCAACTGCCGACCGGCTTGCGCCTGCTGATCGACCTGATCCGAGAGATGCAGCCGCTCGGGCCATATGGGTCCGGCTGATCGATGAGCGCAACTCAACGCTTCATCGCATAGGTTCGGGATAATCCCCGACCGCCTCGCGGCCTATGTTCCGTGCACAGATCATCGCACGGAGCGAGCAAGTGACCGAACAAGCTATCCTCGGCAGCCCCGAGACCTCGGCACGGGGGCAGAGTTCGGATCGGACGGGATGGGGGGCCGTACTCGCGCTGGCGCTGTGCGTCTCGACGCTGATCGCCTCCGAGTTCATGCCCGTCAGCATCCTGACCCCGATCGCATCCGACCTCCATCTCACCGAGGGCGCGGCCGGGCAGGCGATCTCGGTGTCCGGCCTGTTCGCGGTGCTGACCAGCCTCTCCATCTCCACGATGACCCGCGGCATCGATCGTCGGACGCTGCTGCTCTCGTTGACCGCCCTCATGCTGGCGTCAGGTCTCTTGGTCGCGTTCGCGCCCAACTTCGCGATGCTCATGGCGGGGCGCGCCCTGCTCGGGGTTGTGATCGGCGGTTTCTGGTCGATGTCCGCCGCGACCGTCATGCGGCTGGTTCCGGAGAGGCAGGTGCCGCGCGCGCTTGCGATGCTCAACGGCGGCAACGCGGTCGCGACCACCGTCGCCGCGCCCCTTGGCAGCTTTCTCGGTCAGTACATCGGCTGGCGCGGCGCGTTCTTCCTCGTGGTTCCGCTCGCCGTCGTCACCTTCGTCTGGCAGTGGCTGACCCTGCCGTCGATGCCGTCCGAGGCGGCCAAGGAGCAACGCAGTGCGCTGGGCGTCCTGCGCCGTCCGAACGCCCGCCTGGGCATGGCCGCGGTCGCGCTGCTGTTCGCCGGACAGTTCGCCCTGTTCACATACCTGCGGCCCTTTCTCGAAACCGTCACGCGTCTCGATGTTTCCGCGCTCTCCGGGGTGCTGCTCGTCATGGGCATCGCCGGCGTGATCGGCACTTGGCTGATCGGGCGCATGGCGGCGCGCAGTCTTTCGACGCCCCTCATCTTGGCTCCCTTGGCTCTCGCTGCGATCGCCTGCGGCCTGGTGGCGCTGGGGAGCTTCGCCGGGCCGACGACGGCTCTGCTGACCCTCTGGGGCATGATCGGAACCGGTGCGCCGGTCGCCTGGTGGACGTGGGTCGCGCGCCGATTTCCCGACGACGCGGAATCTGCGGGGGGCCTGTTGGTGGCGGTCGTTCAACTTGCGATCACACTCGGCGCCGCTGGCGGCGGGATCCTGTTCGACGCTGCGCGCTATCGAACGACATTCCTCGCGAGTGCGGGGCTGCTTGGAGCTTCGGCGTTGCTGGCCGTTCTCGATGCCCGCGCCAGCTGCTCAGTGGAGGCGTAATCCATGAAGCCGACTACTGAGAATGGACTGTCTCGCCGGCGGCTCGTATTCGCGATGATCTCGACCGATCTAATGCCGCAGGCCGCGTTCGCCGAAACGACGGCTGTTGAGGCACAAACCGGAGGAACGGCGACCATGCGTATCCGTTGCAGTTTCGCGGATCAGACCTTCACGGTAACGCTGGAGGACAATCCGTCCGCCCGCGAATTCGCGGCGATGTTGCCTTTGGATCTCGGTATCGAGGACTATTCGACCAACGAGAAAATCGCCTACCTGCCGCGCAGGCTTACGGAAGAAAGAGGCGGTCCCTTCTCGAACGAGGCCCCGGGCGATCTCTGTTACTACGCACCGTGGGGCAACCTTAAGAGCCGGCAGGAGCCGGCAGGAGCTGGCGCGAGACTTCGGCGCGACCGACATCGTGGCCGAACGAGGGGCCTTGGGGATAGAGCGCGTGAAAGAGCTCACGGCCGGGGTCGGTGCGGACTCCGTCCTGGAGTGCGTCGGTACGCAGGAATCCATGACGCAGGCGATCGATTCCGTCCGTCCTGGTGGATCGATCGGCTATGTCGGGGTGCCGCATGGCGTCACCTTCGACGGGCAGGCGATGTTCTTCGCGCAGCGGCGCATGCTCGGTGGCCCGGCCCCAGTCCGTCGCTTCCTACCTGATCTGATGGACCGCGTTCTCAAGGGCAGAATCAAGCCCGGGAAAGTGTTCGATCTCTCGCTACCTCTCTCCGAAGTCGCGGAAGGATATCGCGCGATGGACGAAAGGCGAGCGATCAAGACGATGCTCACGGTGTAAGGCCGAGGCGCTATCGCGATGTCGGATACAGTGATGCCAAAGTCCGCTGCGGCGCAAAGCCTCGCAACGATCCTTTGGCCGATCATGGCGGTGGTTTTCGTCGCCTTTCTCGTCGTCGGCGTCGCGATGCCTGTTCTTCCGCTCCATGTGCACGATGGGTTGGGCCAAGGCACCTTCGTGGTCGGGCTCGTCGCCGGCAGCCAGTTCGCCGCTTCTCTAGTCTCGCGACCGTGGGCGGGCAACTTCTCCGACGGCCGGGGCGCAAAGCGAGGTGTGGTCGTCGGCCTGCTGGCGGCTGCGGCTTCCGGCGTGCTTTACCTGCTTTCGCTCGGCTTTACCGAGATCCCTCTGATCTCGGTGGCGATCCTTCTGCTGGGACGAGGGCTGCTCGGCGGCGCCGAAAGCTTCATCATCACGGCTGCCGTGAGCTGGGGACTGGCGCTCGCGGATTCCCGCAGCACGGGCAAGGTCATCGCTTGGGTGGGGTCAGCGATGTTCGCGGCCTTCGCGATCGGGGCGCCGGCCGGCGCTGCACTCTACGCCTCTCACGGGTTTGTCGCGATCGGCGCGGCTACGGCCGCAGCGCCGCTGCTGACCCTGCTGATCGTAGCTCCGCTCCGGACGGTTGCGCCGGCTGTCCATGCCCGCTTTTCTTTCGCCGAAGTTCTCGGGGCCGTCTGGGTGCCGGGATTGGGCTCTGCACTGGGCAGCGTAGGCTTCGGCGCAGTGACGACGTTCGTCGCGTTGCTGTTCGCGAACCAAGGTTGGGCCAACGGTTGGCTGGCCTACACGTCCTATGCCCTCGCCTTCATTCTGGCGCGGATTTTCCTGAGTCATCTGGCCGACGCGATCGGCGGCGCTAAAGTCGCGTTGATCTTCGCGGTGGTTGAAGCCCTCGGCCAGACGCTGATCTGGTTGGCCGTCCGTCCGGAGATGGCGCTCGCCGGCGCCGCGCTTACCGGCTTCGGCTTCTCGCTGGTTTATCCCGGCTTCGGCGTGGAGGCGGTACGCCGGGTGCCGGCGCAGAGCCGTGGCCTTGCCATGGGAGCCTACACGGCGTTCCTGGATCTCGCTCAAGGACTCGCGAGTCCTGCGCTCGGCCTGATCGCGGCCGACGCGAGGCTGAACACCGTGTTTCTCGCCAGTGCGGGCACGGTGCTCTGCGCTGCGCTTGTAGCTTTGTGGCTGTTGTCGCATCCGACAGCTCCGGAAGGAGCCGAATGAGAATGCCCGAGGATATCGGACGACGAAGTTCCATGCGTGAG
Source organism: Bradyrhizobium sp. MI1.7 (assembly GCF_055811795.1). Lineage (NCBI taxonomy): Bacteria > Pseudomonadati > Pseudomonadota > Alphaproteobacteria > Hyphomicrobiales > Nitrobacteraceae > Bradyrhizobium > Bradyrhizobium sp. MI1.7. The sequence continues at coordinate 41,381 of NZ_JBVVPO010000026.1, forward strand.
AACGGCTCATCGTTTCATCAAACGCTGCGCATTCGAACCCCTGCCCGACATGGGAATTAACGTCGGAACATGCCCCAGATCGGCGGAAATCTAGGAGACGACATGCCAAAACCGGTCAAACTGGAAGTATCGAGGCGGCGCCTTCTGGCTGCCGGCACAGCGACGGCGATGGTCGGGGTCGTCCCCGGCGCACAGGCGCAATCGCAACCCTCGAGTCAAAAGCGCTCGCAGCGTCCGACCGGCGTATCGTTCGAGGTGAACGGAAAGCCGCGCAGCCTTCAAGTCGACAACCGCACGACGCTTCTCGATGCCCTGCGGGAGAATCTCAGCCTGACCGGCACCAAGAAGGGATGCGACCACGGTCAGTGCGGGGCCTGCACGGTGATCGTGAATGGAACGCGCATCAATTCGTGTCTCACGCTCGCCGTCATGCACGAAGGCGACAGGATCACCACGGTCGAGGGATTGGGCCAGCCCGAGCGGCTTCATCCCATGCAGGCGTCCTTCATCAAACATGACGGCTATCAGTGCGGTTATTGCACGCCTGGGCAGATCTGCTCGGCGGTGGCGGTGCTCGACGAGATCAAGGCGGGGATCCCGAGCCATGTCAGCGCCGACCTGACCGCTTCACCTCACTTGACGAATATCGAGCTGCGCGAACGCATGAGCGGCAACATCTGCCGCTGCGGCGCCTACTCCAACATCGCCGAGGCCATCGCCGAGGTTGCGGGGAGCAGCACATGAAGGAATTCACTTACGAACGCGCCGCATCGGCCCAAGAAGCCGCGGCCAAGGCGAAGGAAACGCCAGGCGCGAAATTCATCGCCGGCGGCACCAACCTCCTCGACCTGATGAAACTTGAGATCGAGACGCCGCGACATCTCATCGACGTCAACGGGCTCGGCCTTGACAAGATCGAGAATACCCAGGACGGCGGGCTCCGCATCGGCGCGTTGGTCAGAAACACTGCGCTTGCCGCCGACCTGCGCGTCCGGAAAGATTACGGCGTGCTCAGCCGCGCGCTCCTCGCCGGCGCCTCCGGCCAGCTCCGCAACAAGGCGACGACGGCCGGCAATCTGCTCCAGCGCACGCGCTGTCCCTACTTCTACGACACCAATCAGCCGTGCAACAAACGAAGCCCGGGCTCCGGCTGCGCAGCTATCGAGGGTTTCAGCCGACAATTGGGCGTGATCGGAACCAGCGAATCGTGCATCGCGACCAACCCCTCGGATATGGCCGTCGCCATGCGCGCGCTTGACGCTGAGGTGGAGACCGTCGACGACGGGGGTCGAACGCGTAAAATCCCGATCGCCGAATTCCACCGCCTGCCGGGAGATACCCCGCACATCGAAACGACGTTGGCCTCAGGCGAACTGATCACCGCGGTGACGCTGCCGCCCCCGATCGGCGGGACGCACGTCTACAGAAAGGTCCGTGATCGGGCGTCCTACGCGTTCGCGCTGGTCTCCGTCGCGGCAGTCCTGCAGCGCGACGGGACCGGACGTGTGGCCGTCGGCGGCGTGGCCCACAAGCCGTGGCGGGTCGAAGACGCCGAAGCCGATCTGCCCAAAGGTGCCAAGGCCTTCTCCGCACGGTTGCTCGCCGATGCGAAAACGACCAACGACAACGCGTTCAAGATACCCCTGGTCGAGCGGACGGTTGCCGCCGCTCTGAACGATGCGAGGCAGCGATGAAATTCGACAAACCCGCCGAAGCCAACCCCATCGACCGCATGCAGGTGGTGGGACGAGCACATCCCCGCATCGACGGCCCCTTGAAGACGACGGGAAGGGCGCCGTACGCCTATGAGCACCACGACGTTGTGACCAATCCGGCCTACGGGGCCATCGTCGGGTCCGCGATCGGCAAGGGCCGCATCGCCAGCATGAATCTCGCGGAGGCGGAGCGCGCGCCTGGGGTTCTGGCGGTCGTGACCGCCGAGAACGCCGGCAAGCTCGGCAAGGGCAAATTCAACACGGCCAAACTGCTCGGCGGCCCTGAGATCGATCACTATCACCAGGCAATCGCGGTGGTCGTAGCGGAGACCTTCGAGGAGGCGACGGCCGCGGCCGCGCTGATACGCGTCGAATACGCGCCCGCCGATGGCAGGTTCGATCTCGAGGAGGCGCTGAAAACTGCTCCTCTTGCAAAGGACCCCAACAGTCCCGAAAAGGATGCGCCTCCCGAAAGTCGTACCGGGGACTTCGAACAGGCCTTCGCTCAGGCACCGATGAAGCTCGACGAGCTATACACGACCCCGGACCAGAGCCACTCGATGATGGAGCCTCATGCTTCGATCGCAGCCTGGAACGGCGACAAGCTGACGGTGTGGACGTCCAACCAGATGATAGACTGGGGCAGGACGGATCTCGCAACCACGCTCGGTGTTCCTAAGGAGAACGTCCGCTTCGTATCGCCCTACATCGGGGGCGGCTTCGGCTGCAAGCTGTTCCTGCGCTCCGACGCGGTGATGGCCGCGCTGGGGGCGAAGGCGGCCGGCCGGCCGGTCAAAGTCGCGTTATCCCGGCCGTTCATTCCGAACAATACGACCCACCGCCCCGCCACGCGGCAGCGCATCCGGATCGGGGCGGGCGCGGATGGGCGCATCATTGCCATCGCGCACGAAAGCGGCTCCGGCGATCTCCCCGATGGTCAGCCGGAGACGGCGACCAATCAAACGAGACTGCTATATGCCGGCCCCAATCGTCTCACTTCGATGCGGCTCGCCGTCATGGACCTGCCGGAAGGGAATGCGATGCGCGCCCCCGGCGAGGCCCCTGGCATGATGGCGCTCGAGATCGCGATGGACGAACTGGCCGAGAGGCTGAGCCTGGATCCGGTCGAGCTGCGCGTGCGCAACGACACCCAGGTTGACCCCGAGAAGCCGGACCGTCCTTTCTCCCAGCGCAACCTGGTGCGTTGTTTGCGCGAGGGTGCCGAACGTTTCGGTTGGACGCGCCGGAGCGCGACTCCGGGAGCCGTGCGGGACGGACACTGGCTCGTCGGCATGGGCACCGCGGCCGCCTTTCGAAACAATCTGCTGGTTCCTTCGGGCGCGCGCGTCAGGCTGGGGAGAGATGGGCTCGTCATCGTCGAAACCGATATGACCGACATCGGCACCGGCAGCTATACGATCATCGCACAGACCGCCGCCGAGATGATGGGCGTCGACATCGGAAAAGTCGTGGTTCGCCTGGGCGATTCCGCCTTCCCCGTCTCGTCCGGATCCGGAGGGCAGTTCGGCGCGAACTGTTCGACATCGGGCGTCTACGCGGCCTGCGTAAAGCTTCGGGAAGCCGTTGCGCAGCGACTCGGCTTCAACTCGGCGGAGGCGACGTTCTCGGACGGCCAGGTGATGAGTGGAAACCGTTCCGCGAAGCTTGCCGACGCCGTCCGCGAAGGCGAACTCGTCGCCGAGGACAAGATCGAATGGGGAGGCCTGGACAAGAGCTACCAACAATCCACGTTCGGAGCCCACTTCGTGGAAGCCGCCGTTGACAGCTTCACCGGTGAGGTCCGGATCCGCCGCATGCTGGCCGTGTGCGCGGCCGGCCGCATCCTCAATCCCACGACCGCGCGGAGCCAAGTAATCGGAGCCATGACGATGGGCGCGGGAGCCGCGTTGATGGAGGAGCTCGCGGTCGACAAGCGACGCGGTTTCTTCGTCAATCACGACCTTGCCGGCTATGAGGTGCCCGTCCATGCCGACATTCCACATCAGGAAGTGATCTTCCTCGAAGAGGCCGACGACAAGGTCTCGCCGATGAAGGCGAAGGGCGTGGCCGAGCTCGGCATATGCGGGGTCGCGGCGGCCGTCGCCAATGCCGTCTACAATGCGACGGGCGTGCGCGTGCGTAATTATCCCATCACTTTGGACAAACACCTCGACAGGTTACCGGAGGTCTCTTGACCGGGCACTGCGGAGGCTTCCTCCGAAGCGACCACAATAGGCGAGGCATGTCCGCGGCATCATAGTGGCCACGGCTGCAGGCCTCGCCGCGCTCGCCGCAAGGAGAGTCGGTGCGGAGCTGTCGATCGCGAAGCAGAGGAATGAGGACATGGACATCGACATCAAGCGAAGCGGATCGCGGCCTTCCACCAAGGGGTCGGCTGAGTGGTTTACCGGAGCGGTGCGTGTGGATCCGCTTTTCCAGGCGCCCGACCCTGCGCGGGTGGGCGGCGCTCATGTGACGTTCGAGCCGGGCGCTCGCACGGCGTGGCACACGCATCCGCTCGGCCAGACACTGATCATCACCTCCGGCTTTGGATGGGTGCAGAGGAACGGAGGACCTATCGAAGAAGTGCGCCCCGGCGACGTGGTTTGGTTTCCGCCCGGCCTGAAGCACTGGCACGGCGCTTCGCCGACAACGGCGATGACCCATATCGCAATCCAGGAATCCCTGAACGGAAGTCCGGTGACCTGGATGGAAAAGGTGAGCGACGAGCAGTATCGCAAGTGATTGGACAGGCTGGGCAGTGCTAATCTTCAGATGGTTTGTCCAGCCAGCAGCAGCCGATCGTCCCGGAGCGCTGAGCTGGAACGGCTTGTGGTTAAGCTGCAACGCTGCGCAGGCCTGAGCCCCTTCGCTCAGGAAGACGGCGTGCTCTTCTTCGAGATTGAAGAGGAGCGAGTCGAAATGCCTATTCGCAGCGGTTGAGATCTGAGGATTTCGCGTATGTCGGTCATGCGCCTCGTCTACCCAACCATATCTTCCTTGACGCCGCGGGCGACGATCCGGAGCGCCCCGTCCGGAAGCGGCCGCTGCAGCTTCAAGGCTTCCGCCGCGGGCGCGGTCATCCAAGTCTCGACCTCTTCGGGCGTTGTCAGGATCGCGGGCATCGCCTTCGGGTGGATGGCCCCGACCTCGGCGTTCGGCTCCGTCGTGAGGAACGCGTAGAGGTCGTTGGTGGTCTCGCCCTCCTTCACCTTCCGGACCGACGTCCAGTTGGTCCAGATGCCGGCGAAGCAGAGAAGCGGGCGGGTCTCGTCGAGCGCGAACCAGATGTCGCCGCCCTCGGCCTTGTTGAACTCGCTGAAGCTGTTGAACGGCACCACGCAGCGGTTCTCGGGGGCGAGCCACCTCGTCCAGTGTTTGCTCTTCACGTTGCGGATGTTGGTGGTTCCAGAATCCGGCTCCAGCTGGAGCAATTCCTTGAAGTCGACGGTCTTGCCCTTCCTTGCAGCTTCCCCGCCCGCTTCTTCGTCGCATCCATCAAAGCTATCGATGATGACGGCATCCGCGAGCGTGCCATCGCGAGCTCGCGGCCCTCGGCGCCCGTTCGGACGATCGGCGCCCTGTAGTCCGGAAACACGCCGGGCATCGGCGCGAGGTTACCGACGTACCGGTTGACGACCCGGAACAGCGCGGCGATGGCGGCCTGGTTCGTGGTGATCGAATACAAGTTGCACAAGGTGGTCAGGTCTCCGGATCCGGATGCCGGGCCCGCTGCGCGAGCTGCAGCAGGGTCGCCGGCGGGCGCTTGCCGGCTTTGGCGCACTTCCGGCACCGCAAGCGGCTGGCCAAGTCGTGCACGAAAGTCGTCGATGGGTGGGTAAGCGCCGCCAGATCGACGTCGCGGGCGGCCTTGCAGCGTGAGCACTCGATCTGGAGCCAGCCATAGCCGCCGTTGATCGCCTGGTCGATCGTGGGCGACGGGTCGATCGGCTCGCCTACTGACCACATGCGTTCGTTCCAGCTTTCCGCGAGCAGCTTGTCCGCCGTCCGGATCAGGGCCTCGCCTTTGGCCCGGGCCTCGGCGGACTGCGCGGCCAGAATCGTCGTCATCGCTCGGGCCTTGCCAAGCTCCTTTGCGAGCGCCTTGCGATCGCCTCCGGACAGGGGCGTCGGGTGGTGCTTCGGCGCCATCGCCCGGTCTCTCCGGAGCGTCAGGTTTCGTACGACGGCCAGCACCCGTCTTCCTCATGGCGCCCGGTCCGCTGCGTGCACGTGTTGTTCAGCAGGCGCTGGCCGACATCCCGCCAGATGGCGTCGGGACCGTACAGCCTGACGGCATCGACCTTTTGGATTTCGACGGCCCGCCCGCAGCGGCGGCAGTTGACCCTAAGAATATGCTGAGGAATTTGGCTCAGCCGCAGCGCCGCTCCGGAGCCGCTTGGTCGCGCCTCGGCGCCCGAATCGTCCAATAGCGCCCGCCAGTACTCGACTGGAAGGTCGTCTGCCGGTCCTAGGGCGGGCGCTGGCGGGGGTTTTTGATCGCCGCTGAGGTTGGATGCGAGTTTTTGGATTTGCTTCATGGTGGGAAAGCGCCAGCTGGCAGGGCGGTCGGTCATGAGGCATTAGAACATAACAAGAACATTTGAGTCGAGTCGCAAATCGCGGGAAGCCGCGGGGGTGGTGGCTGGCCACCGGCGGAAGTCGGCTTCGGCGGTTGATTCCCGGGCACCGGCGTTGCATCAGTCCGAGGCCCACTTGCTTCAACCGGAGCTCCATGAACTGCACAGTTGGCATCATCTCGGATACGCACGGCCTGCTCAGGCCGGAGGCGCTGCGCGCGCTGGCCCATGTCGACCACATCATTCATGGCGGCGACATTGGCGATCCCGAGATCATTACCGCGCTGCGGAGAATTGCTCCCGTCACGGCGATCAGAGGCAACGTGGATACGGGCGCGTGGGCCACCGAATTTGCCGAAACCGAGTTCGTGCGGCTCGCGGGACGGCTGTTCTACGTTCTCCACGATCTCAACGCCATTAAGATCGATCCCGTAGCTGAGGGCGTCGATGTCGTAGTTTCCGGGCACTCCCACGTGCCGAAGGTGAACACCGTCGACGGCGTGCTCTACGTAAATTCTGGCAGTGCCGGGCGCCGGCGCTTCAGGCTACCGATCACGCTTGCGAGCCTGGAAGTCACGCTCGACGGACTGAAACCGATTATCCACGATCTTGAAGTCGGATAGGGGGCGGACAACTCAGCATCGACGTCTGTCAATCACCCGACTTTCTGTCGAGGCTCGATCCCATCTTCGAGAAGCGGCATATCGAGGCTTGCAATCTCTGGCATGGCCTTGCCGGCGATGGCCTGTAAGTCGCCGACCATACCGACGGTCGAGTCGATCACCGAGAAGATTTGGGTTTCGCGCTTGGCCCACTGGCGGACCATGAACTTGCGCTCGCTATCGAGGTCCTTGCGCATGTCGTTAAACTTCTCGACGACCGCTTCCACGCGCTGCCTGAACTTGGTGCCGGTCAGGTAGTGGTAGACCTGCTCCATTTTGGTTTGCTGACCCTGCTGGACCAAGCGGGAGTTGCTGACGTCAATCAACGCCTGGCGAAGCGCGACCGCAACTGGCAGCGCGCAGCGCGGATGAGCCACCCAAATGCCGTCCATCAGATCAAATTGCTCGATCTGCTTGGGTAGGGCATGTGAGATGATGAGGGCTACATCGGCGCCGGAGCGGCGTTGATCGTCGCGCAACTTGGCGAGCCATCCATCACTCCAGGCCTTCGTTCGCTTGGTTTCCCAAAGGATGATGCCGGCGGGCTGGCCGACCGCGCCATTGACCTGCTGGATGACGTCGGCACCGAGCTCGCCTTTAGCGACAGGTTCGATCGAGTCGGTCGGGAATCGTCCGCGCAACAGCTCCTCGAGCTCCAGCTCGAACACTTCGCCTTGGGACTGCTGCGAGCCTTGCTCGGCCTTGCGCTTGAGCTCCTCGATCGTCCGCGCCATCGACTCGATAGTCTGATCCTTCTCAGCTACCCGCAACCGCGAGGCTTCATCGGCCTCCTGGCGTGCCTTCGTATGGATCTGCTCAACGGAGGCCTGCACCCGCTTTTCAACAGTAAGGTCTAGCTCGCGCTTCTCGTCGTCAAGCGCACGCTGTTTGCGCATCAAATCGGCCTGTTGCTGCTGCGCCTCCGCGAGCTTGGTGTTGTTGGCAGCCAAAGCCTGCCGCAGCTCGGTCGCTTCGTTAGCCTTGGCCTGCAGCTCGGCCGCGGCCGCCTCGCGCGCCTTCTTGCCTTCGGTAACGACCAGCTGGCTCCGCTCGGCTGCAAGCCGCTGCTTGACCTGGTCTTCGATCGCCTCACGGTCCTTCAGGACCTGCTCACGCTCCTGCCGCAGGGCCTCGGTCCTTCGGGTAACTTCCGCATCCTTAGCCGCCAGCTGTTCCTGGAACCGCTGCCGGGTTTCCGCAAGGAGAGGAGCCGCCAATGACTCAGTCAGTCGAATTTCATGGTTACAGTTGGGGCACTGAAGGGTGGGCTCATGCGCGGCGCCGGCCGCGGTTGCTTTGAAGCTCATGAGTCCTCCCTCTGGTTCCTAGCGCTACGCTGCCGGAATAAACGTGATCCGGCCAGCTTCGCCCCGTTGGCGATCCGGCTTTACCGTGATTTTCACAGTTGGTCGAAAGTTGTGAGCATGCGAACCAGCTTTTCCACTGAAACCAGCTTGAACTGCCCCCGGACAGCTTGGAGGAGGTCCGGCTGCTTCATCTCGACCAGCTTCGGTCTCGGTCTGCGTGATCTCGTTGGGCAGCAATCGTCTGATCAAACGAAATACGCGTTCCACGGTCGCCGGAGCTCATCGACATGATCATGCTCCCGCGAAAATTTTCGCGACAACGTCTTGAGAGTTTTTTCCGTTACCCGCTCAGCGAAATCTTTCTGCGCGGTTGTGAAGACATGATATTCTTTCGCCGGCAATGTTTTGTCTTTGAGATTTTGAATGTGAACCCGGTTGCGGAGGAGTCGCAGCTTATCGAGGTCTGCATATAAGGTGCTGTCAGCAGCGTCGAAAAGGTCATGCGTTTTCGCTGCATTGATGTATTTGCCAAAGTCATCGAGCTTTTTGAGGTCCCGTATTTCTTTGGCCGCCGATGTCGTGATATTTTTGACGCCTTCTATGGTGAAAGTTCTGATCCTCGTATGCAGATCATGCAGGCTGGCCTCGACGATTGAACCTAGAGCGACCACGATTGGTTTGCAAAGCAAGCGCCTCGTTGCGGCATTGCCTGCGTTGAACTGCTCGTACTGCAGCGCCAGGATTCTAAGATTTTGAACGATGTTGTCTCCAATAACAAAATCGCCGATGAATCTGCTTTGGATGATGACCATGCTGAACCGCCCCCGCGGCACAAATTCCACAATTGATATTATGAACAATGGCAATGAGTTAATATTACAGACAGTGCTTTACCCCATAGGCAATGCCACGGTCATACATCGAATCGATACTTGCGGCCGCGCAGGTCGAACGCTTCGCGGCCACCTTCCATGATCGATGTGATCGTGCTGCTGACGGCCGGCGTTTCGATCGCGCCGTCGCAATCGAGCTGTACACGAGGCGAGTTGTTGTTCGGGTTCGACGATGGCTCGGGCGATTTGAGCGCAATGATCTTATCGGCGTCCCCGTTTACGACGATGTTCGCATTGTGTGTAGTGAATACGAGCTGTCGCGTGGACTTCGACGTCCGCAAAAGCTCGACAATCCGCATGATGACACGGTTGTCCAAGTCATCTTCAGGCTGGTCTATGATTAACGTTCCGGCCGACTGCTTCAGCAGTAGCTCCAATAGTGCAGAGGCCTGCTGACCGGGTGACGCCATTCGAAAATCAATCGGTCTATTGTCGTCCAGATACGACATGTTAATGGCATCTGCCGGAACCGCTGCGACGATGGCAGCGACCGTCGTATCCGTAAGGTTCTGATAGATGCGCTTGCGTTGACGCTCGGTAAGCTGCCGCGTTCCATTGAAGATAACGGCCTGCAGTGCACTGAGTAGGCCGTCACTTGCGTCAGGCGGTGATCCGGCCATGATCTTGGCCTCATATAGCGCGACGAACTGCTGGAGGAGCTTGGCCCATCCCTCGGTCTCGTCCGCCTCAAGGGTCGATTTGACCCAGTCCGTGCAGCTCTCCTCGACCAATTGCGTGCCCGACGCTTCAAAAAGCTTATGCAAGGCAAGGCGGTACTGTAGCGGCAGACGATCTCTGCGGACCCGCGCTTTGAGCAAATTGCTGGACTTCCCCGCGACGGCGTCGGCTGCTGACTTTAAGATCGCGTACCGCTGGCTCACCAAGTTGTCTAGATGTGCGACCGCATCCGTATAGCTCTTCTCCGCGTTAGCTTGTGTCAGCTCCGCACTCCGGGCGCGGGCTCGAGCAGCTTCAGCAGTCTGCAACTCCCCGTTAAGCCGTGCGACCTCGTCTATCAGGTTGCTGTGTTTGCCTTGCGCCTCGACCGCAGCGGTATAAACTAGAGCGAACGCGTCCCGCTTGATCGCAAACGCATCTTTCGCGATATGTTGCTTTCCCAAAAGCAAGTCCAGCATACTTTTGGCAGACTCAATCGACGTTTTGACGGCTCCCTTTGCCACCACCAGGTCGCGTGCCAGCTCGGCAACCTCATTGAAATCAGCGGCACCTTCATAGGCCACCAGGTCGACGGTCAACGTCGCGTTTTCAAGACGATCCAGGGCGGCCTTAGCGTTTTCCGCCTGGTCTCCTACGGCCGAGATAAATTCGTTGGCCCTACCGTACTTCGGTCCCTCTTCGATAGTCGCCAGTGCTTCTGGGGAAAGGCCCTCCTCTTCGAGGCGCTTGGTAAGTGCCGCGATACGCTCTCGAAGATCCTCGACCTTTTCTGCGGTCTGCTTGCAATCAAACCGTGACTGCCAAAGCGCTGCTAGGTTATTGAGAGCCGTGCCCACGCTGCGCTGGGCGGTTTCGATGGCTCTTTTGACGTCCCTTTCTCGATCAACCTCTTCAGCGGCAGCAATGCCGGTTATTTGCTCGGACGCTGTGGCCGGGTCGTTCATTGTGCTCGAGAGGCCCTTCTGCCGGAACGCGCGCGACCTGAACCGCTCGCGGGCGCCGCTTGCAGTCAGCTCAACCGTCCGACCAGCGGCGCTGACCGTTATCATTTCGCGATTTGCAATGATCCTTCTCCAGGTCTCCCTAACGCCTTCTCTCTCCAATACGACCTCCACAAAGCCGTCGCTCGCCAAGGTTTCGTTGATGAGCTTGGCTTCGCGGTCGAACTCCGGGTCGATTTTGGCGTCGAAGTCTTTGTCTGTGCGTCCCAGGCCGAAGCGTAGGTACTCGAGCAGCGCGCTCTTCCCCGAACCTCGCCCGCCGATGATGGCGTTGAAGCCGTCATTGAAGGTAATCCTCACCGGCGCTGGCCCAGTTAGGGTGCTTTTCACGCGCAACTCAACCAGATGTTCCGTCGGTGATGTTGGCGGCTCGAAGGCGATCCGCGCCTCGTCGGCCAAGAGCGCCTGACGAAATGCCTCGATCGAATGCTCCCCAAGCTTGATCCAACAATTGTGGACCCCAAGCCGACTCCAGTCAGCGTTCCTATTGTCACCGGTGGCCAATATTGCGCGCCGTCGCTTGCCCCAATCGGGTATTTTGCCCCGTACCTTTTCCAACGTTGTTGCGTCGACCGAGTCATAAGCTCGCTCAATGTAGACGCCGTCGATCGGCAGGTTCGCAAACCGAGGGTGATGACCAACCTCGTTCAGGCTCTTGTGGTCCTCTTCTTTGCTGAAATGGGGCAGGACAACGCTGGCATCCCGCAAATGCCGCTCTGCTTGCAAGGCGTGCACGAATTCGGCGACCGTCTCTCGCGCCGGCAGAATGGCGCAGGTCTTCGGGTCCGCAGCCGCTGCGACGAGGATGTCTCCGGCCGCACCAAGCGCAAGCTTCTGAGTGTCGGCAGTCGCCTTTGGATCAAAGACGACAAGGCATTGGGCGTTGTCCGAGCAGGTTATTTCGACAGCCGGGAAGACCCGTACACCAGAATTCAACCGCTTCGCCGCGTCTAGGACGTAGGCAGACAAGCATATATCATGGTGGTCCGAAATCGCGACGGCCTGGAGCTTCGCGGCTTCGGCCGCTGCAATAAAGTTTTCAGCCCATTGCTGGCGTGCCAGCTCACCTGCCTCATCCCCACCCGATAGATCGGCGGAGCCCACCCAATTGCGGTCACGCGGCGTATGGCATTGAAAGTCACATTTGTGCCAGGTCGTCCCTGGATGAAGTCCCACCTCGAAGTTCATCTCCCCCGCCCCTTGTTTGGCGAGCATACTTCCCTAGGTTGCACGGCCGCGCAATAGCACACCACGGAGGCACGTGCCCGACTTAGGTAGGCCCCCGAACGACGGCGCCGAACAGATCTTCGCCAAGCTCGGCAAGTTAACCCAGAAGATCGCCGGCGAGATCGTGGCCGCGCCCGCCGCGAAGTCGATCAGGTTAGATCCTTCTCCGCGGCGATGAATTCAATGGTCTCGCGAACCGTGTCACCCTGAAGCGGATGGAACGCGTCGCCGGAATAGCCGGGCGGCCGGAAACTTGCGAGGCGCCCTTCGACGAAGCTGGCAGCTTCTTCGACGTTCATCTCCGGCAGCGAAATCTTCGGACGAGGACCGATCAGGGTCCTTAGCTCGGCAGGCAGCAGATCGACGGCCGTCTTTTCCAATCTGGTCGCAGCAGCGAGTACGACGGATAGGTTCGTCGGATTCTGACTGAACAAAGAACGGAGGTTCGACAGCACCGGCCAACGGTTCTTCTCGGCGAGCGTGCCGATCCGCTGAAACTCGTCGAACAACAGGACGACCCTTAGCCCGTGCCGGCCCAGACTTCCCAGCAGCTCGCCCAACAAATCCGCCGCGCGGACATCGCTGTCTATCCGCGTCTGAAGACCGACAACGGTCTTCAGATCCCGCAGGTTAACTGATCCGGCGAAAAGCCATTCCTGAGCAAGCCCGCGTTCATGGTCGTTGCCGTGCTGTATCACCCGGGCGGCGCGTTTGAGCTGCGAGGAGTTCGGCAGTTCGCTATCGTTGTTGACGACCTGCGCGATCCGGATCCAGGGCAGACGGGGCATGATCCGCTGGTAGAGATCCAGAAAGCTCCTCATTCGCTCCGGCACCTCGACGAAGACCGGTATCGACGAAGGGGCTTGTTGTTGCACCGAATGGGCGATGTAGAAGAGCACGTGCGACTTGCCGCTGCCGAAGGCTCCTTCCTGAGCAGACCGAGATCCACCAGATTCTCCAGCCGGGCCGCGATCCGGTGCCATGCCGTCGATGCGATCTGATCGTCTCCCTCCCTCTTCGGCTTCACCTCGCGCCAAAGGGAGAAGAGATCTTGCCGGCGGCCCTGCGACAGATCGCGGGAGGCCTCCGCCCTCTCTGAGAGGAGCGTGACGGCCCTGACGTAGAGCCGCATCGCCGACTGCTTGCGCAAGGGATCGGTCTCGAGGGCGAGAAGTTCGACGAGTGTCGCGAACATGTCGAAATCTTCCCGAACGATCAGGAAGCCGAAGATCAGCCGTTCTTGGCCGAAGACGTAAGGGTTGGCGTTCGGCGTTCCAATGACGTCGAAAAACTTTCCGATCAACTGCCCAAAGTTCGTCAGAGCCCCTGCATCGTTGAACAGACCCAGGAAACCTCCCCAGTCGAACAGGTGCGACAGTCCCGTCTTGGAGCCCCGCTTGCCCCCGAAGGATATCGCGCCGACCTTCGAAGGCACGTCGGGATCGGCCAGGCTAACGTCCTGCCACTGTCCCATCACCACCCCGTCGTCCGACGCCACCGTCTCGCCCGCCTTGCCGGGATCGATGACTCGGAGAGCCGGATAGCGGTATTCGGTCTCCTTATCAGGTCCGCCCTTCCTGTTCGCCTCCACTGGGCTCAGACCCTTGACCCTGAGATAGCGAGCGAACGCGGGCTTCAGTTCATCCTGCACCGGCACAAGCTCGCAGAACTTTGAGGTCACGGCCCGCTCGAACCTGAACGCGGATCCTCCGTCCGTCGTGGCGATGCGACAGATCGCGGATAGATGACCGGGCCGCAGCATGAATTCGTCGAGGCCAGCGAGCGCCCGTCCTTCAAGGGGTATCAAGCTTCGTACCCCCCGTGCGCCGAGACGCGCGGTCGGACGGCGGCGACGCAGACGCGCGGAAGCGTTGGAGCGTTTCCGCACGAGAACGTCACGATGCCCGGCGTCAGTGATCGGAGCAACGCGTCCACCCCCGCCCTCTCGCCATCTACCCGTGCTTCTGACGGCGGCGGCGACCGCAAATTTTCCAGCGCCACCGCCGCGTCCTTCGGCGCCGTGAGCTGGTGAACGATCAGCGTCTCGACCTGGGAGGTCAGTCTGCTGTCGAGCGCGCTCGGCTGCTGGGTGGCGAGCGCGAGTGAGAGTCCGTAGTTTCTTCCTTCCTTCGCGTACTTGATGAAGGCGTCCCGGGCGATCGAACCCCGGTCAGAGCCGGCGAGCACGTGCGCCTCATCCAGGAGCACCCAGGTCCGGGGTATGTTCGAAGAAATCGTCGCCTTGAGCTCCTGCGTCTCCTCAGCGCTCAGTTCGGGCTGCAGATCGAGCCGCTTCTGCGCGAAGGAGGCGTCGCGGCGCTGCCTCAGAATACGCCTCAGGAGCACGGATACCACGACGTTCTTGAGGTCGTCCTGCGCCCGTCCCAGCATGAGCACGCTAACGCGAAACGGCTGAAGCAGCGCGGACAGATCAGTAGGCGTTCCCTGGAAGAGTGGGAGATCGCGAAAGGTCTCCAGGCGCTGGCGGACGGCACGGACGGTATTGTCGCTGTAATTCACCGAGAAGGAGGGATCGCCGCCTAGGCAATTCAAGAGAGCGTCGAAGTCAAACGTCAGCGAAGCCGACACCGAGCCGCCGGAGCGGTCGTTGTATCCATAGATCGACACGCGCCCAATGAGGTCGGTCAGCAACATTCCCCTCGGTTCGGTCAGCATATCTATGTCGAAGAGCGCGCCCCAATCGCTAGTCTCGAGGTCAGAGGCGCCGATCACGAGCGAACGCACCGATGCCGGGTCGATCTCCGGTCTCTCGAAGCCCGAGGGAATCCAGACGTCGACATTGAGAGGCTGCGACTTCATTCCGCCCTTGCGCATGTTGGCGAACTGCCGGCGAAGCTCCGCGGACCCTTCGTCGACGAGCGGAATCTGGGTGCTCCAGAAAATGTCCATGATGTCGAGGACCAGCGCGGCCCGAGGCGTATGCATGGTCGCGATCGCCGTATCGCCCATTCCCGCAGCCAGCCCTTCCGCGATGACGCCCAGCGAATAGGACTTGCCGGTTCCTCGCTTTCCGAAGATCGCGACGACCTGCTCGCCTGTGATGTCCAGCCAGAGCTTTCTGCGCGGTCCGGTCTCCGCCAACGTCCCCAGCAGCACCTTGTCCTTGCCACGACACGACGGATCCCCGGCGACGATATCGCCGGGGGTTTTGGAAATCGGGGGTTCGAGGCCGAACGATGTCATCTTACATTCTCGCCTTACGGAGGGAATCCGGGCCGATCAGCTTAAGATCATCCTTCATCGCTCTAAAACCCACGTCGTCGAGCTTGTCGCAGATCTCGCGCGGTTTGGCCTGCTCCTGGTTGATGTTCCAATATTCGAGAAATTCCCGCCATCCGTCGTCGGTGAAGGGATATCTGTCCCAGACGTAATCCGCCGAAGCGATCTCGCCGGCGGCGACGGCCGCTTCGACTGCGGACTTATCAACGAACGCCTCGCGCAGCTTTGCCAGGAAGGTTGTGACGTCGGTGGGATCTAGGTTCTTCAATTCGATGAGATTGTTCGAACCGAGCCGGCTCGTTATCTGCGCGTCGTTGATCACCGTCGGTATGTTCCTCTGTTCGCCTGGATGAGGTCGGCGAAGGCGCTCAGCACGCCCTCGGTAATTATCGTGATCGACATCTGCCAAGCGTTTCCCCCACTTGCAGCTTTTCAGCTTTGTCGCGCAAGTTGCATGTTTTCCTCCGCCCTTCGCAATTCCGTAAACTCGGGATGCAGCAAGGATTCGTCCGTTCACCGCGGCGCGCGGGCACGACGAAAAGCGACGTGGGCGAAGCGTGACGTTTCTCTAGACAATTTACGGACCCTTATGGCTCGTACGGCCGGCGACCGCGTGCGGTCTGCCAACCCATCGAGCGCGAATAGACATCAGGACATGACTGAAGCTCGCGGCCGGGCGTCGGCCGGACGCGTCCCGACTCCCCCTTGCTGGAACTTGGGGAGCGAACAGCACGGTCCGCCAATTTCAAGTCGAACAATTCGCTCGGATGTGGCAAAAAGGGGCGGAGAGTGCTCCACCACAGTGCTCCACCACAGAAAGCCGACGGTTCGATAAGCGCCTGATTTTGAAGGACTTCTGCGCTGCTAAAAATCAGTGGCGGAGAGGGAGGGATTCGAACCCCCGTTAACCCGCCACACTTTCGCAAATCGCAGCCCGCACGCCGGCTCTCCGCGCCCGATGTTGATCGTTCACGGCGAGAATTGATCCGCGACCGTTGAGGATGTATCAATGAGACATCCCTCGCCTCGAAACATCGGTCGGCCAAGTCTGGAAAATCAAAGGGTTACGCTGGAATTGGTAGCGGGAGAGGGACTCGAGCCCCCGACCCCAGGATTATGATTCCTGCGCTCGCCTATCTCGTCCTTTCATCGCCTCGCGTATCGTCGCGCCGGTCTGCAACGACGCCCTGCTCTGCGCCCACGCTCCGGATTTTCGCAAGCTCCGACAGCTCGCTTTTCAACGTATGCCGGCGGGTTTCGACTGCGGGCATATCCTTGACGAATTGCCGAACCTGGCGAGCCAACTCGCGATCTGCTGCCGCTCCAGAACGCTGCAGCTCCGCGGCATAGTCTAGATATCGCCGCCGAATGGCGTCCTGACGTGATTCAATCTTTTCCTCCCAGGGATGTTTGGCGGTTCTGCCGCCCCTCACCTCCGAAAGCACCTCCTTACGGGCGAGCCGATCGACATCGGGCGTGATCTTTCGCTTGCGTAAACCAAGCACCGCTCCGCGATCGGCCTTTCGAACCCGTCCGCGGGTTCGCCTCGGCGTTGCCTCCGCCGCGATCCCGCGCAGCCGGAGCTCGCCGGCAAACCGTTCTCGCCAGGCCTGAAGATCCGCTTTGCGGGGGCTGAGGCGTTTGCCGTCATGGCCCAAAGACCGAACGGTCAAGTGCACGTGGGGATGCTTGTCATCGAGGTGCTGGACGAAGACGTAGTCGTGGTTGTCCCCGAACGTCTCGATGGCAAATGCCCGAGCTGAATCCTTAACCGCAATGGCATCGGTACCAGCCGGCATCGATAGAATGATGTTGATCGAAAGCAATCCATCACGGCGGCGCTCGTCGAGGCCGGCATCATCCTCCCAGCGTTGCTGCAGATCTTTCAATCCGGAACGACCCGCCAGCGTCGCGCCCTGCTCAGTTTCCGCATCGAGCTCGCCGTTTCGCGTGATGTAGGCCAGGTGCGATTTGAGATGCGCCACGTCCTTGGTACGACCGGTGATCTTGACCATCACCTCGGGCGCTCGGCGCACGATGCGTTCGAGCTTTGCACGCATCGCCGGCGTAAGACGGCCTGGAGCGGCCGGATCGGGGATATCCCACTCGGCCCGCCGTGGGCGCCGATTGGGCGTTTCCCAAACATACGAGATCGGCGGAAGTTCGGAGTCCAGGTCGGCTGGCCGCAGCGAGCGACGGCTCATCGCGGTCCATCCCAATAATCCGCGTTGCCGTGCAGCGCACTACGCAATTGCGCGAGCTCTCTTTCGATGACCAATTTGGCTTCTTGAATTACCGACAAATCGGGCTCAACCGCCCTGCCCTGTAGCACACTGGTGTTTGCGGCCCGCGCGATCTGGTTGATGTTTCCGCCGATCCGATTGAGCTCGCGAACGATCGCGCGAAGCGCGTCATGCTCGTGCGGGGAATGCTGCACCGGCGACCCCAATCGCGAGCGCACCAGCGCGACGATCCAGCCGGTTCGGGTCATGCCGCGCTGATGTGAGACCTCCGCCAGCTGCCGCATCTCGCTCTCGCGAAATCGCACCGTCACCTTTTCCGGCCGTCCGACCGGCAACGCCAAGATGCGCGGCGCTGGTGCAGCTAGTGCATCAGCAATGAGACGCCGCAGCAGCGCAGACTTACCGCCCTGGGTAGCTGCAAAAGCTGAGAATTCTGCAGCGACTTCGTCGGAGACACGAAGCGAGATCAGAGCCATGCACTCCAATCCCAATCGCGATGTAATACATCGCTGGCGCGAAGCCTATCCTGCACTAGAAAGTGCGAATCCTTCCCCCTCCATGTTGGTTCAAACCAACGGGATCGGCAGTCAAATCTCGGGGGGTGCTGGACGTGAGATCCAACACGGTCGCCGATCGATGCGGAGAATTCCTCCGGGAATGACGAAGCCGTCGCCCCTAATCCTTGTTCTCCACGAAACCCGCGCGTCCAGATCGGCAACATTGGCATCGAGCATGTGGACCGCGGCTTTCCAGCAGCCTCCGGCCTCTCTACGGCGCTGTGGAAGGCGCGTTCGGCCTCCGGCTGCTGCGCTAACGCGCCATCCTTCGGATGGGAAATCCGCTCCGCCGGCGCACCAACTGTAGCAGCGTTTCTGCGGAGGCTGTTCAAGACAAGCTTCATGCGAACAGTATCTCTTCGATTGTAACCGTCGATGCCGGAACCTCTTCCGCCTCTTCTGTACCATCGATCAGCAGCACGGCATGGCGTGAGCCTCGAGACGCGAGTCGATCGATCAGAAGACAGCCCATGCGATCTTGGTGACGCACTCTGATCGTCAGCGATGGGCTCATTCGCGCATTCCGATCGGCCAAGGAGTTGAGAGGTTTCTCCGCGATCGCGGTTACACCGTCTCTCTCGCTGGGTCGCAATGCCACTGGCGATGCGATCGGGCTTCGTCCGGCTTGAGCTCCAGGCGGCCCTTCGCCATCAGCAGGGGAGCCGCGGACTTCGCTGCGAATTTTGCGAGCCAGCTGACGGGCGTGGGCGTCGGTGAAACTCTCCTGTGCTGCGCATAAAGTCTTGACGGCGTGGGGCTGCTCACGCCAAGCCTGATAGAGTTCGTACACAGCACGGATTGATGAGCCGGCAAGCTTCGACTGGAGGAACTCCGGCATGCTCTGGACCGACGCGTAGCGAGATACCCAGTCCCTCGGCTTGCCGAGCTTGCGCGAGATGTCGGATTGGTTGTCACCCTGCTCCAAGCGGTCCGCGACGAACGCTGCAATTTCGGGAGCATCGAGATCGTCGCGCTGAATATTCTCGATCATCTGAACATAACGATCCGCAGAACCAACGGCATGAATGAAAGCCGGGATGTCCCGGAGCCCGGCGCGCTTAGCAGCACGATACCGCCTCGCACCCACGACGATCACATACCGGCCTTCCTCGGTCGCTTGGCGCAGCACGATCGGTTGCAGCACGCCATGCTGACGGACTGATTCCGCGAGCTCCTCGAGTTTCTGTTCGTCGAAACTGCGACGAGGCTGGTCCGGATCTTCGTCAATACGATCGATGGCGATGCAAGTCGGTTGTCCGATTGTGGCGGCACCATCTTCCGCGGCATCGATGAGCTGCTTAAAGCTGAGATCAAGCGCCATGTGCCGGCTCGTCCATTTGCGCGACGATCTTGGCGAGAACCTCGCGGATTTCCCGACCAGCCTCCTGGGCAGAGCGGCGCTTCAGCTTCCAGACCGGCAGGCGTTCGGCAACGGCCTCGGCGTAGCCGTCCCTTGCAACGATCTGACCCGGGAACACATATTTGCCCGCCTCGCGCAACAGTTGCTCAAGATGGCTCCTTTGACGGGGCGATTTCGTATTGAAGTTCGAAGGCAGCAACCCGAGGAACTTGGTATCCTGGCGGCCGTAGCGCCTCTGCACGCCGATCACGGTCTGCATCAGACCTTTGACGCCCTTGATCGAATAGTCCTCCAGATAGATGGGAGCCAGCACATGCGACGCCGCCACCAAACAGCCGACACTGCGCAGTCCAAGTGATGGCGGCGTATCGATGACGCAGGCATCGAACTGATCCGACGCGATAGCGAGGTTCTCTTGCAGAGTCGTTATGGCGGCCGCACTGCTGCGATCGAGATCGGTCAGCGAGCTATCGGCCGGCGCGAGCGTTAGGGACTTGTCTTCCCGAGGTACGACACGTATCCCCGGCTTGAACAGATCCGCGGCTAACGTTGAACCGGCGTAGTGCCTCAACGTATCCGACGCATTGCTTTGCGCATCAACGTCGATCACGAGGACGCGGAGATCCGCTTCCGCCATGAACCAAGCCAGATGCACGGCAAGCGTCGTCTTGCCGACCCCGCCCTTTTGATTGTTGATGACAATGGTCTTCATCTTAAGGTCCGAAATGGATCTAACAGTGCGGGAGCCATGTCCTTGTCCATCATGTCCTGGGGGATGTTGGTTTGAACCAACAGACGATTGCGAATCCGGTCACCGGAACGATCCCGGAATTCGTACAGCGAATCCCCTGCCACAAGAGTCAGGTCAGCCCATAGCCATGGAGGGAAATTCTGGCGAAGTGAGCCGGCAATCGTGCTCGTTGCTGAGCGGTCCGCGACCGGTCGCGAGAGGATCGTCACGCGAAGGCGCGGAGACCGCTTGTGGGCTCCGGGAGCGTCGCCGCGGCGGCGCGAGTAGAGCCGTCCCCGAAGGGGCTCGCCCAAGCAGGCAAGGCTGTAAGAGCCGCAGGAACTTTGAATTAGAGCCGATCTCTTTCGGGCGGCTGTTCTGATCAAGACTGGCGCAATTGCAAGCCAGGAATTGCGACGCGCGTCCGATGGCGAAGTCTCCATCGAGGAGAGATTCAATCCGACAAATAAGACGGGGGTGCGGCATTCTCCGGCCCGATTGACCTATTGATAAAGTGAATCGATCTGCCCGGTCGATTCATAAAACTCATTGGACGGCGCTTCCCTCCGAAGCGAGAATCTGTCCGTGCCGAAACCCGAACCAGAACCGCTTCATCTGCGCCGCATCGAAGCCGCGCACAATATGCGGCGGTTCTATGCGCTATCCACCCAGCCCACCTTATTCGGAGATCCGCAATTGGGGCCGCATCGGCACGAGTGGCAAAACCATGGTGCAGACCTTCGATAGTAGTGCGGAGGCGATCGAAGCATTCGTACGGCTGGAGCGTGCGAAGCGGAGGCGCGGTTACGCTGTCATGGACGAAAAACCGCCTTAGGCTGACATTCTTTCGAGGATTACGGCTCTGCCTGTGATGGCGGCGCTATCTGGTCCACGGCCTTGACGAGCAAGATTGAAAGAAGACGGAGCTCGTCCATGACGACTGCCAATGAGATCGCCGAAAAAAATTGCACCGAGAACGACCTGACAAAGGCTCAGGCGAAAACCATCGTCGATAGCGTTTGCAACGCGGGCACTGATGCGGCGTGAGCGGAGCCGAGCGAGCCTTCCCGGGTTCGGCAAGTTCAAGGCCAAGGACAGCCCCGCTCGTGAGGGGCGCAATCCATCGACCGTCGCAACGATTGCAATCGCAGCTTCCAGGAAGCTGCCTTTGCGAAGGCCAAAGCCCATCAAAGATGGTCTGAACGCAGGAGCGGACCGTAATGAAGGTGCATCGCAAGATGCAAGAGGACGGGGCTTATGCCCGCTCCTCGGCTGCGAGCGCTTTGTTGCGTTGGCGGATGAGTTCGGCCAATTCGACTTCGAGCGCCATGCGCTCCGCCGGCGTGAACAGGCATTCGCGCAGCTCGGCGCGCAATTCTTCAATGGTGTCGACGATCATGATCGCATCTCCGGTAGAAGGGAGCGGGCCCCGCCTTGCGGCGGAGCCGATTTCCTGGAGCTTCAGTCCCGGTTCGGCCGAGACCAGATCAGTTGCAGGCCTTCCGCACCTTCGACTTCGATCAGGGTGGCGTAGATCGGAGCCGGGAAGCTCGGATCGTCCAGCTTGACGGAGAGGTAGTCGCGCTCGGTGTCCTTGGCGGTCTTCTGCCAGGCGGCGCCCAACTCGACGTTGCCGGAGTAGATGCGGAAGTGCGGTCCCTTGTCGGAAGGGGTGTCGACGCGGATCAGCTTGGCCTTGACGTTGAGGTTGAGCGTCTTGATCGCGCCGGAGAAGCCATTGCCCGTGGACGTGAAGGTGCCGATGGTAGCCATTGTCTCATTCCCTTGGTTTTCTCGGGCCGCGCCGATCGCGACCTCGATGGCGGTCGTGAGACCGGAGGCGATCGACCTGCACCCAAAGGGCCGAAATGAAATGGAGGGCGGCCGGCAGCGACTTTCTTGGACCGCGAGGAATGGTGCGCAGCGCCAGGTGAAGAAAGTCGAGGACGGACGTTGCAGGGACAAGATCGAGAGCCCGCGAAGCGGGATCGGCCTTCGGTCAGACCAGCCTCTATCGAGGATGCTGATGGGTGCGCCCGTCGCTAAACCACATGGAATGAAGACAGGCGGCCCCGATCCGTTCGGCCATTCGGATCTCAGGCAATGGGCGCGGCAAGCAAAATGCAGCTCACCTTAATAGGTCACCTGGACGGCGCGCATCACCCGCAATGGAGATCGTCACCGTCAGCATTTCGGCGTAGCCGTCGAAGTTGCCAGCGCAAGATCGATAACGAGGCTGGCAACGTACTCGCCATGTGGATGCAACCCGCCCACCGCATCCATGCGACCGAGCGCCCCGCGAGGCGTAAAACAGATGCTACCGTCGCTTGGCATGCCGGCCTCCGAGTCCGGGACGATTCCGCCGGCACGCGCGATGGAACGAAGCTGGGCGTTCGGGTTGCCACTCCACATCGTCGGAGAGGGTTGTGAGCGCAATCGGCCTCTGCAGCAATCCGGCTGCCGGGCTCGATTCAACCCGAACGTTATTTGGCCGGCGGTCGCAGCGGGCTTTCCGACTACTTCCGGGCGAGGGGATCGCGCAGCGGATCGTCCTCGCAGACCACGCAGACGTAGCGCGGCCCGCCGGGCGCGAGGTCGTCGGGCACGGCCGTCATCGGCTTACCGCACTTCGGGCCCAGCTTCCGGCTGAGGTAGAGCGGAGTCATGATTTTTGCCTGCCGGGACCAGCTTAGTTCCCCGTGCGCCGCGAGCACAAGTAAATCGCCGAAAATTGTCCGCATGCACCAGGCCGCTTGACGCGGAGTGCGTCTCACGTTGAAATCCGATTTTCAGTGATGTTGCGGGGGTTGCGTCGTGGAAGAATTTTATAGAGGCTTCGCACAGCGGGCGCGCGATCTGGCGGAGTACGCGGACCCGTTCACCAAGCGGCGGCTACTCGACCTGGCCCAGCGATACGATCTCAAGAGCAAACCGGGAGCCCCGGGCGCTCGGACTCTCCCGCCGCCGCGCGCGACGCCACCGACGGTGCTGTTTTCCGGCTCCGGCGAAGCTTAAGACTAATCGGAGCCAGGCCCGGTCGTCGGTTTTCTTGTTTTCATCGACCGGTCCGGGTATCGGCCGCGCGCGGTCGCGGTGCTCGCGTTAGTACAAGCTGACCCTACAGCACTGAACCGCGCTGACTGCGGCGCGAGGAGTCAGCGCCTGCGCCGCGCGATCTCGTCAGCGACCATGCCCTGCGCCCGCACCAGCCGCTCATGCAGGGTCTCGAACATATCGAGGATGTCATCATTGGGTTCATTCTTGCCCTGCTCGATGGCTTCGGCGACGAGCTCATCGAGGGGCGTCTCCTTCAATTGATCTTTCTCCAGAAGATCCTCAAAAACGCTATCGCTGGTCGGCTGCGATTGGATGCGTCCGTCGGAATTGCACCAGACGGTGAAAGTCTGTTGCCCCAGAACGGCGTGCTCGACCATCTCCGCATCCAACGGAATCAGCGTCCCCCAGGCCTCGCCCGCCTCGTCCGCGAACCCTGCCACGTACATCCGTTGCTCCGCGGCGCCTTCATCGCCAGGCTGGAAAAATGGCGCGAGCGTGATTGGAGGGTGTTTTGCCATGACGAATCTCTCCGAACGGCCTTGCATCGACACAGCGCAGAAGCCGGGTCAGTGGGGGTGTTTCGATCACACGAAGAGGCAAAGTCTGGGAACGGCGCCTCATCGCCTCACGCCCTCTGCTTGTCTCGCCGGCGAGAATTGATCTGCGCCATCAGGATTGGACCAAGCGAAAATTCGCCGACCTCGGCTTTTCGCGTTAGACCGCGCAGATAACCGCCAGCGGAATTGATCGCCGTCCCGCGCTGCAGGATACACGCGACGACGATGGCTGCAGGCACCTCGCCCATAACCTTTTGCGCCTCCTCCCAGGCGCTCGGACTGATCCCCAGCATCGATCGTACAACGGCCGCTGTGGCCAGGAAATCGCGCCAGTTCGAAAGCCCGCCCTTCGCATAGTCGACGATGTCCGGGCATGCACTCAGGACCATTCCCAACGGATACGTCCCCTCCCCGACTCGCGATGGTTGAGGCCTTGGCTCAGCTCCCGCCGCCCTGCCTTCTCGAAGGCTAGGTTCAAGGTCAATGAGGGTATCTGGATTTGAATTCTGTATGTGGTGCTCAGAATGGGACTCATTGGCGCTCGGATTCTTGGATTTGACATGTGTTTCCAGAAGATTGAGTACGTCGTCGGCGAGCTGAGACAACTCGTCGGCGATCGGCTCGAGCTCCTGGCGCGTCGCGGTGCGCGGAATCTGATCGACGATCGCGCGGAAGGCAGCGTGCACGACCTGCCAATCGGCAGGCCCCTGCCCTCCCCTTCGCGTCGGGACGGCTTCCTCCATGCCAGTTGCAATCATCTTCGCGATGTCGCGCCGGCACAGTGTAATCCGCTCACGCACGAGCTTGAGTGCGCGGGCCTCGGCTTCGATATCGGCCGCCAGGCTCTCGAACTCTTCCGAGCGCACGACGAGCGGTGACAGATCGAAGCCGAACGCGAGCTCGATTTCGCCAGCATCGTCCTTCCGCGCATATCGCTTGCCATTTGGACTGTCGCGCCGAACGATTAGCCCCGCGTCGACCAGCACAGCGAGGTGGCGTCGCAGCGTCGATGCCGGCATGCCGTGCGCTCGCCGCGCGAGCTGATGGTTCGAGGGGAAGACGATCAGGTCATCCTCTCCTGTCAGCGCGGTCTCGGGATGGAAGGTTAGGAGTGCGTTTAGCACCGAGAGCGCGCGCTCCGACACCCCAAGGCGCGGCCGTGCCGTGCAGATGGCGTGGAAGATCTTCCATTTGTGCACGATCTTTTCGGGAGGACGTTCCGTTGCGACCATCTGGCTTGCCACATGGGCAAGCGTCAGCGATCGCCGCCCAAAGGGCGTCGTTGGAGAGTGTGACTGCATGTCTTTGCCTCAGTTGGGCAAAGAAAATCCGCTCGCCGAAACGACGATAAAATCGCGTAGAAACTCTTGACTGCGATTCGCGAAAGTGATTCTCTGTCAGTCGCCAAACTTGAAGAGAAGGGCTTCCGGAACTCCGTTTCGGGGGCCTTTTTCTTTTGCCTTGTCTGCTCCTGGTTCGTGTTTACGGGACGAGACCGTCAGGCCTCGGTACTTTCCTGACCACTGCTCTTCTTGGAAAAGGCGTCGAACAGGGCCGGGAGTTGGTCCACAAGAAATGCCGCGAATGTCGTCGAGACATTCTTGTCGATGGTAAGCTTCAATTCGCGCTCGGCCTGACGCACGTGCGCAATCTTTTCCCCGGACACGGAAAAGACCGGCTTCTCGTCCGGCTCTTTCGAGGGCTCCCCGCGAGATGGACGGGTTGCCGCGGAGAATGCTGCAAGAAATCGTGCGTCGGTTTCGCGCTCTGCAAATTTAGGTTCGGCGATCGCCGCTCTGACCCGTTTGAGCGCCGCGGAATCCTTGATCAATTCAGCGAATGACTGCCAACGGCCGCGGCCAACTTTCGGAGCTTTCCCGATCGCTTGAATGACCTCGGCAGGAACCGATCGAGCCACGGCAAGAAGTTTCGAGACCTCCGCCCGATCGACCGACAACGCATCCTGCACGACTGAGCGGCTATGCCCGGCATCCTCGATATGCATCGCGAAGCTGGCGCGCTCAATGAAACTCAAATCTTCGCGCGGTGCGTTCTCGAGTCCTTGCGCCACGACAAGCGCTTCATCTGACAACGATCGCAGAATCGCTTTGACGGAAATACCTAGTTCGCGCGTGGCGCGGACGCGGCGATGACCATAGGCGCTCTGATAGCGCCCTTTCGCTTCAGGATGCTCCCGAACGAGAATGGGCACCTCTTGGCCACGCTGTGCGATCGACTGTTTGAGCGCTTCGAACGAGCTATCATCCTGATCGCGAAAACGGTCGGCCAGCGGTGACGGATCGACGAGCGAGGGGTCGATTTCAAGTATCACCGCCCCGGATGCAATTCGTTCGCGAAGTTCCTCGTTCTCTTTCTCCACTTCGGAGAAAGAGTCTTTCAACGAGCGAACCGAGCCCGACGAGACCCGCGGCAAGGCAGCGGGCATGTTGTCAGCTGACAACGCACTTGATTGCGGGGCCGTGAAAAGGCTCTTGATCGTGTCAGTACGTTTGCTCATCGACCCCACACCTTCTTAAGAAGTTGCGCGATTTCGGCATTGACCGCGTCGACCGATTCTAATGCCCGGTCGTAGGCGCCCCGCCCTACGGCGCCGCGCTCCAGCTCATAAAGTGATTGCTTGGTGAGACCAGCATTGGCGATCGCGGTCGATTTCCACACAGTCGCCTGGAGCACATCTGAACCAAAGAGGGTGCGGAGGAGAGCCACGATTTGAGCTTCAGGCACGTCATTGGGATCGTGACGCGTGATGACGTACCGGATGAAATCGTGATCGAGGCGCCCGCCAGCTTCTTCGATGACGGACATGAGATCCGACGTCATGAGAAGAAATTGGCTCATGGATGCGACATCGACCATCTGCGGATGGATGGTCACGAGCATAGCGGTCGCCGCGTTTAGCGCGCCCATGGTCAGGTAACCAAGTTGGGGTGGGCAGTCGATAACAACGACGTCGTATTCGTCTGCAACCTGGTCGATGGCACTGGCGACGCGGCGAAAGAACAGGTCGTGCCCGCGTTCTCGCCGCTCGACCATTGCTCGAGGCGTAGTGTGCTCAAACTCCATAAGCTCGAGATTGCCTGGAACGAGCCCTATCCCGTCAAAATAGGTCGGCCGGACAATCTCGCGCAGTGGCCGGCGATGTTCGTCATATCGGATGGCCCCGTACAGGGTTTCGTTCGCCCCAATGTCAAACTCGGGTTGGTACCCGAACATTGCTGAAAGCGAAGCTTGCGGATCGAGGTCAATCGCGAGGACCCGAAAGCCGGCAAGGGCGAGGTATTGCGACAGATACAATGCCGTCGTCGTCTTGGCGGAGCCGCCTTTGAAGTTTGCGACGGTGATGATTTGGAGCTTGTCGCCTGGGCGCCGGCGCGGAAGGAATTCCATTGCTTCGCGCGGCCGCGCAGTGGCTAGATACTCGCGCAACTCATGAATCTGACCCAGAGTGTAAGACCGTCGCCCCCCGGTTCCTGTCGCTGGCGTCGGTCCAAGTCCGTCAAGAGAGAGCTGCCGAAGGTACCCATCGGACACGCCCGCAATTCGCGCAACCTCTCCAGAGGTGAACGACCGGAGCGACTTGCTCGCCGAAGGCGGGAAAAGAGTTGTCGCGAGCGAGCGAAGCTGGCCGGAAAGAATGCCCGCGTGCCGAGTGATCCGCGCAGACGCAGTCTCGCTGATGGTAGCCGAATCTTCCGCTAAGATCGCCATTTGCCTTCTCAAGACGGTTTCTGCTCGTCAGACGCCTAGTCTCCGTCTTGAGAGATGGCCACGATTCTGTGATTTGAGCAAGAATTAAAGGGTTAACGAGTTATTAACGCTCGATGACGTGCCAAACGGCGCGCAGGCCCTTTTTTTGGTGCACCGCCCTGTTGTTGTCAGCTGACAACAACGGCTCGGCGCGAATGGGATGAGCCTCGACTATGGCGTGAGTCGGCTCGCCTTACGAGTCGCCAGAGCGTCATTTTGTAGCTCGCCAACCGCTGCGCTGAACGGTGCTGCCACGGCTGGAGTCCGGGCGACGGGACACGCCCCGGCTTGTAGCCTCCGTTCAGTGCTCTGATCTCAGGTCATGTAGGGCAAATTCTAGAGAATCGCGCCGCCATGTAGCGACGGCTCCTGCCCGCCATTGCCCAACGTCTGGCGCCGCGGTCCCGCGAGAAGCACCCTCCCCGCCTCGTTCACGACAACTGCCTCAGACGCCCGCGCTGAATGGCAAGACACCGTAAAGCGACGATGTCGTCTCGCTTGGATCGGCGGCGCGCCGGACCTTCCCGGGTGTTGATCGGGGGCTGGCGCGTCACTTCGCTGCGCCGCCGCTCGCCCCAAAAAGGGCAAGCAGAAGAACCGCACTGTCGCAGGGGGTCCACCGGGGCCGGACGAACAGGTCGCAAGCAACCGAGCAGACACATCCCAGGTCATCCGCGCTGGCCCTTCTCTTGCACTTCCGTGTGGCCACACCGACGGATCGCGAGGCGCGACATCGACCTCAGGGCTCGGCGCTGCAACGGAGACCCTCATGCCCTTTTCAACGATGCAGGAGTGCCGCAGCGCGTCGATCATCGCTTCATCCCGGGCGATGCGATCCGACGAAGGAACGGCAACGGGCCGCCACCTCGTCCGGGATGCCGTGGTGCGGATCCAATCTTGAGCGGGGAGCTCGACGCCGGGCCTTCAGATCCATTCGCGGGAACGCTCGCCGAGATCGCCCGGGTTCCAGATAGGGACGGTTTTCCTCGAAAGTCCGCATCGTATCGCCAGGCAGGAACCTCCTGTTGACTCGTTTCGACCGGGGCAACAATGGACCGCGTGAGGGGCTAAGCAGGCGAACGCATCAGGACCTTTGGGCGAGGTCCAGGCCGAGCTCGCGGTTGAAGGCGCCGTTTAACGGGAGGTTGACCGAAGGCGTCCGGCGTGGGGGTGCTCCTTTGGCGAGGCGGCAAGGCCGCCGAATGAATACGATCTCTCGATGGTGCGTGCTGGCGCGGATATCGAGCTGCGTGGCTCTCGAACGAAGCCGATCTGCCCCATGGACGCCGTTGGATCATGGCAGACAGCAGCGACCGGCCTGGGCGATTGTTGTCAGCTGACAACAGGGCCCTACCAAGGATGGATGTTGTCAGCTGACAACAATTTGGGACCTGCGGTCGTCAGTCGCTTCAATTCGCCAAGGCGTGTCGCACCAGTCGAGTCACGATCGGTATCCCATCGGTAGTCGACGTCGATCCGCGCCCGCAGAATTCAAAGCGAGGAAGGAGCGGGCGGGGATGGGATGGTCGTTATTGTCCCGACGGCCAGATGATCTGCGAGGACAGCCCTGAGGGAAGCAGCATCCGGAGAGGGAGAGGGCAGGTGTTCATAGACAACTAACCATAAAAGTTGCCCTCACACGTCACGAAGGCCGCACGTCTTCGGGGCGCAAAGAGGCCGGCCCTTCCCATTGGTGTATCCGTGATGATATACAGGTATACACGATGCGGTCTAGAGGAGCGCGCCATGGCCTTCCACATCAAGAACCCTGAGACCGACGCGCTCGCTCGCAAGGTGGCCTCGCTAAAAAAACTCGGCCTCACCGAAGCAGTGCACGTGGCGCTCGCCCATGAGCTCGAGCGCGAGCAGGGCAAGCCGTCTTTGGTCGACCTTGGCGTCCAGTTCTGCCGGGATCTACGCGCGAGGGGCGACGCCGCCAAGGGACAGCCCGCCGATAAGGCGTTCCGCGACAGTTTGTATGAGGACACCTGATGTTCATCGACGCTTCGGCTTTGACCGCGCTCCTCACCGACGAGGAGGAGGCACGAGAGCTTTTGGCTCGCCTGCAGCAGACCGGAACGCGTCTGACGTCACCGTTGGCGGTATGGGAGGCGGCGGTCGCGGTCGCGCGCGTGCTGGATCTTTCGGTCAGCGCCGCCGCCGAAGCGGTCGATGAGTATTTGGCGCTGATGGAGATCGCCGTAGTCGCGGTGCCGGCTGAAACGGCAAGGCTCGCTCTCGACGCCTTCGACCGATTCGGCAAGGGCCGGCATCCGGCGAGCCTCAATTTCGGGGACTGTTTTGCCTACGCTTGCGCCCGGCATCTGGGGCAGCCCTTGATGTTCAAGGGCGGTGACTTTCCGCAAACCGATATCGAAGCCGCCTAAGCGACCCGGCTGGGGCGGCCGCGGCGCGCGGAAAGAAGGGGGCTTGTCCGGACCAGGGCAGGGAGTTTACCGGGCAGCGGCCCTCGGATCGCTGATGCGCTTTAACGGCCTGCTCAATCGATAAGCAGTGATTATTGACAGCGAGCGCCACGGGGAACCAGCCTGTCGCTATGACCGAAGTTATTCCCGTGATAGCTTCCGTTTGAACGATTCTTGTTAGGGTTATCAAGACCTTGCAAAACGGTTACTCAATTCCCGATCCACTGCCTTGGGCTCAGCTAGCCGGCCCACTCGCCATCGCCGAGGACGCGCTTGCCCGGCTCGACGAACGCCTGGCTAAGAGCCCGATCCGCGACGGCTGGATTGCGCGCACACATTATACTGACGCCTGCGCCAGTCTGTGGCTGGAAGGCGAATTGGTCCATCTCGAAGATCTGGTTCTCCACGACGCCGGCATGGACATCCGCGCCCCGACCCACGAACTCACCCGCGCCCACGCCGTGCTACGGACCCGGCGCCGCATCGCCGACGCGAAGCCGGATTGGGCGCCATCGCCGGCGGGGCTCGACAGCCTGCGCGGCCGCACCGGGCAGGGCGAGTGGGAGGAGGGCAGGGGCATCCGAAAGGAAGGGGAGCGAAGCTTCGTCGGCGGCTACGATAGCGGAGACGCTGATCTCGACACGTCGCTTGGCGGCATCGAGTCCGACCCGCACCTAGCCGCCGCCTTCGCCGCGGTCGACGCCGCGAATGCCAAGGCGGAGCGGACACTCGCCGGCGGGAGTCGCACCCAGTCCGAGCGGGACCCGGTGGTCTACGACCCCGACTGGGACGAGGACGCGCGTCTCGACGACTGGCGCGCCGTGGTCGAGCAGACCCGCATATTGCCGCCGACGCTCGCGGCCGCGCTTGCGACTGAGGCTTGGGACGCCATCGCCCCGCTGCAGCACACGCCCTGGCTCGGCCGGCTGCTGGCAGCCAGCGTGTTGCGCGCGCGGGCCAAGACCCGCTGGCATCTGCCCTGCCTGCATGACGGGTTGAAGGCCATCCCCCGCGAACGCCGGCGGCCGCGCGACGCGGCGGCGCGACTCGCCGTGCAACTCGAGGCCATCACCGCTGCCGCGGCGGCCGGTCTCAAGGACCACGACCGCTGGCTTAACCAGCGAACCCTGCTCGCCCGAAAACTCGCCGGCCGTCGCGCCACGTCAAAACTGCCGGCGCTGCTCGACTATATGCTGACCCGGCCGATCGCCTCGGCCGGTATGATCGCGAAGGAGCTTAAGATCACGCCGCGCGCCGCTCAGGACCTGGTCGGCGAGCTTGACCTGCGGGAGGTGACCGGCAGGGGACGATATCGGGCTTGGGGGATTCTGTAGGCGCCCTCAGTGCGGTGCCCCGCCCCGCAGCAGATCCCGGTAGCCATGCTCGGTGATCCAGCGGGCACGGGCGAGATGGGTTTCCCACGCCCGGCGCGCCCGATCCGGCTCGCGCGCGACGTCAATATGCAGCACGGTCCGCGCGACCTCTTTCCAGTCGGAGCCATCGGCTGCGGCATCGAGCAGACGGAGATAGGTGACCAGGTGCTGCTCGTCATAGTCGGTCAGAATCGGCGCGGTCGGCGCGGCATCGGCGACATTAGGATCGGAAGGTGACTTCTGCATGGGGTGTATTCGCCGGCAAGGGTTGTCAGCAGAGAGTAGGCGCGTTCGTGCACCGGTGAGTAGACCCGAATTGCACACCACGTGGTGCCTGGCGGGTATCGCCGAGCACAGCGCAACCGCAGCTGACGAGTTCCTGGCCGATCTTGGGGTCTTCTTAGCTTAATCCGGGTTATCGTAGCCTGACTACGACTTCGACTTCTAATTCAAGCTTGCAGAAGTTGATATTATTCTTATTATCGTAGCATGGCTACGACCCAAAGAAACAAGCTAAGCAGACTCTACACCCGCTTGGCGCCGGGAGCGCCGCTGACCTCCGGTGACCTCGCCGCCCTCGGGATATCGGCTGACCTTGCCGTCCACTATGTCCGTGCCGGCTGGTTGCAACGGTTGGCACGCGGCGTCTATTGCCGGCCAAACGATCCGCCCACTTTGCACCCGAGCCTCGTCCTGCTGCAGCGGAGCTTCGAAGGATTGCATGTCGGCGGCAAGTCGGCCTTCGACTGGCACGGCATCCGCCAGTACGTCTCCCAGCGGCCCGTCCTCCATCTATACGGCTGGAAAGCCGGACGCCTTCCGGAGTGGTTCACCCAGCGCTTCCCGGCCGAGTACCACCGCAAGCGACTCTTCAAGGAAGAACCCGGCGCGCTGCTTCATGTCCGGCCCTTCGAGAGCCGCAAGGGCGGCCCGCTCGTCTCGGCGCCGGAACGCGCATTGCTGGAGGTGCTGAGCGAAGTCGGCGTCCGGCAGCCGCTGCAAGAAGCGCGCGAGCTGGTCGAAAGCACTTACAGCCTGCGTGCCGATCTGCTGCGAGACCTGCTCAAGCGCTGCACCAGCGTCAAGACCGTGCGCCTGTGCCTGCAGCTTGGCCGCGAACTCTCTCAGCCCTGGGCCGGCAAGCTCGATCCGTCTCAACTGCCCAAGGGCAGCGACCGGGCCTGGGTGTCCCGCTCCGCTGATGGGCTCCTGGTGCTGAAGCCATGAACCAGGTCTACCTCGACAGCGCGCGGTTGCTGACGCGCGTGGCGCCGCTGGTGCTCGTCGACGATACGTTCGCACTCAAGGGCGGCACGGCGATCAACCTGTTCGTGCGCGACATGCCGCGGCTCTCGGTCGATCTCGATCTGGTGTTTCCCGACCACACACTGCCGCGCGAGCAGGCTCTGCGGCGCATCAACGAGGCCATCCGTCAGTCGGCCGCGCGCCTGCAGAAGCAGGACTTTCTGACCCATGCGCCGGCCGCGACGGAATCCGGCGAGACCAAGCTGATGGTGCGGCGAGGGGGCATTGAGGTCAAGATCGAGGTCAACTTCGTCATGCGCGGCACCGTCCATCCGGTGCACATGGCGTCGCTGACAGAGGCCGCGCGCGACACGCTGCAGGCGGATCTCGAAATCCCGGTGGTGTCGTTCGAAGACGTATATGGCGGCAAACTGGTTGCGGCGATGGACCGGCAGCATCCCCGCGATCTGTTCGATGTCACGCAGCTTTTTGTGCACGAGGGAATCACGGCGGGCATTCGCCGCGCTTTCGTCGTCTATCTCGCGAGCCATAACCGGCCGGTGCACGAGGTTCTGTTTCCATCGCTGCGGGATCTCCGCCAGGAGTTCGAACACAATTTCGCGGGCATGACCACCGAGCCCGTTGAACTCGACGCGCTCTTGGCAGCGCGCGAGCGAATGATGCGCGAACTGCAGCAAGGTCTGAACGCCGATGAGCGCCGCTTCCTGCTGTCGCTGGTCGCCGCAGAGCCTGAATGGTCGCTACTGGGCGTGCCGCACTTGGAGCAGCTTCCCGGCGTGCGATGGAAGCTGCAAAACCTGGAAAGGCTTCGGAAGACCAACGCCCGAAAATTCGCCGAGCAATCGAATGCGCTGGCCCGGCTATTTGGATGAGCGTAGGTGGGCCGTCGCCACGCGCCGCAGGTGATGCGGTGTGACTGCCGACGAGGCCCTTCCGGCCTCCCCATCAGCTATCCATGAAGGGATAGGCGGCACGATGAGGCAGCGCTTGTCGACTTTACGCGCGCGTTCAAAATCGTTTCTCACTGCCTACGGGTGAAGGCCCCGCCTCGCGGCGGGGCCACCTGCGCGGCGTCTCAGTCGCGACTCGGGCGAGACCAGATGAGCGAGTGGCCTTCCTCGCCGTCGACCTCGACCAGCGTCGCGTAGATCGGAGCCGGGAAGCTCGGGTCGTCCAGCTTGACCGAGTGGTACTCGCGGCCCGTGTCCTGGGACTTCTTCTTCCACATGGCGCCGAACTCGATGTTCGCGCCCGCGAAGATGCGGTAGTCCGGGGCCTTGCCTGAAGTGCGTTCGGCCGGAACGATCTTGGTCTTGACGGTGCCTAGAGCGAGGGTCTTGACGGTGCCGACGAAGCCGTTGCCGTTGACGGTGAAGTTGCCGATGGTAGCCATGTTCGTGTCCTCTTTCGTTCTCGGGCCGCGACCATCGCGACCTCGATGGCTGTCGTTGACCGGAGGCGATCGGACCGCACCCGAAGGGCCGCCACGCAGTAGAGGGCGGCCAGGGGGAGGCTTTCTTGTCTCGCGAGGAATGGACGCGCAGCGACCAGGGGAAGAAAGCCGAGACGGCCGTTGCGGTCTTTTGATCGAGGCGGAGCGCAGCGACGACGGCCTTCGGTTAGACATGCCAAATCGAGGACGCATTGGGCGCGACAGGCCGAACGACGAGGATACGGCTGAGCGACAGGCAAGCCACACCGCACGACGACGGGCGCATCGGTGAAAGGCACTCGCGCGCGTCGCGTAAGCTTTCCGCCAGTCCAGCGGACGCAATAACAATCCCGGACTGTCGTATCGTGATGACACCAGCCTTCTGCGGCTTCGGAAAGACGCTCGCCCAGAAACAGACGGGCATCTCGGAAGCCAGAAGAACCCGCCCGGCGCATCTCGCCTATGCCGTCGGGATGGGAAGCGCCGCCTCTCCAGTCGCCGGCACAGGCATGACGCCGCACAAAAGAGCGGCCCCCGCCGTGAGATGAGGCCTTCGTCATTGTCTAGAAAGGTGAACGATGAGCGCAAGCGGCCGAGACACGGATCGTTGCGCCTCATGCCGCTTGGTCGATCTCGGCCGGCTCGGGCTGAAGACCGTGCAGGTAAGTCACCGCGCGTTGCGCGTGGGCGGCCGCGCTGAAGATAAAACGCCTGTCGTTGGCCAGCACCTCCAACCATGATGCAAGGTAACTCGCATGATCGGCACGCGGCTCGAGTTCGGGCACGATACCAAGGTCCGCGCTGAGGAAGCACGCGCCAAGTTCCGCAACCAGCTCTTCACGGGCGCGCTCGCTGCGATCCTTTGCGTAGCGGCTGAGATCGCGATTGACGCGATGCGCTGGCGCAGTCCAATGCACGCATTCATGCGCGAGCGTGGCGGCATAGCTCTCGGCGTCACGAAAACTTTCGAACAGCGGCATCTGGATGATGTCGAGCGATGGTGCGAAGAAAGCCTTGTCACCGCCATGCCGGATGGTCGCGCCGGTGTTGGCGAAGAAGGCGTCCACATGCGCGATGCGCTGCGCCGGCGCGATGGTCGGCGCCGGGCGCCCGTAATAGTGATCCGGCAGGTCGTCGATCTGATCGACGCAAAACACGGTATAGGCGCGCAGGAACGGAACGGTCCGTTCGACGTCGTCGCCATGCTCGTCGGTCTCGGTCTTGGTGATCTTGTTGGCGTAGACCACCATCGTTCCGCTCTCGCCCTTGCGGATATGGCCGCCGAGCTCGAGTGATTGCTTGAACGTCATCCAGATCGATGACGTGAAGCCGCGCGCGACCGCTTCCGACCACAGCAGCACGACGTTAATGCCCTGGTAGGGCATGCCGTTGTGACGCAGCGGGCGCGTGATGCGCCCAGCCGCGTTGGCCGCATTCCACGGCTTGACCCACGGACGCACACCGCGCTCAAGGTCTGCGACGATGCGATCGGTGATGCGCGCATAGATGTCGGCGCGGGGTTTGGTTTCCTTACCAGTCATAATCCTAACCTCCGTCGGAGGCCGCGCCCGTCGCGGCCCGTCACGGCGGTCCGCTGCGAAGGCCTGCGGGGTCGCGCATCCGGTGACGCTGATGGTCGGGGTGAGGGGAGAGACGCCGGACCGGAACGCAGTGGAGGACGGCAAAGCCGTTGCGCTGCCGCGCCGGCCGGAGCATCGACTGAAAGCCGGTACGGGCCGCGACGTGCGCTCGATCCCGGGTCATTTCTCTTTGCTCGTTTGCGCCGTCGCGATGTGCGACATGAAAAAGGCCGGCCCGCAGGGACCGGCCGATATCCGATCGTGAAAGAGAATGGCGGGGCCGAAGCCCCGCCGGCGGCGTCACCCGAACGCCGCCATCTGAACCTCGGCCGCCTTGCGGCTGACGGTTTCGGCCGGCTGGTCGGGCTGGCGCTCGAACGGCTTCCAGCTCTCGCCGACGACGTGCTCGTAGGCTGCGGCGGCGCCTTCGGCCGCCATGCGCAGTGCGTGTGCCTGAACGGCGACCTCGGCGGCGAATTCGCGCTTGCGCTGGGCCGCGGATTCGAACCCGACAGGTCCGTCGAGGTCCTCGTCGCGCGTGTCGTTGGCGAGCTTTGCCGTCGCCTCGCGCGCTTCGGTGACGGCGCGGCTGTAGAACTGCCCGGCGCCGTGGGCTGAGCCGACATAGGAGCCGACGATTCGCTGCAGGTGGATCTGCATGGCGCGTTCGTTGAGGCCTTCGCCGAGCGCGTCGGCGGTCTCGCTGATGAGCCGCTGATGCAGGTCGCAGATGGCGTCACCGTCGAGGACGGGGAGGCCGAAGCTCTCGGCGATGCGGGTGGCCTGGGCTGCGTCCGGGCAAACGAGCCGGACCATTTCGATGGTGGTGCCGCGGCGAAGCGGGATGACGCGGGCGTTGGTGCGGGGCGCGCGAGCGGTCTTGGTCATGGTGAAGTCCTTTTCTGGGTTTCGCCGTCGGGTTCGGTCCGGCCCCTGCCGGCTCTCCCTTCGCGTGCGGTCGCCCAGCGCCGCCGGGATGAGGCCGCTTCAAGGCCCGGGGACCGCCAGGCGAGCGAGGTTCGGTTGCGGACAAGCGGGGCCACGCTACTGGGCCCTGCGCCGAACGCGGCCGGGCCTTGTCGAGATCGGCGGTCTCCGGTCGCTTGCGACTTGGCCTTGAAGCGGACCGCCGGGGGCGCAGACCGCAGCAAACCCGAGGGGAGAGGCGACAGGGCGGGGCCGGGTTGGCGATGCCGGAAAGATTCACCCTGGCAGACCGCCGCCGCCGCGCCATGCTCGAGACGTTCGCCGAAACGAGCCGCGAATTCAGGCACGGTCCCGCTATGCCGCCGCGCCATGGCGCTTCACCGGGCGACACTCGGCCGGGCTGCGACAGTCGTCCGTACGATGGGTGCGCTCCGAGTCGTCACGAGCGGGTCGAGACATCGGCGCGTGTCGAGCCCGCAGCGCCTCGATCGCGGCATCCTGCCGGGCGAGCTTGCGCGAGAGGGCATCGATCTCCGGCTGGCGCTCTGCGGTGATCGCCGCAAGGTTCGAATGGTAGCGTTCGAGGAAAGCCCTCGGGTCAGGCGGCTTCTCGTGACGGAATCCGAACCGCTTGCGGCCAAGCTGCGGGATCAGCGTCGTCATGCGGCGGATGATCTGCCGGTCGATCATGTCGAGCTGGCGTTGCGTCTGGCGCTGAGCCTCCTCCATGCGCGAAAGCTGGTCGAGGCGTTCGGAGGAGGCCTTCATGGCGATCTTCTCCCTTGCCAGGCGACGAAGCTCGACGGTCCGGAATAGACCTGGTGGTGGGTGTCATCGACCACGAAGCCGAAGCGGCCCATTCGATACTCGTCGGACGGGACCAGAAAGCGCCGCTCCTCGGTGCCTGCACCGCGTCTGCCACCGGGCGTGGCGACAACTTCGACAAAGCCGGGCTGCTGGTCCGAGGCGGTCGCCGCCACGACGATCCAGTCGCCAGCATGCTCCTGCTCGAAGGCGCGCCGATCCTTCTCCCGGGATTCGCCAGGCTGGAGCATAGTCCCAAAGATCGCCTCCCACGCATCGGGCCAACTATCCCTAATCGTGCGCTCCGCACAGCGCCGCTCGTAACTCGTGAACAGATTCGGGAAGGTGATCGCCACGATCGACCAGCCCTCGTCCTCCTCGTACCAGCCACCCCGCGCGCGCAGCATCGAATGGACGCTGCGGTTGCGTTCGGCGGAAAGATGAAAGCCGCCGTGTCCTGCCGTCGAATGGCAGACGACGCCTTCCGCATAGACCGTCGCGCCCTGCGATGGGCCCCAAGGCGTGTTCGCTGTGGAGGCGATGTCGCGGCGGCCGAGCGCACGCTTCTCGCGCTGGTGCTCGGCGTTCTCCGCCACCTTCGCGCGGAAGGCGGCCTCGTCGGCGAGGTCGCCCGAACGGCCGTGGAAGTCGGAGAGCTTCCATTCGGAGATCGGCCGGCCGACGCACCAGCCGGTCGCGAGATAATGGCGACCGTCGCGCGCCGGCAGCATGGCGAAGGTGGTGTCGGCAACACGCGCGGCGAGGAAGCCGACGCTGCTGCGACCAAACTCGACCTCGGGAAAACCGGCGGCCGAGTCATCGGTCATAGTGGTAGGGAGTGTGGGCGCGGTCATGCGGCTGTCCTCCCCTCCGCGACGTCGGCCGCGACCGCATCGGCCGTCACCTCGTCGAGAACGGCATTTGGATAGCCGTGGCTCTGCAGCCAGGTTTCGGCATCGGCGCGGCTGCCGGCGAGATAGACCAGCTCGGCATCCTCGCCGGGCCGGTCGAGCACGCGGACCGTACCGAGCTTCGGGCGTTCGGTCACGACGAACGCCAGGTCGCTATCGACCGGGAAGGTCCGGTGAACGCGAAGCACCACGACACCGCCACCGCCATAGTCGCCGGAATGCAGCGTGAAGCTTGCGCCGATGACCGTGTTGCCGATGCGGCGTTCGGGCTGTTTGCGGATCAAGCGACCGCCGCTATTGCGGTGTTCCCAGGCCGCGAGCTTCTTGCGGTGCCGCTCCGGCGGCCGCGGCGTGCCGTCGGAAAACCGGACGAGCGAGCCGAGCGGGGCGAGGTCGTAAATCAACTGTGCGGACATGACGTCCTCCTGTTCATGGGGGCGAAACGGAGCCGCCGCCGGATCAACCGGCAGCGGCGTGTTGTTCGGATTGGCGATGCCGGGCGGACTATTCCGCCGCCTCGCGGAACGCCTCGTCGTCCAAGGCTTCGCCATCGTCGGTATCGCCGGCCTCCGGGTCCTCCACCTGGTCGTCGGCCGCGTCGTCTTCGGCGACGGCGTTCTTCGCCAGCCACGACAACAAGGCGACCTTGTCGGGAGCGAACAACGCGGCTGGATGCACGAAGCGACCCTCCCTGAAGTGCTCAACCAGGGCGATGCGGGTGTCCTTCACCTTCTGGCGCGGAAGAACCGGCGTGTCCTTGCACGAGCCTTCGAGCGCGGCGCGCGACAGGCACGACAGGTAATCGTCCGTGCCCATGTTCGGCAGGAAGTTGTCCGCGCCGACCACATCGCCGGCGATGCGCGCTACGATGCCGCTAGCGTTGCGGTTCTCCCGGCACGACAGGACTTCCGTGAGGGTTGAGCGCGCCGCGACGCGGAGCGTGTCGATATCGATGACGAGCTTGCCATCCTGATCGAATAGCGACGCAGCATGGCGTGCTAAACGCCGGTTGCCGTAGTAGGTCCCGCCGCTGCCCGAATCGACCGAGACGTTCAGGCCGGCGAAGGCGAGGATCAACAAGGCCATCAGCGTGTCATCCTCGATCGGCGCGCGGGCCAGCGCCTCGTGCAGCGCGTCCGTTCGGAAGTCGCCGATCATCTCGAGGCCCTTGCGCGTCACGTCAGGACGCGGCATCGAAACTATTGCGGACTCATCCGCAGCGTCGCTGTCGGCCGCCGCAGCCTTGCCCGTCGCCTTCTTCGCCGCGGGCATGCGGTAATGCACGCTCTGCACCCGGCCGTCACGATCCAGATACATCGCGGTGCAATCGCTCTTCGAGGGCTTGCCGTAGACGCGCTCTGCCTTCGGCGGCAGCTTGACATCGCCCCAGTTCGTCGTCTCAGCGATGATGCCGCGCTTCGGCAGGTTGTTCGTCATCCATTCCTGCTGCGCGCCAAGGAAGGCCTCGACATCCGTGGTATAGCGGCTGTCCTCATCTGCTGGCGCGAACAGATCCTCTGCCCACTGGATTCCATAAGCCTGGGCGAGGTCGTCGCCGAAGCTGGCATCACGTGCGTACATCCGGGCCTTGGTCAGAGCCTGCGCCACGCTAAACCACGACACCTGCGGATCGGCCTTGGAGGGCTTGTGCTTCTTCCAGACCTCCTTCTGCTCATCCAGCGAGGCGGAGGCGATGGTGCGGAGCTGCCGCTCGTCGGGCATGTCGCCCTTGGCCATGTGATCGAGCATGGCGGGCAGCACGTTCGCCAAGAGGCGGAGCTTTCTGATATGCCGCACCGGCAGCGCCAAGGCGACGCCGATCGCTTCTTCGGTCCAGCCGAGACCGACGAGGCGTTCGATCGCGCGCCACTGGTCGACGGGATTGAGCGCTTCGCGGGCGATGTTCTCGATCATCGAGCGCATGGCGCCGTTGTCGTTCGCCGCCTCGTCGACGAGGACGTCGATCTCCTTGAGGCCGGCGGCGATCGCCTGCTTCACGCGGCGATGACCGGCGTTGATGACATAGCCGTTACCGCCGCCAGTCTCAGGCGTGATGACGGGCGGCTGGACGATGCCGACGGCCTTGATCGTCGCCAGCAGCAGGGCGTCGGCCTGCGGTGTCGACTTCGACTGGCGCATGCGGTCCGGACTCTCCTTCAGCGCACGCGGATCGACCTTGATGAGTTGCATCGGATTTCTCCTGTTCGGGGTTCGCGGACCGCGGCTCGCGCGTCCTTTTCCGTCTTCTTTCCGAAGACATCCCCCGGCCCGCGGAGCGGTCGGGCCGGCACAACAGCGGCCGAGCATCCTTGTCCGGCCGGACAAGCAGGGCTCTTAAGCCCTGCGAAGGACGACGGGCCGGGATCGCGCAGGCCGCGGTTGAGCGTCAGCGTTGCCGGCTTGGCCGATCTGCGAGCGGCTTTCCTTCTTCATCACGCTGCGATGGCGTTCTCGCCGCTCCCCTCCACATCGCTCGCAAGGGCCTTCTCCACCTCCGCCAACTGCCGGCGCTTCTCGGTAAGCTCGGCGGCGAAGGCGAAGTCGCCGTCCTCGCGCGCCTGATACGAGGCGAGCCTACGGCGTGTATCCGCGAGACGCTGGCGATAGCGCTCGATCTCGCCCTCGAAATTTTCCAACCCATGCTCCAGTCGCGAGATCGCGCCGAGCGGCGTGACCGTGACGGGCAGCTCGATCTCGGCTCCCGCGCCGGTGCGTAGCAGCACGGTGGTGTAGCGGTAACCGTCGCGGCCGAAGCGTTCGCCGGAATATTCGAGGTCAAAGCCGCCTATCGTCGCGACCACAATCTCGCCCTCCTGCTGAAGCTGCACGAGGGTCAGGATCTCCTTCATCAGCGCGCGACCGGCCTCCTTGCGCTCCACATAGCGCTTGCCGGCCACGCTCGCGGCGAAGGCGTCAGCGGCCGTCGCAACGCGGCGTTCA
This sequence comes from Bradyrhizobium sp. MI1.7, assembly GCF_055811795.1. Classification (NCBI taxonomy): domain Bacteria; kingdom Pseudomonadati; phylum Pseudomonadota; class Alphaproteobacteria; order Hyphomicrobiales; family Nitrobacteraceae; genus Bradyrhizobium; species Bradyrhizobium sp. MI1.7. The sequence continues at coordinate 82,615 of NZ_JBVVPO010000026.1, forward strand.
ATATCCTTGCCGACATCTGCGATCCGCCGCGTGCAGAACTCGATGTCGCGCTCCGCGTCGCGGATCTGCCGGCGGACGGCGTGTCGATCGTCGATATGCGCCGCGCGGAGACGTTCCAGCCGCGCGATGTCGGCTTCCAGTCCCGCCTTCTCCATCAGCCGCTGGTCGCGGCTGGCGATCGCCTTGGCCATCGCGAACTGATTGGCCTGGCCTTCGCCGAGGTCCTCAAGCCGGCGGATCGACGTGTCCCCGGAGAGCGCCGCGGCGATGAAACGGGCCTTGCGTTCGTTATTCTGCCACATGCTCGCGTCGAGCGATCTCTCCGTGGCATAGGCAAAGATGTCGATGACATCGTGCTGGTTGCCCTGACGCTCGATCCGGCCCTCGCGCTGCGCGATCTGCGACGGCAGCCACGGCACGTCGAGGTGATGGAGCGCCGTCAGCCTGAGCTGCGCGTTCACGCCGGTGCCCATCGTGTCGGAGGAGCCGATCAGGAAGCGGACCTTGCCGGCGCGCACGTCGCCGAACAAGCGCTGCTTGGCCTCGGACTTCCTAAAGTCCTGCATGAAGGCGATCTCGGATCTGGGCACGCCCATGCGGACGAGCTCGTCTCTGATCCAGCTATAGGCCGAGAAGCCGCGCGTCTTCTCGACGCTGATCGTTACGAGGTCGGAGAAAATCATCTGCGCGGCGCCCGGCAGCTCGTACGGCTTGCCGTCAGCGCGCACGTAACTGTTGTCTGACGTCTCCTTCCAGATGCGGAAGGCGTTGCCGACGAGGAGATTCAGCTTGTTGTCCGGCTCGTTATCGCAGTCCGGGTCGACCAGACGCAGGTCAATCGCCGCATGCCGTCCGTCCGTGATGACAGAGAGCAAAATGTCGTCACCCGGCTCCGGCGGCCGGTCGCGCGTCTCGATCGCCTTGATCCGCGCGTCGAGCAGGGCCTGGTAGCGCTTGAGCGCCGGTGTCGGTTTTGCCGTCAGAATCTGCCGCTTGTCGGTCGAGATCGCCGGAACCTTCACATATTGCCGCAGGTCATCCGGTAGCACCACGTCGGCGAAGGACCGGAACATGGCGATCAGCTCGGGGACGTTGACGAAGGTCGCGAAGCGCGTGACCGGCTTGTACTTGCCGGACGGCTGAAGCTCGAGCTGGGTCGAGACATCGCCGAAGGTCGAGGCCCAGGCGTCGAACTCGTGCAGCCCGCGATCCAGAAGCGCCGCGTAGCCGAGATAGCGCTGCAGCGAGAACATCTCGCCGAGCGTGTTGGTGATCGGGGTGCCGGAGGCGAGCACCAGCGCGCGGCCCGGGTTCTTTGTCTCGATGAAGCGGGACTTTACATAGAGATCCCAGGCGCGCTGCGAGCCGTTGGGGTCGACGCCCTTCAGCGTCGACATGTTGGTGGCGAAGGACAGCTTGCGGAACTCCTGCGCCTCATCGACGATGATCTGGTCGACGCCGATCTCCGAGAGGGTGAGGAGGTCGTCCGTGCGCGTAGCGAGTGCTTCGAGCCGTTCCTTCAGGCCCTCCTTCAGCCGCTCAAGCCGCTTACGCGAGACGCGGTCGTCGCTGTCGACCTTGGTCAGCAGTTGCTCGTAGAGCTCGAGCTCGTCCTGGATCATCTGCTGCTCGAATGCGGACGGCACGCCAATGAAGCGGAAGGTGGAATGGGTGATGATGATCGCATCCCACGTCGCGGTCGCGGCGCGCGACAGGAAGCGATGCCGCTTGTCCTTGGTAAAGTTGGTCTCGTCGGCGACGAGGATGCGCGCGACCGGATAGAGCGCCAGGAACTCGCGCGCCGCCTGCGCCAGGCAATGGCCGGGAACGACGAGCATCGCCTTGGCGATCAAGCCGAGCCGGCGCTGCTCCATGATGGAAGCCGCCATGGTCATCGTCTTGCCGGCGCCGACGGCATGGGCGAGATAGGTCGCGCCCGAGGCGATGATGCGCCAGATGCCGCGCTTCTGATGTCCGTAGAGAACGAATGCGCCCGAGGCGCCCGGCAGCTTCAGATGCGAGCCGTCGAAAGCGCGCGGCACGATGTTGTTGAAGCGGTCATTATAGACCCGCGCCAGGCGATCGGTCCGATCCGGATCGGACCAGATCCAGTTCTGGAAGGCAGTCTTGATCTTGTGCAACTTCTCCTTTGCCGCCTCGGTGTCGACCACGTTGAGGACACGACGCTCGCTATCGCCGTCCTTGATGGTGTCGAAGATCTGCGGCACCGAGGAATTGAGCGCATCGGACAGAAGCTGGCCGGCGTGCCGCCGCTCGGTGCCCCATTCGGATGTGCCGGCGGCCATCCAGCCGAGCTGGCGGGCTTCCACGGTCCACGACGCCAGTTCCGGCATGTGGTGGATCTTGATCTCCACGCCCATCGTCTCGTGGACGAAAGCGATGATATCGGCAGCGGGAATCCACGGCGCGCCGAGCCGCGCGGTGATGTCTGAGGGCCGGAGGTCGGCGGGTTGCACCTCGCGCAGGGCCGCCACATTGCGCTCATATTCGGGGTCGAGCGCGGCCGCGGCTTCCGCCGCCGCGAGCTTCGATCGAACGGCGCCTGAAAGATAGGCGTCGGCGGTCTGCCACGACCCATCGGCCGGATCGCGGAAGATGGTGCCGCCGAGTTCGGCGATCACGTCGTCCGCATCGCGATGCACGAGCTCGGCGATGTGATCGGGATCGACATGGCCGCGCTCGTTGAGCACGACGGCCAGAGCGTCGGCGGCGCTGGTGATGACCGGCGGCGCCGGCGGGGCGATCACCCGCTCGGTGAAGATCGGGCCTGGCCTTGCCGTATCGGATTCGAGGTCGTAGTCTTCGATCGAAGCCACCAGCCAGCAGTCCGGATCGTCCAGGAATGGCTGGAGGTTCGGCCTGCGGTGCGTTTCACGGACCTCACCGGTCTCGTCGTCCTCGGCCGTCGACACCATGGTCGTGTTGATCGGCCCGAAGGCGCACGAAGTTCGACCAGGCGATGCGTAAGCGGACCTGCGCATCCTTCCACGGGCGATCAAGCTCCTGGCATTTCAGCACGTCGCGCACCGCATCGCGGATCGGGATCAGCTTCTGGATGATCCGGGCATGCTTTTCCGGAATGCCGTCGGCGCTGCGGCCCTTGCGCACCGCCACAGAGATCGGCTTCCCGTCGAGGATCTGCATCAGGCAATGCCGGTGATCGAGGAAATAGCTGCCCTCGCGCGCCGTGAGGCTCGCCGCGCTCTCCGACTTCGCTGGCACGGCCTCGTGCTCGCTGTCATAGTCGATCGCCTCCGGTTCGCCATCATAGATTGCGACCGGAAGGAGGGTGATCGCGTCGGCGAGCGCAGCCGCGAGCTCCTCGTCGGCCTTGGGTAGACAGGTGTAGGTCTCGCCGAACGGGCAGGAGGTCAGCGCGTGCGCGCCGAGCACACGACGGGGATGGCGTGCAAAAAAGCGGTTGACGCGGATGGCGCCCTCGTCGTCGGTCGCCGGGTGCACCTCCTCCAGGTCGAGCCATGATATGTCGCCTTCGGGCTCGCCGTACTTGCGCCGCCGGAAGAATAGGATGTCGACCACGACGTTGGTGCCGGCATCGGCGCGGAAGCTGCCTTCCGGCAGACGGATGGCACTGAGGAGATCGGCATGCTTTGCGATCAGCGCGCGCGCCGAGCCATCCGCCTTGTCCATGGTGCCGTGCGAGGTGACGAAGGCGGCGAGGCCACCCGGCTTCAACAGCTTGATCGCCTTAACGATGAAGTAATCGTGGAGACGCAGACCGAGCGAGCGCAGCGCGCGGTCCGAGCGCACCGTGCGATCGGAGAAGGGCGGATTGCCGATCGCGAGGTCAAACCGCGCCGGCAGATCGATGCGCGCGAAATCGCCGGTAACGATCCGCGCCTGCGGCTGCAACAGCCGCGCGATGCGCGCCGTGACGGGATCGAGCTCGACGCCGGTGACGTGCGAGACATGGCGTAGCGCTTCGGGCATCAGCGCCGGAAACAGGCCCGTGCCGATGCCGGGCTCGAGCACGCGTCCGCCGCGCCAGCCGAACCGCAGCAATGCCGCCCAGATCGCCCGCACGATGAACTCCGGCGTGAAATGGGCGTATTGCGTGCAGCGCGCGAGCGAGGCGTAGTCAGCATCGTCGATCGCATCCTGCAGATCGGCGCCGATCGCGTCCCCGCCCTTCGCGAACTCGGTTTCGCCCGGTCGGCGGGAGACCGCCGGCCCTGCGGGGACCGACGGCGACGGCGGCGGATCGTCATCATGATCGTCGTCGCCGCCGGGATCGGGGCCGAACGCGGTAACGCCAAGGCCGAGACTGGATGAAAGGGCGGTATTGCCGAAGAGGTCGAGGGTGAAAGGATCGTCATGCGCCATGGGAAATGTCCTCCAGTTGGGCGCGCGCCGCCGTCCGCCGGCGCGGGCTGCGACGGACGGCACGGCGTTGCGGGATTGACGGAGAGCCGGCGCCAGGGCCGGGTGCGGAAATGCGACGCCCCGAGCGAGGCCGGGCTGCCGCGGGGCGGGGAGGGGAGGTCGGGCTAGGCCGCGGCCGTCTCCGGCAGATGGCGGAACTGCACCGGCAGCTTGGCCGCGATCTCTGCCTCGGTGAGGTCGTCGAGGAGCTTCAGGACCGTGCCGCTCTGGCCGGCATAGACGAGTACAGTGCGGCGGCCGCGCATGGCCTGCGGCCAGCGCTCGCCAGCATAGCCGCGATAATCGTCATGCGTGCTCGACCAGATGTGGTCAAGCCGCTCGTCGCGCGTCATCGCGTGCACGGGCCGTGACTCGTGCTCGATGATCGCCGCCTTCATCCGCTCCGGCGATAGCCGATCTGAAAGATCGCAATAGCCATGGAACCAGCGCCGCTTTCCGTCGATGGCAAGCGTGAAGAAGATGCTGGTGACGCTGCCCGTCATGAATTCGCGCATCGCGAACATGTCGGTGCGCATGAACAGCGGGGGCAGGATCTCGAACATGTAGTCGTGCTCCCGCTCGTTGATCTCAAACCACTCGCCGGCGAAGAGATGCTGGCCTTCAGCTTCGGCCATCGCGGGGTCACCACGATGGCGGTTGAACAAGCGGTGCATCTCATGGCGCGTCGCAACGCCTTCGAAGACTTTGCGGATGCTGGGGGAGGTGTGCATGGGCGGCTCCTCTTGGCCTGGCCGGACTGACAGCGCGAGCGATCCGCCTGATCCCTTCGTCACTTCAGTCCTTCATCACACCTCCCCCGCCGGCCGCATCGAAGGTCCGGCGGGTCAAGGGCCGCGGAACGCGGGCGAAGCTTCACCCTTGACGCGCCGGCCGGGCATGCGGCAGCGCTGCATTCCCATTTCATCTTCCCTCCTTCATTGTTCGATCCCCTCTTCCTTCGCTCAACGCCAGGGCGTCAGAGACCCCACTCATTTGAAGGCCTTGGCCCGGCCCCCACGCAGCCGGCGCGTCACCCTGGCGAGCCGCATCAGTTAGACGTCAGGCGCTCAAATCCTCATTCCAGTCGCCGGCGCGCGGCCGCAAACGGGCATACCGGGCACTTGCATCTGCGGCGATGGCACGAATTCGGTCGGCGTAGACCTCGCCTTGCCGATTGTTGTCGGTTGCTGCCACGAGCCAAGCGTAGGGCCGCTTGGCGAGGCCGCGGATGGCGTCATCGGTCGCGGGCGACCAACCGCCGCCGGTGCTGACATAAAGGGTGTCAGGCCGCAGGACCTCGATTGCGGCGAGGCTCATCGCATCTATGGCGGCCTCGGTGATACAGATCCGCTCGGCCCCCTCCGACCCGAAGCGAAAGAGCTCCTTGCTGCCGTCCGTGGCGAAGCCCCGCCACGACGGTCCACGCTCCTCCCAACCTGTGAGCGCTCCAGCAGAATTGCTGTGCGCCGCCCACATGCTGCCTAGGGGCCCCTCTCTCAACAGGTCGCTAGCGACCGTCTGCTTCACGATGTCCGCCGGCAGTCCGCGCTCGCCGGTAAGATAGCGCCAAGCTGGCGAGCCGGGCCGCAGCGTGACGCGATATCCCCACCGCTCTACAATCGACGCAAGGGCCTTGGCCCTTGCCGGGCGCTGCCACGCTGGTGCCGCAGGAACGAAGCCAACCACATCCGCAACACGGCCGCACGCCTCGACAAAACCACCAGCACCGAGGTGTTCGGCTAGCGAAAACACGTCCCCTTTCGCCGGCGACAATGGATCGAACCAGCCGCGGCCCTGGTGGATGACGATGATGATGTTGGTGTCGCGGCGATACTTGATCGCCCGCCGGGTGCTTTCCTTGACGTCGACCTTCCAGCCGTCTTTCTCGAGCAGGGCTGCGCAACCAACCTTTTTACGCAGCTCTTCAATTTCTTGCTTGTCCATTTATCTGCACCGGGTCGCGCAGGCGACGTCCGGCCCCTCTTCTGTTGGTCTCACTTGTTCCTAGCCTTGCGGCACGTCCCCCCGACCGGCCGCGAAGCCTGCCGGAGGCAAGGGCGCGCGGACAAGCTGTCGAATTTGTCAGCTAGGTGGGCGCGGCGAAGCTTCCCTTGCAGCCGGCAAGGCGCCAGCGGCAGCCGGTCACCCGGCTCAATGAGCCGGGCACCAGGGATCGTATTCATGGACGATCGCATCCTGATTCCCGTCGTATTCGCTGGAGACCATCACACCGAATTCGCTCTCAGCCTGGAAAAGGATGACCGGCACCATCAGCGTGCGGGCAAGATCGAAGGCGTGGTTCTGAGCGAGGGTGAGAGTGTGCGACATTGAAAGGCTCCCGTCTTGCGGCGGGGACCATCCCCGCTCGACAGGCGCCGACGTGTTCGGGGGCGGTCGCGGTCACCTCGAGAGGCGAAGCCGAAGAGGTCGCACGCTTGCGTAGCGAACCCCTTGCGGGTTGATCGTAGAAGGCCGCACCAGAACCAAGGAAGCCCATTCGAGAGCGGAGTTGGTCCTTCACCGGAAGCATGTGAGCCGAAACGCACATCGTTCGCCCGCGGATGCAGTATCGGTCTGATTGACTGCGAGAACAGCCGCCGTCTTTTGTCCGGAGCGACAGTCGATTTGCCCACCAGGCGATTACTCCGCGCAATTGGGCTTCGATGTCCTCGAGACCATAGGCATCGCTTGCATTTAGGGGGTTCAGGCCCGACGCGAATACGCGGGAGCTTCCGATGAATCAGCAGCTGCCTTGTTCGGGGACTCGGGCCGTTTCGCGTCAGGGATGGCAGCCCGCAAGGGGAAGACCCGCTCGCGGGGCTTCAGCGCAGCCTCCAGCCCGGCCCGCAGGGCGACGCCCACTTTGTTCGCAGTCAGAGGCGCACAACACCCTATAGTTTCGGAGACCGCTCGTTGAGCACCCTCAATGGCTTTCATCACCGGTATTAACATTCTGAATCGATAGGCCTGATCGATTCGATAACTTAATTGGACGACGTTTTCGACAGGTGCGATTCTTGCGCATGTCTGAACTCACGGTGCCATACCTCGTGCTCCAACGTTGCGATCCGGCCCGCAATATGGCCAGGTTCTATGTCCTCACGATTGAACCGACTCTGTTCGGTGATACGGCGTTGGTGCGCGAATGGGGACGTCTGGGCCACCGCGGCCGCCGGCGGATCGATCTGTTTGCCGGGAGGGTCCAGGCCGTCGAAGCGCTCGAGGCTTGGCTCGTCCGCAAATCACGCCGTGGTTATGTACCAAAGAATCCCGCGCCCTGAGTGCGACCGCCCGGTACTCCTACCCTAATTGAACCGTCGATCTTCGCAACTCCTTGCAAACCGGACAGCCGTTTTGCGCATTACGGGAGCAATCCCTGCCGAAGCGCGAGAGCCACAGCGTGCGGGAGGGTTAATGCAGCAAGATTCCGCCGGGCATTATCCAAATGAAATTTTACACCCCGCGGGCGAACACCGAGGAGCTGGGCAATATCCTGCATCGTCTTGCCCTCGGAGATCCACCCCAGGCATTGCCTTTCACGCTGGGTCAAGGTGCAGACCTGCTGAGCATACCGAGGCGTCCGTCCAATTCCGGCAGCGCTCACATGGGCATGGTAGGTGAGCCCCACCATTTGCAACATATCTTGCGAGCTCTCGACGAAGCGATCGAGTCCAAGGTTGCGCTCATCCACCGCCAGCGTGAACGCCGCAAACCGGTTTTGGCTTGAGGGAATGCGAATGGTCAGGCCGGTCCTGATCTTGAAGCTGAGCGCATCATCGAACAGGCGGCGCTCTTTCGCCGACTTTGCGCTTCGCGCCTCACGTCCATCCCACAGGAACACACGGCTCGTGTTTCGCGGCTCCTGAAGAACGGGATCGATGTTGTGATAGCCTTCGCGAAAATAGTGGCTGGTCCAGCTCTTCGGATAGGATGAGATCAGAATGGGGCCATTGGCGCGCTGACCAAAATAGGCAAACCACCGGAATCCCAGGGCATGCGCAGCTCGTTCCGCGACACGCCGAAAATCATCTTCCGTATGGGCAGCGTGCAGACAATCGACGAATTCATCGCATGCTCTTTTGACATCTTTCATTGCGCCACTTCAGTCTTTTCTTAGTTCCCACAACGCGAATATTCGGATGATTCGCGCTCTACGTGCAGACATTTATTGCGACGTTGCGGCAGCTTTGCGGCACGAACAATTGGATATCACCCTGTCAAACCTACAGCAGTAACGCGGACATACGACGGACGAGAACAACCTCTGACTGCAGCCACCCAAAACAAAATATTTCTCCACGTGTAGAGGCTAAGGAATTTCATTCCCTGCGCTGTCAGACCAGCGCATCACGGAACAACTTATACAGTTTCCAAAGTGCGCGCGCGGATAGCCGTGCCTTGCGACCACGGTTCGTGACCCAGCAGATCCATAGCGCCCTGTCAGAACTGACAGCGCAACGCCGTGGCCGTGGCTGCTTTCCTGATCTCGAAGCTGTGATTCGTAAGTTTGAGGTTAAGAATGAAGGTCATTGTGCGTAGCCGTGCGGCACTCCTGCGCGACTCCGAACTAACGCTAGGAATGCACCGCCTGCGAGGGCGTGTGTTCAAGGAACGGCTCGACTGGGACGTCTCTGTCTGCAACGGATTGGAGATCGATCAGTACGACACCTTTAAGCCAACTTATCTCCTGGTGCTCGAGCAGAACGACGTTGTTGGTTGTGTTCGGCTGCTGCCCACCACCGGGCGCAACATGCTCGCCGATACGTTCCCGATGTTGCTAGATGGCAACCCGGCGCCGGTGGCGACCACGATCTGGGAGAGCTCGCGGTTTTGCGTTGACACCAAGAGTGCGGCGGCAACAGCAGAGAATGGTCTGCGCAAAGCGACGTTCCTGCTGTTTGCAGCCATGATCGAATGGGGACAGCAGCACAATCTTCATGCCATCGCAACAGTCACTGACCTGCGCATGGAACGCATCCTGCGCCGGGCCGGATGGCATCTCGAGCGCCTCGGGACGCCTCGTCAAATCGGGGTGACCAAAGCCGTCGCTGGATTGTTGCCGATCAGCGAGGAGGCTCTCGGCGCGATCCGAGCGACCGGGCAGATTTCAAGGGGTGCGATTGACGCGCCATCAATCCTGGCGATCGCCGCCTAGCATCCAACGTCTTCAGCTCCTGACAAGAAGGCTCTCAACCATGGATCCTGCTGCATTCGCGGCCCTGATCGAACGATGCGCCCCGACCGCGATGGCCCGGCCACTGACGACAATCGTGCGGCAGGCGAGCACGTTCGAGCCGCTGCTCATCACGATTCAGGGGCGCAAACCGATTCCGATTCAGGCAACCGACCGTGACGAAGCCATCCAGCTCGCAACCGAGGCCATCGCGACTGGCCAGCAAGTCCGAACGGGTCTCGGTCAACTTGATGCGGCGGAAACACGAAACGCCGGGCTGACGGCTAGTACCACCTTCGATCCGTGCCAGCACATTGCCGGGCTTGGCAGATTGTTCGATGCGCGACTGCAAACGGCGAGTATAAAACGCGCAGACCGCGACCAGGCGATTGCCGAGGTTGTCGCGAGCTTCGCGCCGAACGCATCCGGTCACGTCTCGGAACCTCGCATCGAGCCGATGGCTTCTACCGGTCGCGATCGCCCCACCGGCGATACGACAATCAATCCACCCGCAGCCTCTGCCCGCGAGCGCCGGCCCTGGGACGTTTATCGCTCGGGAATGGGCACGTCAGCCTTTGTTTACGAACGATGAGAATCGCCGTTTTTCATCTCAACTCAACCGCGGTCCGGGCTGGGGTCCGGCTGCAGTGCCACTCGGAGCCGTGCCATGACTTCTCCTGTTAAACACTCCGCTGCCCTCCTTTGCATGGGCACCGTTCTCAGCATCGCGCTGGTCGAGCCCGCGTTTGCGCAGACCGCGAACATCGAAGGCGTGCTGCAGAACATCGTCAACATGCTGACCGGCAACGTCGCCCGCCTGCTGGCGACGCTGGCCGTCATCATCGTCGGCATCGCCTGGATGTTCGGTTACCTCGATCTGCGCAAGGCCGCCTATGTCGTGCTCGGTGTGGCCATCACGTTCGGCGCCTCCGAGGTGGTTTCGACCTTGACTGGGGGTCATTGATGACCGAGTCCGCGCGTCTCACGGAGGACACCCTGTTCCTGGCCTGCACGCGTCCGGCCATGGTCGCCGGCGTCACGATGGAGGCTATGGCGCTCAATGTGATGTTCTCCTGCATCCTGTTTCTGGTAGCTGGCAGCATTCTCTACGGCTTGGTCGCAATTCCGATCCATGGCCTTTGCCGCATCATCTGCCGGCACGACCCCAACATGTTCCGGATTCTGCTTGCTTGGATCGAGACGCGAGGGCGCACGCGCAACGCGTCATTTTGGGGCGGATCGTCCTGCACGCCGCTCAAGCTCGTTCGGCGTTATCGAACAAGAGACCTTGGCTATGCGTAACACAGCGCTCAAGACCCGAGAGATCGGGCCTGACGTCCACCTGCCGTTCGGCCGGCATGTCACGGATACGGTGATTAGTCTCACGACACGAGCGCTGCTCACGGTGATCAGGCTCGACGGCACTTCGTTCGAAACCGCCGAGACGGCGGATCTGAACGACCTTCACGCTAAGCTGAACCTCACGCTGCGCAACGTGGCGGATCCACGGCTGGCGCTATGGACCCATCTGGTGCGCCGTCGAACGTCGGACTACCCGGCCGGTACGTTCCGCTCGACATTTGCAGCGGCGCTCGACGCGCAATATCGCAACCGGCTCCGCAACGAGGCGCTCTTTCGCAACGATCTCTATCTGACGCTGGTCTGGCATCCCGGTCGTGCCACCACGGACGTGGCCGCGGCGTTCTTCAAGCAGCTTGGCCGAAACGTTGGGCATTCCCTCGAGGTCGACAGCGATGCCTTGAAGCGGCTCGAGGATGCGAGGCGCGACTTGGTCGCGGCACTGGAGCGTTACGGTGCCCACACCCTTGGATTGGTTGAGCGCAACGACATCATGTTTTCAGAAACCATGGAACTGCTCCACGCCATCACAAGCGGGGAATGGATGCCGGTCCCGTTGCCGCAAGGGCCGATCGGCCCCGCGCTCTATTCAAACCGAGTCATCTTCGGCCGCGAAGCCATCGAAATCCGCGGTGCCGGCGGATCGCGCTTCGCTGGCATGTTCGGGATCAAGGAATATCCGGCGTCCACCCGGCCTGGGCTGCTGAATGCACTGCTTTCCGCGCCGTTCGAGATTATCCTCACGCAATCTTTTGCGTTTCTATCAAAAGCCGACGCCAAGACCATTCTGACCCGCAAGCAGAACCAGCTGGTCTCGGCGCAGGATCCGGCGGCCTCGCAAATCGACGATCTCGCTGACGCGCTCGACGATCTCGAATCCAATAGGTTCGCGCTCGGCGATCATCACCTCTCGCTCCTGATCTATGCGGAGACGCCTTCCCAGCTACAGGGGAATATGAGCGTGGCACGACGGGCACTGGCCGATGCCGGTAGCGTGGTCGCGCGCGAAGATCTTGGACTTGAAGCGGCTTATTGGGCGCAGCTCCCCGGGCTGTTCAAGTATCGGGCACGAACGGGGGCGATCAGCTCCCGCAATTTCGCGGCGTTTTCCCCGTTTCACACCTATCCTACCGGGAGGGCTGCCGGCAACCATTGGGGTCCGGCGGTTGCGATGCTCAAAACAGCCTCCGGCTCGCCGTTCTACTTCTCGTTCCATCACGGCGACCTCGGCAACACCTTCATCTGCGGCCCGTCCGGCTCCGGCAAAACCGTCGTGCAGAATTTCCTGCTGTCCCAGGCCGAGCGGCTTGGCGCCACTTACGTATTCTTCGACAAGGACCGTGGCGCAGAACTCTTCGTACGCGCCGCCAGCGGGACCTATCTGGCGCTCCACAACGGCCTTGTGACGGGCTGCGCGCCGCTCAAGGCGCTGGAGCTGACGCCGGCGAACCTGTCCTTCCTCGGCACACTGATCCGGAAACTCGTCACGCCGGAAAACCGGCCGCTGACGGTGACCGAGGAGGAGCGGATTGATTCCGGGTTACGCGCTCTTGGTCAACTGCGGCAGGCGGAGCGCTCGTTCGGGGCGCTGCGGGCCTTTCTCGGCCAACAGGATCGCGAAGGGATCGGCGCCCGGTTGGAGCGATGGTGCCGGGGCGCGCCTTTCGGCTGGGTGCTGGATGGCGAGCAGGATGCCATCGGGTTAAAGACCCGGTTCATCGGCTTCGACATGACCGATCTGCTGGATCATCCCACCGTTCGCACGCCGCTCATGATGTATCTGTTCCATCGTGTGGAGCGCCTGATCGACGGGCGGCGCCTGATCATCGACATCGACGAATTCTGGAAGGCACTGGGTGACGAGGCATTTCGGGATCTCGCCAACAACAAACTGAAAACCATCCGCAAGCAGAACGGCGTCATGGTGTTCGGCACGCAGTCGCCCCGGGATGCGCTGGCCTCGCCGATCGCGCACACGATTGTCGAACAATGTCCGACGCAGATCTTCCTCCCGAACGCGCGTGGGACGCGCTCGGACTACGTCGACGGCTTCCATCTGACGGACACTGAATTCCGCCTGATCAAGGAGGAGCTTGCGCCCGAAAGCCGGCGGTTCCTGGTCAAGCAGGGCCACAACTCGGTGGTGGCGGAACTTGATCTCAACGGTTTCGACGACGCACTCGCCGTGTTGTCGGGACGGACGGAAACGGTCGAACTGCTCGATCGCATTCGCAGCGAGCACGGCGACGATCCGGTCCAATGGCTGCCGGTATTTCACGCGGAGCGGAGGAACGTCCGATGATGGTTCGGCGAAGGTCGGCGGTGTTTGCCTCCGCGTCCGTAGCGGCCCTCCTGATGGCCTCTCCGACAGAAGCGGAGATTGTGTTCGACCCTAACGTCTTTGCAAGGCAATTTGAGCAACTGACGGAACTGAAGAGGCAGGTCGAGACCCTGACGTCGCATCTCAAGGTGGCGCAGGATCAACTGAACCAGGCCAAGCAGCTCTATGACAGCTTCAACAAGCGGACCAACGCAAACGACGTTGGAGCGCTGTTGAACACGCCGCAGTTCCGGAAAGTTCTGCCCCAACAATTCTCTGATATCGAACGGCTCGTCGCGGGGCAGGGTGGCGGCAACTTCGCCGACGCGATCGACCGCTATCTGTCGCAGAACCGCGCATATGCCGGCAACAGCGGCAATTCATACTATCAGAGCGAGCTCGACCGGATCGCGCGGCAGACCGGCGCCAAGCACTCCATGGGCCAGGCTGTGTACGACACCGCTTCGCAGCGTATCGACGCACTTGAGGAACTGAGAACCCGCATCAGCACGGCGACCGATGTCAAGGAGACACTCGACTTGTCCGCGCGGCTGCAGGCTGAGCAGGCGCTGCTGCAGAACGATGTGCTCCGGATGCAAGGCCTCGCGATGATCCAGCAGGCCCGCATGGACATGGATGGGCAGCGGGAGCGCGAAAAACAACGACAACTGATTGATGAAATGAAGGCGGCCCTGCAATGACAATCAAAGCATCCATTCTGGTGATCGCTGTCGCCGCCGCTCTTACTGGCTGTAACGAGGATCGGAGTCAGCAGACGAAGACCGTCGGCTGGTTTCTTGACCATCGGGACGAACTCGCCATGGCGCTCAAAGCATGCCGCGACAATCCCGGAGAACTGGGAAAGACAGCGAACTGCATCAACGCGAATGAAGCGCGTAACAAGGTCACCATTCAAGAGATGAAAGACGCCCTGAAGTAAGGACCGCTGCGATGGCCATTGACGTCTTTGACAGTTTTCTGAAGGAATTCGAGCAACCCATTACGGCGTTCGTGTCGACGTCGGTTTCGAATCTGGCATCGTACATCGATGGCCCGCTTCGCGTGGCCGTGATGCTCTATGTCGTCCTCTACGGTTTTGCTGTGATGCGCGGCGCGATTTCCGAACCGATCATGGAATTCGCCTGGCGGGCGATGCGGATCGTGGTCGTGGTTCTGCTCGCGACCAATTCAAGCGCGTTCCAGCAATACGTCACAGGCCTGTTCTTCGACTCCTTGCCCAAGGAAATCGGCAATGCATTAGCGGGCTCAGGACTAAATACCAGTTCCGGAGCGCCTTTCGATCAGCTTCTCTCGAAAGGGATCGACGTTGCGAACAAGATCTACGAACAAGCCGGTCTGACCAACATCGCGCCGGCGCTGATTGCCGCGATTCTCCTGGTCTTCGTGGCGGTTGGCTCCTTCCTGCAATTTGCCATCCTGCTCTACGCCAAGGTTGGTCTCGGCGTCGTGATCGCGCTCGGCCCTATCTTCATTGCGCTCGGGCTATTTGAGGCCACGCGGCCGTTCACAGAAGCCTGGCTTCGGCAGGTCGCCAATTTCGTCATTCTGTTGGTGCTCGTCGTCGCGTTGGTCGGGCTGATGCTAACAACCGTCAGTGGCTTCATCGACAGGTTCGCGGCCAATGCGGGTACAGCCGGCGAGATGGTGGTCGCCGCAGTTGCGATCAGCGCCGTGCTCGGTCTGTCCGGATACATCTCGCTGCAACTGCCGATCATCGCAGGCGGTCTTGCCGGGGGCGGCGCGTCGCTCGCAAGCCGGCTGGTCACAAGTCCCCTGATTGCCAATGCCACGGCCGCAGCCGGCGGCGCGTATGCCGGCGCACGCTGGTCGGCAAGCCGGGGTCTTGCTGCAGTCAGAGCCAGCCGGCAGGGCGGCAGTATGCGGCGGATCCGATCCCAGGGCACTACGACAGCGTAAGCAAGGATCGCCGGCATCAAGCGACAAGAAAGACAGGGGCATCAGAACGATGTGGCGTCGACTATTCATCATTTGCGTTATCGCATGGCAGCTTGGGGCCTGCGCGAACTGGTCAAAGGGGCCGCCGTCCTGTGACGGTCTGACGCGCCGCCCACTCAATCGTTCACTTTGGGATTGGGAGAACGGCACGCCGCTGGTGGCGCCCGAAGCGCCAATTCCGCCGTCCGGGCCAGCACCCATCATCCGCAAGGGCGAGATTGGGCCGTCGGCGCCATCCAGCCATACCGCCAATTCGAGCTCTCGGTTGGACATTGCAGCCTCTTACCGCGCCTGCGGCAAGGAGGCGTGAGATGGTCCGGCAGGATGATCTGAAGACCTATTTCGACAACGCGCGCCGGTGGGAACAGGATCTGTTGCTGTCGGCCCATCGTTCGCGCCGAACGGCATGGGTGGTTGCCGCGGGTGCCTGTGTATTGGCGGCCGCCTCGGTCGGTGCGGTTGCGGCTCTTGCGCCGCTGAAGACGGTCGAGCCGTTCGTCATCCGTGTCGATAATGCGACCGGCATTGTCGACACCGTCTCCGCCCTCAAATCGACGCCGGCGCGCTACGATGAGGCCGTGACCAAGTATTTTCTCGGCCGCTACGTGCGTGCACGCGAGGGCTACAGCTATCCGGAGGCGGAAACCAATTTTCGAACCATTTCCTTGCTGTCCGGGGCAGGCGAGCAAGCCCGTTTCGCGGCGTGGTACCGCGGCTCCAATCCCGAAAGCCCGCAGGTCGTTCAAGGCCGTTTCGGGGTCGCCACCGTACGCATCAAGGCGATCTCGCTGCTGGCCGACAATGTCGCATCCGTGCGGTTCATGAAGGAGAGCCGCAAGGGCGAGGAAACCCGCATCACCCATTGGGTCTCGACCCTGACGTTCTCCTATGCCAGCGCGCCCATGTCCTCTGCCGACCGTCTTATCAATCCCCTCGGCTTCCTGGTTTCGGAATATCGCGCCGATCCGGAGGTCGTGCCATGAAACGTTTCGTCCTTTTGATGATCTTTGCGCTGGGATACGCGGGGCCGGTGCTGGCGCTGCAGCAGCCGGCACCTGGTCAACATGACGCTCGGGTGCGCACGGTCACTTACGATCCGGCCAACGTGGTGCGGGTCAATGGCGTCATCCGGGCTTCAACCCAGATTTTGTTTGCTGATGACGAGGAGGTCGCGCATGTCGCGATCGGCGACTCCGTGGCATGGGAGGTTGCCCCGGCAGGCTCGATCTTGTTCCTCAAGCCGCGGGAAAAGCATCCGCCCACCAATTTGCAGGTTGTGACCACACGCCCCGATGGGCGCAAGCGCTCCTATCAGTTCGAAT
The DNA here is from genome assembly GCF_055811795.1 of Bradyrhizobium sp. MI1.7. Taxonomy (NCBI): domain Bacteria; kingdom Pseudomonadati; phylum Pseudomonadota; class Alphaproteobacteria; order Hyphomicrobiales; family Nitrobacteraceae; genus Bradyrhizobium; species Bradyrhizobium sp. MI1.7. Next base: position 99,170 of record NZ_JBVVPO010000026.1, read on the forward strand.
TGTCGATCGCCGAGGCGACGCTTGCGGACAGTTATTTCGTGGTCCGGTTCGCCTATCCCGGTGATGAGATTGAGCGCCGACGCATGGAAGCGGCCGCGCGTGGCGCCGAGCGGGAAGGCGCGCTGATCGAGCAAACCTTCGACCTGCATCATGCCTATGGCGCCCGCAACTGGCGTTTCTCCGCTCAGGGCTCGATCGATCTTGAGCCGGAAGCCGTGTTCGACGACGGCAAGGAAACCACCTTCCGCTTCGCGGGCAATCGCGAGGTCCCGGCGATCTACCTGATCAACTCTGACGGCTCAGAAAGTCTCGTGCCTAAGGATGTCCGCGGCGAACTGGTGGTCGTTCATGCCACAGCACGAGAGTTTCGTCTGCGCAAAGGAGGCAACGTGCTCTGCATTTTCAACGAGGCGTTCGATGCGGTGGGAATCAACCCCGGTACCAATACCACCAGCCCCTCGATCGAGCGGCGGGCGAAGAAATCACCTCCATCCCTGAAGTCAGATAGGCGGGCGCGACATGACCGAGCATCACGATGAGACGATTGCCGGCGACCGCGGCATTACCCCTGTGGGAGGCGGGGACAATGGTCGAACGGCGATGCTCAAGCGCGGCTTCGGCGCGCTGGCGCTTACCGCTTTTGCCTTTCTGATCATCTGGAGCACCTGGAAGAGAGATAAGCCGGTGAGCGATTCCGCACGCAAGCTGATGATTAGGCCGGCGGCGGCGTTCGAGCCCGCACCGGAACCGCCGTCTGCACCGATCACCACGGCTTCAATTGCAGCCACGCCGGTCGGGGCCGCGCCAGCGGCGCCGGCACCCGCCTCCGACCAGCTCCTGGAGAGCGCGCGGCGGGCGCCGGTGCTCGCTTATAATCGGCCGATTTCTTCCGGGCGCCCCGCCCGCGATAGCGCCACTGGAAGCGTCCTGACCGAGCCCTATGAGTTTGGACGGGGCGGGCCGCGCAACGATCTTGCCGACAAACTGAAGCCCACCCCGATCGAGGGCGTGCGCGCCGCGCGGCTTCCCAACCGCAATCTGCTGGTCACCCAGGGTACTTCAATTCCGTGCGTACTCGAAACCGCGATGTCCTCAGACGTGGCCGGCTTCGTCTCCTGCGTCGTCATACGCGACGTGATGTCGGATTCCGGCAACGTGGTGCTCATGGAAAAAGGCACGAAGGTGGTTGGCGAGTATCGCGGGAATGTCCGGCGAGGCTCAAAACGCCTGTTCGTGCTGTGGACCCGCGCCAAGACGCCAACAGGGGTGATTGCAGCATTGTCCTCGCCGGCCACAGATGCGCTGGGCCGTGCCGGCTTCGACGGCGACATTGACACCCACTTCTTTGAGCGGTTTGGCTCGGCGCTCCTGCTCTCAATGGTCAGCGATGCCTCATCGATCGGTCGTCAGCAGATGCAGGACGGCTCCATCCAGATTAACAACACCGCGGGGGCCACGAACACCGCCGCCGCCATTGCTGTTGAGCAGTCGATCAACATCCCGCCGACGCTGAACAAGAATCAGGGCGAGCTCGTCAATATCTTTGTCGCGCGCGACGTCGATTTCTCCTCGGTCTATCAACTTCGGCGAATTGAGACCCGGACCCAGATTCTCGACCGCACCATCCCTGCTGGCATCGTGGCCCCGGCTCCGGTGACGAAATGACCCAGGTGACGTCGATTGAACGCGATGGTGGCCGCCTGGTGCTCGAGCGCTATCTGGAGCCGCTGGCGCCTTACCTGGCGGACAAGACCCTGACCGAAATCGTCGTCAACCGCCCGGGCGAGATCTTCGTGGAAGGGCCGGGCGGTTGGACCCGGCATGAGGCGCCGGCTTTGACGCATGTCTACCTCTCGCATCTGGCAACTGCCGCCGCCGGTCACACCCGTCAGGACGTCGGTCCAGAGCATCCGGTGGTGTCAACCAGCTTGATCGGCGACGAGCGCTGTCAGATCGTGATCCCCCCGGCTGTCCCAGCCGGGACAATCAGCCTGACAATCCGCAAGCCATCGACCCTGACCATGACGCTTGACGCCTTCCAGCAGGCAAGACTGTTTGACGAGGTCCGTGTCACGGGGAATGAGCTCCGCCCGGACGAGCATCGCTTGCTTGCCTTGAAAGAAGCCGGCGCCTGGCGCGAGTTTCTCGAGCTTGCGGTACGGGCCCGCCGCAACATTCTCATTTCTGGTGCAACCGGTTCCGGCAAGACCACCCTGTCCAAGGCGCTGATCGCGGCGATTCCGTCGCATGAGCGGCTCATCACGATTGAGGATACTGCCGAGCTTGTCATTCCCCATCAGAATTGCGTGCGGCTGCTCTATGCCAAGGACGGGCAGGGCGTCGCCAAGATTGGAGCGCGCGAACTGCTCGAGTCGTGCTTGCGGATGCGGCCAGATCGGATTCTGCTGCAGGAGCTGCGGGATGGAACGGCATTCTTCTATCTAAGGAATGTGAACTCGGGACATCCAGGATCGATCACGACGGTCCATGCCGACAGTGCCCGGCTTGCCTTCGAGCAACTGACCTTGCTGGTGAAGGAAAGCCCGGAAGGCCGTGACCTTCATCGCGACGATATCCGCTCGCTCCTGCTGCTTCTCGTCGACGTCGTCGTCCAGATGCAGAAGCGAGACGGCCGGTACCGCATCTCGGAAATCTATTATGACCCCGTTCGCAAACGCGACCACGCCCACTAGGTTCGCGCTCGGTACTGCGCTTGCGGTCGGCGCCATCGGGCTGTTTCTGCTGGTCGCCTCAAATATTCTGCTGCTCGGGCTCAGGCATCACGACGGAGGCATCCATTGGTCCGAGATCGCCACGGGCTGGCCCCGGTACGGCACGGACCCACGCTTTGACCGCTGGCTGACGCTCTCAACTCTAGCCGGGGTGATAGTCGTCTTTGGCCTGCTCGGCGCTATCCTCCGGCAGCGTCCTCTGCCGCTTCATGGCAGCGCCCGTTTCGCCTCGGCGCGCGAGATCAAGGCCGCTGGCCTGCGATCCAAGGAGGGCGTGCTGCTCGGCTGCAAAGACGGCGCGCTGCTCTGTTTCGGGGGATCCGAGCATGTCCTGGTTTACGCCCCCACCCGCGCAGGGAAGGGCGTTGGCTATGTCATTCCTAACCTACTCAATTGGCCGGATTCAGTTGTCGTGCTGGACGTGAAGAAAGAGAACTGGGATCGTTCGGCGGGATTTCGTGCAGCGCATGGGCAGGAGGTCTATCTGTTCGACCCTCTCGAGGAGAGCGGCCGCACGGCACGCTATAATCCACTAGGTTATGTGCGCAGCGATCCCGCCGATCTCTATGACGATCTGCAGCGCATCGCGGTGATGCTGTTTCCGGCGGAAAGCCGGGGCGACCCATTCTGGTTCGAGGCGGCACGTTCGGCCTTTGTCGCGATCGGAGGCTACGTCGCGGAAACGCCTGGCTTGCCCCTGACGATCGGCGAGATTCTGCACCAGCTGTCTGCGGCCAGCGACCTCAAGTCCCATTTCGAGAAAATCATCTCCGCTCGCAAGTCAGGCCCTTCGCCACTGTCGCGGCATTGCATAACGGCATTAAACGACTTCCTCGCCGCTTCCGAAAACACCCTGAGCTCGGTGCGCAAGACAGTCACGGCGAGGCTCGGTCTCTGGCTCAACCCGCGCATCGATGCGGCGACATCGACGAACGATTTTGATTTGCGGCAGCTGCGGCAACGACCGATGTCGATCTATCTCGGGGTCACGCCAGACAATCTCGACCGCATGGCCCCGCTCCTCAATCTGTTTTTCCAGCAGGTGGTCGATCTTAACACCCGCGAACTGCCGGAGCAGAACCCCAAACTCAATCGCAAGGTGCTGCTCTTGCTCGATGAGTTTCCAGCGCTGGGTAATGTCAACGTGCTCGCGAAAGCAGTGGCTTTCATCGCCGGATACGGCATTCGCCTCCTCACTGTAGTTCAGAGCCCCGCGCAGCTGCGCGCGATCTACGGGGTCGATGCCGCGCGCAACTTCATGACCAATCACGCCGTCGAGGTCGTGTTTGCACCGAAAGAACAGGACGTGGCGAATGAGCTCTCGGAGCGTATCGGCTACGAGACCGTGAACGCGCGCAGCCGCAGCGGACCAAAAGGGCTGGCGATGCGCTCGACTAGTGAGACGATCTCCGAACATCGTCGCGCCCTGATGCTGCCGCAGGAACTAAAACTTCTCCCGAGATCCAAGGCCTTCATTCTTGGCACCGGTATTCCGCCCATCATCGCCGACAAGATCATCTACTACGAAGACAGGCGTTTTCTAAAGCGATTGCTGCCGGCGCCCGTTCCGCGGATGCCCAAAGGGCGTTCAAATGCGCTGCTCGACGCCGAAATCAAGGAACTGCGCTCCGAGATCGCCGAATTGCGCGCGGTATTCCGGACGCGCCCCATGACCGACGAGGAGGTGGCCGACCCCTCCGCCATTCCTGCCGGCGCCAGTTTCGACTTTGGCGACGTGGACGTGGACCTCGAAGGGCTCTCCGAGGAAGAGTTAAAGGCCTGGACCCTGAACTACATCGACGCCCAGGCCATTCCGCCGGCGCGACGGTCCGGCCGCAAACAGACCGGGCAGCAGCATGAACGACAAGCGTGACAACGGCGAGGATTTCAGCCTTGAACGGCAAGATCGCACAGGGCGCGATTCGGGAAGAAACGAACCGGGCGACCAGGCGGAAGCGAAGTCAAAGTCGGCTGCCAGGTCGTCCGCCGCGATAGTTGATGACAATGCGCTCCCCGAGCGTATCAGTCGCAAATATTACGTCATTTCAAATGAGACCGGAAGAGACCGGCATAGCGGGGAAACGCGCTTCTATGCCGACGAACGTGGCGAGTATCTGGCCTTCAAAATCACGGAAGATCGACTGGTCACCCGGCTGGCCGCAGCGGAAGTAATCCGGGACATGGTCAGCGTGGCACAACATCGCCAATGGGAGGCACTTCACGTCCGCGGCTCCGCGGAATTCCGACGCGAGGTCTGGCTTGAGGCTGGTACCCGCGGAATCGAAGTGCAGGGGTATCAGCCGACTGATCTCGATCGGCAGGCGCTGGCTGATCGGCAAGCCGTCTGGAACCGAACACGTCCTCGCGCGCATCAGGAGGAGGTTCGTTCAGCTTTTGACAGGGACGAGCCCTCGGCAAGAGTCGACTACGACAAAGGCGTTTCGGGACGTTTGATCGAGCTCGTCCGGGCACCTTACGGCAATCGGAACAACGCCGAGATGTCGACCTACTTGGCTCTCGAGCTCGACAATGGCCAGCAGCATAAAGTGTGGGGCGTGGGTCTGGAAAAGGCGGTCGCAGACAGCAAGACAGGGCCGGGCGACCGAGTCCAAGTGCGCCGCGAGGGCGTCGAACGCGTCCTTAAAGATATCAAGATCATCGACGCAGCAACCGGAAATGCACGGTCCGCGCGCCGGCAGGTGCCCCGCAACCGCTGGCGTGTGACGGCGGAGAAATTCCGCTCGGCCGATCGGCAGACGGCGGCGCGTGATGCCGATTTGATCGCGGCACAATCGAAGATGGTCATCATTGAGAAGCTGGTAGAACGCGCGTTTCCGGAGGACGAGCGGGCGCGGCGAAACATCATGGAAGCGGTCAAGGACCGCATTGCCGGACATCTCGAGCGGGGACATTCGTTCGCGCGCGCGACGGTGGCAGAACCGATTCAAGATCGACATCGATCCGAGAGCGATAAAGTCGATGTCAAGCGAAACCAGACTGGCGGGCGCGAGAGATTTCAGGAAAGGGAACGCTGAGGGCATGCCAGAGAAAGTCGTCGAGTCAAAAATCGCGAGTTTGACTCCCACTCTCTCCGCCATACAGGCCGAGAAGTTCTGATCGATCAGTACGCAATCCGCTTCGCTGTTTGGCAGCCCATACTCAAGCCCATACTTCTGATTGCACCAGCAACGAACATGTTGCCGGTAAAAGAAGGGTATACTTTCAGGAAACACCCATAACATTTGAAGGCTTCAACGCGCGGACTTTCTCCCAAGCCGCCCAAACCCGGGTTCCAATCCGGATTTTTCCGATCGAGCGGGGTGCGACGCTCGAAGACAGGCTGGTGAAAGACTCACTCCTGAACATCGCTGATGTTTCGCCGCATCGCTGCACAAGGAAGGGGCGCGAATGAAAGAAGGTGGACCGTAGGTGCTGTCTTTCGGGACCACCGGTGGACGCGCTTCCGCAGCGACGTAACGATAATCCTGAGCTGCTTTTCGGTTCGTCACTTAACCGGGAATAGGAGCGGACGGACGCTTGTAGTTGCCAGGCCGGAGCGCCGGTCGGGTGTATCGCATTGTAATGCCAGCAATCGATGCGTTCACCGGCTGATCACACACTCTGAAAACACGACCAAAGCCGCCCCCGATCCGCACAGTCCACGGCTCGCCCGAGGCTGCGAGCCAGTTCGAGGTGATGATCGGTGCTGTGGTCAAGTACCAGCCGTGCGCCATGTTGTAGTTGAGGAATGGCTGGGCAAGGAAGGCATTGACGGGCGGCCGCAGGGGATTGCCACCGATTGACCATTGGTTTTGAGCAAAACACCGATCACCCAATGTCCCGGCGTAACTAAGAAGACAGCCGTCGGACCGAACAGGAACTTGCCGGTCCCCTGGATCGGATCGTTGGCGGACGGAATGGTGAAGACCGAACCAGCGCCCCGGATGAGTTTGCCCGGGTTGGTAGGCGAGAAGAACAATGACTGCGTGATGTCCCCAACGCCATTGGCAATTACTGTTGAACAGCCGACTTGGCTGGCTTACCAGCGCAATGACGGAGATCAGGTTCCAGTCATCGCTTAGATGCATCGGCACGACGGGCTGAATGTTGAATACTCCTGCGTGCGATTGAATCGGCCGGCTCGAAATTGGTGTTGCTCTGAAACACCACGCTGACAAGGTCCGCGATCGGGTTTTGTGATGCCTCCTGCAGATCTTCCGAAGGCTCGTGAGAGACGGCAGCGGTCGATGGCTCCGCTGCAGTAGAAACGCCACTCCGGAATTTATAATTGATCCCGGCTTTGACCATTTGAAGATCGCGGTTCAAAGCCACCGAAGGGTCCGTAGGAGATTTCCAGTTCGACAGTCCGAGATAGTCGTATTCGAGCTTGACCGCCCGATGCGGCTTGAAGCCGCATTCGACGCCACCGCCAACCAACCGCTGCTGGTACTAAACCCGTTCCAAAAAGTCGCGTTGCTATGCACCCAGCCGCCGCCCAGCTTGGCGAACACGGGCCATCGATCATTCACGAGGCCGAGGCGGCCCATCACCGTGCCGACCCAGTGCTGGCGAGGGCCGGATGACCAAAGCCGGCTCCGCCGAACTCTTCAACACCAAATAGAAGGTGACCGGCCGGGAAGTTATAGCCCGCCTGCACGCCACCGATGAAATCGGTGAGGCCGCTATACGAGTTGTTGCCAGGAATGTTCAAGCACCCGTTCGACAGCGAAATGGTGTCACAGATGGCGCATGCGACCCATCCTCCCATCACCTTGCGCGTGGATTTCGATCTTCTGTGCTCGTTGAAAACATTTGCTGGGCGCAGAAATTCATATTGGCTTTGCCGGCCGTCGCCATCGAACGTCGGACACGTGTCTCGACGCGTGCCGAAATCGCATAGTAACGCGCAGGGTTCCGCTCTACTTAGATCGTTCAGCCGGGGTCTTTGGCGCGGCTGCTGAAATGTCCGCAAGGATCGATCCGGTCTGCCAAGTCGCGGTTGTCGAGCGTCATCGTCGTGAGCAGCGGCACCGATAAAGCCCATCAAAAGGATGCGACCCATGTCGAACTACGATGGAAATGCACCTGCTGCCCCTCTTTCCGCGAACGCCATCGCAATAGATGTCGGCCTTCGCGCTTTCATGCTGCGCGTCTACAACTACATGGCCGTCGGGGTCGGCTTGACTGGCGTTGCAGCGTTTTTGACCTATCAGGTCACCGGCCCGGAATTGCTTCAAAGTCCGCTGATGTGGGTGTTGATGCTGGCCCCGTTGGCGCTGGTGTTCTTCATCAGCGCGCGAATTAACACAATGTCGGTCGAAGCCGTGCGAGGATTGTTCTTTCTTTACGCGGCGCTTGTCGGGATCTCCCTGTCGACCATCTTTCACATCTACACGGAGTCTTCGATTACGCGGGTGTTCTTTGTCTCGGCGGCCGCCTTCGGCGCGCTCAGCATCTGGGGTTATTCGACCCAGCGAAACTTGTCGGGTTTCGGCACCTTCCTTTTTATGGGCCTGATTGGCGTCATCATTGCGAGCCTGGTCAATCTGTTCCTGAGATCCAGCGGGCTCGATTGGATGATTTCCGTTGTCGGCGTCGGCGTCTTTGCGGGCCTCACGGCTTATGACACCAAACGGATCAAGGAAATGTATGATGGAAGCGATGATGCTACTTCGAACGGTCGCAAGGCCGTGATCGGCGCGCTGTCGCTCTATCTCAATTTCATCAATCTCTTCATATGATGCTGCGTCTCATGGGTGCTCCACGCTAGCGTCGGCGATGATGACACGCGCGACGCATCGCTTCGCGCGGGCCCAATAGTCCTGGAAGTCTCGGACAGCGGTTGCCACGTGCCCGACCCCGAACGGTGGCTGCGGACGGCACGAGGGCGTTGGCCCGAGGAGAGCAAGAGAGTTGCGCGCAATGGAGCGACGCCCCTTGTCGACGCTGGCGGATCCATAGCGAATGCATCAAAGCGCCGACATTCGCCAAATGATCAGTCGGCATACATTGGGTCAGGCGCGGGAGCAACTGAGCCGCGCAAGAGGTCCGGAGTTGTAGATGAGAAACAGGTCGCCCCTATAGTGGAAGTATTCTCCAACGAATTCCTTCGTCACAAACTTAAGCTGGATTTTGTTGTTGCTGGTAATGTGGGGAGCAACCGATTTGCCATTTCCGATGGTCAGGGACATCTTGTTCTTGTCGCCCAAAGTGACATTCAGGTCGATTAGCTTCGGTTGGATGGCGGGTCACGCATTTGTTGAACGACCTCGCCTTTGCACGAGAATTGTTGTTCTGCGGCATTGCCCGGCCCAGCCATCATTGCCGGCAAGGCAGGGCCTGCCACTAATCGACCTGCCTGCAACATGACTTCGGCTCCTATCCTTTGTCGTGACTGGAAGTAAGTACGCCCTTGCGCCGATTGCTGCGGTCTCGCCGACGGTCAGATCAACAGACTGCAGACAACGGAACGATCTACCGTATCCAGTGAAGACCGAGGCTTAGCCAAGCGCTATGCAAATTCGGCCAGCTCCCGCCCTTTTGGGTGCCTCTCGTGTGGTCAAGCGGGAGCTGCTGAAAGTGCATAGTGCAGCTGCAGCACATCGGCGAAATTGGCAAAACATGAAGCGATGCGCTCTAACGGTAACTCGAGGAGTTTATGATGACCATCAAGAGTCGATCCAACTTGATGATTTTTGTCGCCCTTCTGCTCTGCGGTTCTGCGCCGGCCGTGGCCCAGCACGTGCCGCTGGAGAAGGCGATCGGCGGAGACAAGCCAGAAATTGTTCCGTCTCTGATTGTGATGAATGCTCGTGGAGCCACCTTGCAGGGCGGCCAGCTCGCGCTCGTGGGCGATCGCACCAAATTCCATCGTGTTTGCTGACCGGCCGGTACGAGCGGCGGGCCATTCGCTCACGACAGACTTGCTGGAGGAATGGTCACCCAGCAACGAGAGCGATGACAGCTTCGCCAAGGAGCCGCCGAATGCCACCGTGTCGGTTTTCAACAAGGACGGCTCGAAAATCAAAGACGCGGTGGTGCTAGATGGACCTTGAAGTTCTGGCCCGCCGCATCGTAGCCCTGAGCGTCAGCCGCATTTTGCACACCCGTTGCGGCCTCCCCCAGTTCCGGTTCTCGGGCTGATATTCGGTTCGACGGACACCAGTCCCGTGACGATGTTCTTCACGCGTCATTGGGGAGCACTGCTGTTCTGGAGCGAAAAAGTCCCGTCAGGACTATGCAAATTCGGCCGGCAGAGCAAAAAACACCGTAAAACAGCGATGGCAGATCCCGCGTAGTTGCGCCGCCGCACTCGGCTCTGGGAGGACTGGGAACCATAAGCCGTGATACCGGCCAAATCACGCACAGGATTTCACCTGACATTGACCAAGAGCGTAATCGATTGATCGGCGACCTCGATAAGGCGCTTGTGGTGAAGACCGTTTTTCAGATCAAAGGAATTGGTCCGACCTTGAACGGCCGGAATGGCGAAGGTGATTCCTCCGCAGAGACGATCTCATCGATGAGATAATTGTCGGAGTAAGCGAAGAACGCTGGTCCCTTGTGAGCTCCGGTCCACTGGGCCGCGGGATCGGACAGCGAGATGAACTTCGGGACAACCTCACTGGCCGCACCCCACGCCGTATCGTCGAGGGTTGCCAGATACTCCTTCACCGCGCGGCTTGACCTCGCCGGATCGCGATCCCTGCGCCAATCCTGACCCGCGATCGAGCGCTGCTTGTTGGCATCTGCCTGGATCAGGCTCGCGTCTACCGCAAAACCTTCGCCACCAACCAGACCGGCCAGAATGCACGCCTCGACGATATGTTCGAATACGCGACGAACGACATCTCCCTCGCGGAAGCGCTCATTGCGGGCCCGCGAGAAGGCCGAATGATCCGGGATAGCATCCTCGATACCGAGCTTGCAGAACCACCGATAGGCGAGGTTCACCTGCACTTCACGGCAGAGCAGCCGCTCCGAGCGGATCGCGAAGACATACCCCACGATCAGCATCCGGATCATCAGCTCTGGATCGATCGACGGGCGACCCATGGACGAATAATGAGGAGCTAGTTCGCTGCGAAGCCAAGACAGATCGAGAGCAGTGTCGATCTTCCGCACCAGATGATCTTCGGGAACCGCGTCGCTGAGATGAAACGCGTAGAACAGTTGACCTTGGTCACTCTTCAGACGGCCCATCATGAATCGACCTCGTCGCGATTCGCGTCAACACAACGGAATCACGCTTGCCGGCTCGTCTCAACTGACTTTTGCAACAAAATCTGCCAACACAAGGCGACATGCCAAGGGGCAGGGAATGCGCCGATGAGCGGCAGTGGTGGCATGGCAGCCACGATCGAACCCGCAGGGCGTTACCAGCGGCACTTGATCGCCTTAGCAGGCTCACCGTCGATCAGGCGAAGGGGCGACCCGGTTGGCTTCGCTGGCAGCGGATGCCAAAAACTCATTTAGCAGGTGTCGCTTTATCCTGATCGGTTCACGCTCGCCTTGGGAAGCGAGCAAGAGAACGCGCTCGGCAACTTCGAGAGCAGATCGCTGCTGCTGACGAGTGAATGGCGGCCTCAATACGGGACTAATAGCCCGGGCAAATCCAGTTGCCGTAGGCGTCGTAGCCGCAGCCGCCGCGATAGTAGGCGCCTGTCGCAGCAGCGCCGACAGCAGCGGCGCCGACCGCCGCCGCACCGACACCGTAACGCCGATACCCGTAGCCGCCATAACCATAGCGTCCGCCGCGCACCGCAACAGCGCCACCCCGGGCTCCTCGAACTGCAACAGCGCCGCCCCGGTAGCCTCGCCCGGCGACAGCGCCGCCGCGGTAACCACCTCCGTGAAATCCGCCACCGCCCCGATAGCCGCCACCGCCGCGACCGCGGGCATAGGCATCGTCTGGAATCAAACTGGCGGTGAGCAGAACAAGTGCTGCAATTGCAGCAAGAATATAGTGAAGCATGACAGCATCCTCTCTACGAACTCTGCGAGCGCGGGAGATTGCGGCGCCCGCGGCGCGTTAGGTTGATGTAAGTCAACGGGACTCATGACTCCGCCGCGGCGTGGGAAACGGCATTAGCAGAGGTCGGTTCGCCCGGTTTCTGTTATGGTTGCTTGGGAACCGACGCAAAGTAGGCGGTTGGTGCAGTATCACCGCCCCAGTCCCGGCATCTATTGAGGGACTGAGCGTGGCGCTGCGATTAGCCGATAACATCAGGCCATTAGGCGCGCCGGTCTGTAAGCACTATCGCTCTAGTAGCTTGATCGTCGAGACGGGCCACTTCCCGGGATGGCCAGCGACGGAAAGACGCAAACCGTGCGCTTCGTCCAAGCACAATTCCTCGACAGTTCCTGCCTTCCCGTCCGTCAGCACCACGGCCTTGCCGATCAATTCCGTCTCGGCTTTGTGACATTCCCGCAGAATAGCGGCGGCGTGCGCTTTGGCTCGGGGCATTGCCTCAGCTGTCTCCATCGCATCAGAGCGACTGTGCATGCAAACCTAGGGTTCCTACGGGTGCTAGATGGCTGCCGGCGTGCGCATCGCAGCATGTTGCTCATTGGAGCTAAAGAAATTTTCTGTTCAATGAAGGCGCAGACCCAGCGCCTGCTTCGAGCCATCTCCGATCCTCACAGCACCATCATCGGTCACATGACCGGGCGGCAGCTGCAGCGGCGGCCAGGCTACGAAATCGACATCGAGAAGTTGCTCCGGGCCTGCGCCAAGCAAGATGTCGTCGTCGAGATCAAGCTCACCCGTGGCGGCTCGACCTGGATTGGCGCTGGCACCGGGCTGCGCTCGAGTTCGGCTGCATGCTGAGCATCAATCCGGACGCGCACTCGATTCCTGAGCTCGATCACATGCACTGGGGCGTCGAGATGGCCCGGAAGGGAGGTGTCCCCGCCGACCGTGTCCTGAACGCGATGCCGCTTCCGGAGATCACGCGCTACCTCCGCCAGAAGCGGCGCTCGCTCGCCCGGGCGGCCTGATCGGCGGTTGCCGAGCGTCGGGAAGCAATCGAAAGTTTCGCTGACCGACCGAATATACGATTGCTGAATGAGAGATTCCCATGACAGACGTTTCGAAGATCAAGGAACATATGGACGTGATTTCGTCCGATCGGAAGATGGTCGGAAAAGTCGATCACTTGGATGGAACCGACAAGATCAAGCTGACGAAGCAGAGTTCGCCGGACGGTCAGCATCATCACTTTATTCCGCTCTCATGGGTCGATCACGTCGATCAGCACGTGCATCTCAATAAGAGCGGCGCCGACATCATCTCACACTGGCAGCACGCTCAAAGCTGACGAAACCACTGGTCAGCTCCTGTATCACTGCGACAAACCAAGAAGCAACAAATGGCGGATTAGGCACGGCGTGGAGTACTGCAGTCAGTCGCGATAGGCGCATCGCCGCGGTCGGATCGGCGGCGGCACAATTACGCTCACGCTCGGACAACGGAGCAAAGAAACTCGATGGCAAGCCAGCGCCGCGACGCCGGCGGAGCGCCGAACGCCAGCTAGGAGGACAACTTATGGGAATCGCGAAATACGAGATATTTGGAAAAGACGGCGCGTGGCGCATGCGCCACGACGGCAAGACGGAGAATGAGTACGCCACGAAGGAAGCTGCGTTCGAAGCCGCAATTGCGGCGGCTTCAATCGCGCTGCGAGAGGGCCATGATGTCACAATGACCGCTCGTCCTAGCGAGACCACAACCGGTGCGCCCACGAAGTAGGGGACTTGTCGGAGACCGAAGCGGTCAAGTGCTCCCAGCGCGCAGCACCGAAGCCTCGTCCCCTGACGGACATCGGTGCGTTCCGATGGCAAAGGCCAAGGTGGCAACGGCGGCAAGCCGAGGACTTCACGCACAGGGCCGAACGAACGTCTATGGGCAGCGCATGCGCCTAGTCTGGCCAAAGCGGCATAATGGGCGCGCACAGGATAACCCTTGTGGTCGGCGAAGCCGTAGCCGGGATGATGCATGTCAAGCGTTCGCATCAACGCATCGCGCGAAACCTTCGCCAAAATAGACGCGGCAGCGATGCTCACGGATTTGGTGTCGCCCTTGATTATCGCCTGCTGCGGGACCGCGATGTCTTTCGAGCGTTTCGCATCGATCAAAAGATGCTGCGGAGTCACCCCCAGCCCTTCAACAGCCCGTCGCATGGCAAGGATGCCCGCCCAGTAGATGTTGATGGTGTCGACCTCCTCAACCTCGACAAACGCGACAGACCATGAGGCCGCCTTTTCCTTGATCTCTTCCGCGAGAGACTCGCGCGAATTCGCGTCCAGCTTTTTTGAATCGTCGATCCCAAATATGCGCGTGCCGGGCTTGAATATTACTGCGGCAGCTGCGACCGGGCCCGCAAGTGGGCTCATTCCGACCTCATCGACACCCGCGATAGCTTCCTGCCCCACTTGCCAGAGAAGTGTTTCGAAGCGGAGCATCTTGCGAAGCCGCTGTCCTTCGGACCGATTTTCAAAGCGCCGCTTTTCAATCGAGGCAAGGATGGAGCGCGCTCCCGCGCGGCCGTCGGCGCGCAGCATTTCCTCAAGGCCCGCCTCAAGAGGCCTGCCCTCGATGACATAGCGCCGACGTAATTTTTCGAGTGAGTAGCGGGTCACGACACCCTCGACGGGAATAGGGGCGGTGATCGCCAAGCTTTGTGGCAAATATCTGAAAATTGGTTTCCCAGCCAATGGAACTCTAGCGTTTACTGTCGTCGCGGCCTGTTGCGAGTCATTCTCATAGAACAGTGAATAAGCGCCAAATAAACCCAACGGCTTCCGAGACCCACAATTCATCAACTTAATACGCAGTCCGGAAGATCGCTCAGTTCTCGGAGGGGGTAACCTTCGGCGCCGTGAGGGATCAAACCGTGCTCCGAATGACATCCTGGACGCAAGGACCCTTCCGGGGATCGCGCTACCTTCGCCAGAAGCGCCGCTCGCTCGCCAGGGCGGCCTAATGCCACCGGCGCAAGAACTCTCGCTCCAAGGAACGGTGGTGGCGGTCGCCGCCGATCGCGGACACCACTTCAGCAAAGCGCCGCAGGACCGCATCATGCTGGTGGAAGGCCACGGCGTCGAAGGTGACGCGCGCGTTCGTCCGGCATTATCTCGCCCGCCGCCAGCCCGCCTACCCAATCGCCGCCAGGTCTACCCGATGCCGTCCGAGCTTTTCACTTCCCTTCTCGAAGCTGGCTTCAAGGTCGCAGCAGGTGTACTTGCAGTAGCGCAGCAGGCTGAACTAACTAGGCAGAGCGGACTTGCTCTGCCCCTCAATTGCAGCCGGCTTCGGGCCAACAGAAGACGTGCCTAATAAAAACGAAGAAGCCGCGACGGCGAAGTCTAGGACATCGTCGCTGCGAGCAAGGACTGGCAGCCGACCAACGTTACAGAGCTGCGACCGCGAGATTGGTGTAACGCCAGCACTCTTTGAAGGAACTAGTTCGCAAAGCTTTCGTTGGCTGGTCATCCGGATCGGCAAAGGAGAACACGATCATGGACCGCGAACACGTGAAGGGCGCTGCCGACAAGGCAAAAGGCGCGATCAAAGAAGGTGCCGGTAAGCTTACTGGTGACAAAGACATGGAAGCAGAAGGCAAAATCGACAAAGCCAAGGGATCCGCCCATAACGCTGCAGGAGACGTGAAGGACGCAGCGCGCGACGCCGCTGATGCCCTCAAGAACAAGTAGAAGAGGCAATACAAAAACTGGCCGCCGTTGGGCGGCTTTTCTTTTTCTACCGGCCGGCCCGGTAGAATGAAGACGCCCACTTACCTCAGGGCGTTTGA
>NZ_JBVVPO010000027.1:0-3214 GCF_055811795.1 Bradyrhizobium sp. MI1.7
GGTTGACCGAGGTCGCCAACCAGATGATCGGCTTCTTCAAGCTCGACCATCTCGCCGACGAGCCGGCCGGCGGGCTCTCCTATGGCCAGCAAAAACTGCTCGATGCCGCGATGGCCTTCATGGGCGGCCCGCGCCTCGTCCTGCTCGACGAGCCCGCCGGCGGCGTCAACCCGTCGATGCTGTCGGACCTGAAGGACCGCCTGGTCGCGATCAACCGCGAGAAGAACGCCACCTTCGTCGTGATCGAGCACAACATGGAATTCGTGATGTCGCTGTGCTCGCGCGTGATGGTGATGGCGGAGGGCAAGGTGCTGGCGATGGGGCGGCCGGACGAAGTGCGGAAAAATCCCGCCGTGATCGAAGCCTATCTCGGACATTAGGAAGCCATCATGAGCGACCCGATCCTCTCGGTTCACAATCTCGTCGGCGGCTACGGCAAGATGACGATCCTGAACGGCACCACCTTCGCCGTGCCGCAGGCCACCATCACCACCATCATCGGTCCCAACGGGGCCGGCAAGTCGACGGTGTTCAAGGCGATCTTCGGCCTGTTGAAGCTGCGCGAAGGCAAGATCAGCTTTGCCGGCCGTGACGTCACCAATCTAAGTCAGCGCGCGCTGCTCAATGCCGGCATCTGCTACGTGCCACAGGGCCGCAACATCTTTCCCGAACTGTCGGTGCGCCACAATATCGAGCTCGGCGGAGTCTCCGCCGGCAAGGGCATCGACCTGCCCGCACGCATCGAAGCCGCACTCGACCTGTTTCCCGCGCTGCGCCGCAAGTCGGCGCAGCAGGCCTCCACGCTCTCCGGCGGCGAGCAGAAGCAGCTTGAGATCGCGCGCTCGCTACTGCTCGAGCCAAAGCTCGTGCTGATCGACGAGCCCTCGATCGGCCTGTCGCCGCTGATGGTGCAGCAGACCTTCGACATCCTGAAGAGCTTGCGCGACCGCGGCGTCACGATCCTGATGATCGAGCAGAACGCGCGCTCGGCGCTGGAGATTTCCGACATCGGCATCGTGCTCGAGCTCGGCCAGACTCGCATGGTCGACAGCGCGAAACGCATTTTGAACGATCCGCGCATCGGCCAGCTCTTTCTCGGCGGCGCCATGGAGGACAACGCAGCATGAACAAGCGCTCGATCGCGACCGTCTCGCTCTCAGGCAGCCTGGACGAAAAGCTCCGCGCCATCGCATCAGCCGGGTTCGACTCGGTCGAAATCTTCGAGAACGATCTGCTGTCGTTCGGCTCCGGCCCGCGCGAGGTGGCGCAGCTGTGCAAGGACCTCAATCTCGAGATTTGCGCATTCCAGCCGTTCCGCGATTTCGAGGGCATGCCGGAGCCGCAGCGGACACGCAACTTTGCCCGCGCCGAGCGCAAGTTCGACCTGATGCAGGAGCTCGGCACCGACCTCCTGCTGATCTGCTCCAACGTCTCGCCCGCCTCGCTCGGCGGCATCGATCGCGCCGCGGACGATTTTCGCGAGCTAGGCGAGCGCGCGGCCAAGCGCGGCTTGCGCGTCGGCTATGAGGCGCTGGCCTGGGGCCGCCATGTCAACGACTACCGCGATGCCTGGGAGATCGTGCGGCGCGCCGATCATCCCGCGATCGGCGTCATCCTCGACAGTTTTCACGCGCTCGCGCCCGGCTTTCCGGTACGCGCCATGGCCTCGATCCCCGGCGACAAGATCTTTCTGGTGCAGCTCGCGGATGCGCCAAAGCTCGAGCTCGACATCCTCTCATGGAGCCGGCACTTCCGCTCCTTCCCCGGCCAGGGCGACCTCCCGGTCGGCGAGTTCATGCAGGCGATCGCGGCGACCGGCTATGCCGGGCCGCTGTCGCTCGAAATCTTCAACGACCAGTTCCGTGCCGGCTCGGCCGCGCAGACCGCGGTCGACGGCCTGCGTTCGCTGATCCTGCTGGAGGACCAGCTTGCACCGGATTGGCCGAAGCTTGCCGGCGAGCCGCTGGCGCCGAAGGCCAAGAGCCACGGCACCGGCTTCATCGAGTTTGCCGTCAACGAGACCAAGGCGGTCGACCTCGCCCGCCTGTTCGCGCAGCTCGGCTTCCGCAGGACGGGCAAGCATCGCAGCAAGGCCGTGGAGCGCTGGTCGCAGGGCAAGGTCGAGCTCGTGATCAATTGCGAGACCGACGGCTTTGCGCATTCGCATTACGTCACGCACGGCCCCGGCGTCTGCGCGATTGCGCTCGACGTCGACAATGCCGGTCTTGCCATGCAGCGCGCCGAAGCGCTGAAGACGCGCACCTTCTACCAGCCGGTCGGGCCGGGCGAGCTGGAGATTCCCGCGATCCATGGCGTCGGCGGCAGCCTGCTCTATTTCCTCGATCAGGCCGGCAAGAACTGGGACACCGATTTCGAGCCGGTCGCAAGTGACGCGAACGCCGACGCCCTGCTTGCCGTCGATCACATCGCGCAGTCGATGCCCTACGACGAGATGCTGTCCTGGCTGCTGTTCTACACTGGCATCCTCGACCTGAAGCGGCTGCCGCAGATGGAGATCGCCGACCCGCGTGGCCTCGTGCAGAGCCAGGCGGTCATCAACGCCGACCAGAGCCTGCGCTTCGTGCTCAACGGCTCATCCGCCAACCGCACCCTGCCGGCGCGCTTCATCTCGGAGTTCTTCGGCTCGGGCGTGCAGCACGTGGCGTTCTCCTGCCGGGACATTTTCGCGACGGTCGCCGCGATGCGCAAGCGTGGCGCGGATTTCCTGGATATCCCTGACAATTACTACGACGACATCGAAGCCAAATATGACCTCGCGCCCGACCTGATGGCGCAGCTGCGCGCCAACCACATCCTCTACGACCGCGAAGGCGACGGCGAGTTCTTCCAAGTCTACACCCACATCTTCGATGAGCGCTTCTTCTTCGAGATCGTGGAGCGACGGGACTATCAGGGATTCGGCGCAGCCAATGCCGGGATCAGGCTCGCGGCGCAGGCCCGCGAGGTAAGACCTGCGAGCATGCCGCGGGTGTAGGTCTTCGCCTCTCCGCGCCTGCGGGGAGAGGCCGGAATTTGCGGCAGCAAATTCCGGATGAGGGGGACTCTCCGAGAGTCATATGTCCCCCAGGAGCAACGCTCTCTCAACACGTCATTGCGAGCGCAGCGAAGCAATCCAGAGTCCCTCCGCGGAGACAGTCTGGGTTTTTTTGGGGGGGGGGGCGATGGGGTGTTGGGGGGGTTGGGGGGTTAAACA
>NZ_JBVVPO010000027.1:3224-52740 GCF_055811795.1 Bradyrhizobium sp. MI1.7
CCACTACCCCCTCCCCCCCCCCCCCCCACAAAAAAACCCCTCCCCCCCCCCGCTCTTCCTCGTTTTTCGGGCGTCGCTGCGCTCGCAATGACGATGTGGGGACTATCGAGGAATACAACGACCTCCGTCCCCGCGGAGACTCCCCCTCACCCTGACCCTCTCCCCGCAGACGGGGAGAGGGGAAAAGGCATCAGCTCACTTCATCGCACACTTGTCGTGGAATCGATCCTGGTCGTTTTCCACGATCGTCGCGACCGTCTTCAGCGAGAGCTGGCCTTCGCCGTCCTTGACCACGTCCTGGAGATAGAAGCTCTGCACCGGGATGTGGTTCTTGCCGTATTTGAACGGGCCGCGCAGCGACTTGAAGTTGGCCTTCTCCATCTCGGCCTTCATCGCGTCCTTCTTGCTGGTGTCGCCCTTCACCGCGACCACCGCGCTGTTGATGAGCTGGGCCGCGTCATAGGCCTGGGCGCCGTAATAGGTCGGGCGCAGATTGGGGTACTTCTTGCGGTAGTCGGCGACGAAGCGCTTGTTCTGCTCGTTCGGGAGGTCGTTGACCCATTCCTGCGCGCCGGGAACGCCGAGCGCGTTCTCCTTCTGGAGCGGCAGCGACAGCTCGTCGACCGTGAAGGCGGTGTAGAGCGGCATCGTGCTCTTCAGGCCGGCCTGCGCATATTGATTGAGGAACTGCACGCCGGCCGCACCGGGATAGAACACGAAGATCGACTCGGCGCCCGAGGCGCGCGCCTTGGAGAGCTCGGCGGAGAAATCAAGCTGGCTCGGCCAGACCGTGTATTCCTCGCCCTTGACCTCACCCTTGAACGTGCTCTTCAGGCCTGCGAGCATGTCCTTGCCGGCCGCGTAGTTCGGCCCGATCAGGAACACGCTCTTGACGCCCTTCTGGTTCATGTAGAGGCCCATGGCGGCCGGCGTCTGGTCGTTCTGCCAGGAGGTCGAGAACACGTAAGGCGAGCACAGCTCGCCGGCGAGCTGCGACGGACCGGCATTGGCCGAGATCAGGAAGGTCTGCGAGTCCACCGCGGTCTTGAGCGAGGCCAAGAGCACGTTCGACCAGATGTAGCCGACGATGAAATCGACCTTGTCGGACTGCACCAGCTTCTCGGTCTTCTGCTTGCCGACATCGGGCTTCTGCCCGTCGTCCTCGTAGATCACCTCAACCGGCTTGCCGTCCATCTTGCGGCCGATGTGGTCGAGCGCGAGCTCGAAGGAATTGCGCATGTCGTTGCCGATCACGGCGGTCGGGCCGCTGAAGGTCGAAACGAAGCCGATCTTGATGGTGTCGCCGGCGAAAGCCTGATTTGCCAGCACCAGCGCCGCTGCGCCCGCCAGCCAGAATGCCGTCCTCATAACCACTCCCCTCCTTATTATTGATCCCGGAAACGGGGTGATCGCCGCCCCGGGTCTGTCTCTATTGAACGCAAAATCTGTCGCGCCGCCAATGGCTCAGCGCCCGCCCCTGCACCATATTTCGCCCCAATCGAGGATGGCAAGAAATATAATTCTACTCACTTCGACCAAGGCTGCGGCGCTTTTTCGCGGGATGACGATACGCCCGGCCTATGCCGCGATTGATGACGGCTATTGGACTACGGCGCCCAATGCGCACTTAGATGAAGGAGAGCAGCAGCGAGATTCGAGGGTGTATCATGGCCGCAAATCCCCACCGCGTCGTCATCGTCGGAGCCGGCTTCGGCGGGCTGGAGGCGACCTACCGGCTTGCGGGCGCGCCGGTCGAGATCACGCTGATCGACCGCCGCAACCATCACCTGTTCCAGCCGCTGCTCTACCAGGTCGCGACCGCCTCGCTCGCGACCAGCGAAATCGCCTGGCCGGTCCGGCACCTGATGCGCGACCGGCGCGAGGTGACGACCCTGTTTGCGACGGTGAGCGGCGTCGATGCCGACCGGCGCTGCGTGCTGATCGACGACGGCAGCGAGGTGCCCTACGACACGCTGGTGCTCGCCACCGGCGCCCGCCATGCCTATTTCGGCCATGACGAGTGGGAGCAGTTCGCCCCCGGCCTGAAGACGCTCGAAGACGCGACCACGCTGCGCCGTCACATCCTGGTGGCATTCGAGCGCGCCGAGCGCGAGACCGATCCGGCCAAACGCGCGGCGCGGCTGACCTTCGTCATCGTCGGCGCCGGCCCCACCGGCGTCGAACTCGCCGGCACCATCGCCGAAATGGCGCACCACACGCTCCCCGCCGACTTCCGCAACATCGACACCCACAAGGCACGCGTGGTGCTGATCGAGGCCGGACCGCGCGTGCTCGCAGGCTTCCCCGATGATCTCTCGGCCTATGCGCAGGCCTCGCTGGAAAAGATCGGCGTCGAGGTCGTGCTGGGCCAGGCCGTCACCGAGATCAACCGTGAGGGCGTCGTGTTCGGCGGAAAGCTGCTCGAAGCAAAGACGCGGATCTGGGCCGCCGGCGTGCGCGCCTCGCCCGCCGCCGAATGGCTGGGCGCACCAAGCGATCGCGCCGGGCGCGTGGAGGTCCAAGACGATCTGACGATACCTGGTCATCCCGAAATCTTTGCGATCGGCGACACCGTTGTGATCAATGCCTGGGAGGGGAAGCCGGTGCCCGGCATCGCTCCGGCCGCCAAGCAGCAGGGCCGGCACGTCGCCGAAACCATCAAGACGCGCCTGCGTGGCGAGAATAAAGGTGCATTCCGCTACAAGCACTCCGGTAGCCTCGCACAGATCGGCAAGCGGCTCGCCGTGATCGATTTCGGCAAGGTCAAACTGCGCGGCACGATCGCATGGTGGATCTGGGGCATCGCCCACATCTACTTCCTGATCGGCCTGCGCCACCGCCTCAGCGTCGCCCTGAGCTGGCTCTGGATCTACGCCCGCGACCAGCGCGCGGCGAGGTTGATCACGCAGGGAAGTAGCAAGGTGGCGTAGATCTTTCTTCCTTCTCCCCTTGTGGGAGAAGGTGGCATAGGCGGCCTTCGGCCGCCGTTCTCAAGAACGCCGAAGCAAAGCTTCGGTTATGGCGCCGGATGAGGGGTTCTCTCCACTCGCACGACCATTCGTGAGGAGAGAGACCCCTCACCCGGCTTCGCTTCGCGAAGCCACCCTCTCCCACAAGGGGCGAGGGTGCAGCAGCGCTCGTAGCTATCTTTTACTTCACCAGCTCACATCCGCCCTCCGCGAGCGGCCTAAACGCCTGATCCGCGGGAATCGTCGAGACCAGCTTGTAATAGTCGTACGGATATTTCGACTCCTCCGGCTTCTTCACCTCGAACAGATACATGGGATGCACGACGCGGCCGTCCTGGCGGATCGTGGTGTCGCCGAACAGCTTGTCCTTACCCCTGAACTTCTTCATCGCGGGCACGGCGTCCTTCGCATTGTCGCTGCCGGTTGCGGCGACCGCGTTCAGATAAGCGAGCGTCGAGGCATAGACGCCGGCCTGGTTGCCGCTCGGCATCTTGCCGTTCATGCCGGGCCGCGCCGCAAATCGCTTGGCGAAGGCGCGGGTATCGTCGTTCATGTCCCAGTAAAACGCTTCCATGAGCTGGAGGCCCTGCGCGACCTTGATGCCCATGCCATGGACGTCGTTGATGAAGAGCAGGAAGGCGACGAGCTTCTGCCCGCCTTGCTGGATGCCGAACTCGGCAGCCTGCTTCACCGCGTTGATGGTGTCGCCGCCGGCATTGGCGAGGCCGATCACCTGCGCTTTCGAGCCCTGCGCCTGCAACAGGAAGGAGGCGAAATCGGAGGTGCCGAGCGGATGTTTCGAGGAGCCAAGCACCTTGCCGCCATGCGCCTCGATGTATTTCTGCGCCTCCGCCTCGATGCCCTTGCCGAGCGCATAGTCGACCGTGAGGAAATACCAGTCCTTGCCGCCGCGCGCCATCATCGCCGCCGCGGTGGTGTTGCCGGTCGCCCAGGCATCGTTGACCCATTGGATCGTATTGGGCGAGCAGGCCTTGCCGGTGAGATCCGAGCTCGCCGTGGACGACGCCAGGAAGGTCATGCGGCTGTCGCGCAGCAGCGTGTTGATGGAGAGGCCGACGGCCGAATTCGGCACGTCGACGATGGCATCGACACCCTCGACATCGAGCCATTTGCGCGCGATCGCGTTGCCGACATCGGCCTTGTTCTGGTGGTCGGCATAGACGATCTCGACCTTGATGCCTTTGCCGCCGCCGTTGAAATCCTCGGCGGCCATGCGCGCGGCCTCGACCGAGCCCATGCCGTTGGTGTCCTGGAAGATGCCCGAGATGTCGTTGAGCACGCCGACGCGCACGACATTGTCGGAGATCTCGGCGCTCGCCGCGCCGCTCATCAGGCTCGCCGCCAGCGCGAGAGTCCATTTCAGGTGTTTCATCGTTCCCTCCCCTTTGTGTGTCGCGCCGGTCGCCGCCGGCTCGTTCTGGAATCAGACCTGCCGTTCCGGCAATCTCAGCACCAGCCCGTCGAGCGCGGGCGTGATCATGATCTGGCAGGCCAGCCGGCTGTTCGGCAGCCGCTCGGCGGCGGTGCCGTCGAGCAGCGCGTCTTCGTCATCAGCCATCGCGGGCAGGCGCGCGAGCCAGGCTGCGTCGATATAGACGTGGCAGGTCGCACACATGGCATTGCCACCGCACTCGGCCAGGATACCGTCGAGACCATGGCGGGTCGCGGCCTGCATGGCGCTTTCGTCGCCTGAAGTTTCGACACGATCGAACTTGCCGTCGACATGGATGAAAGTGATGGCTGGCATCGAGGCTCCTCGTCAGGCCGGGGTGATGGTGACCGGCAGGCTGTCGAGCCCGCGCAGCGTGTTGTTGAAGCGGCGTTTCGGCTCGCCCGTGATCTCGATCTTCGCGATACGCCGCGCCAGCGCCGTCAGCATCACTTCGCCTTCGAGGCGCGCGACGAGCTGGCCGACGCACATGTGGATGCCGGAGCCGAAACCGACATGGCCGGACGAGCGACGCGTGATGTCGTAGCTGTCGGGCTTGTCCCAGCGACGCGGATCGCGATTGGCGGCGGCAAGGAACATCAGCACCTTCTCACCTTCACCGATCGTCGCGCCTGATAGCTCGACCTCACGTGTGGTGGTGCGGAAGAAGGTCTGCACCGGGCTTTCGAAACGAACCGCTTCCTCGAAGGCGCTACGCGCGAGCGTGAGATCGCCGCGCAGGCGCTGCCATTGCTCGGGGAAGCGCGCGAGGCAATAGACGGCCGCGCCGATCCCGTTGACAGTGGTGTCGAGGCCAGCCGACAGCAGCGAGCGCACCAGCAGTGGCGCTTCGGTGGCCGTGATCGCGCCCTCGTCGACCTGGGCATGAATGCAGGCGCCAAAGCCGCCGGGCGCAAGGTTCTCGCGCTGGCACTGCTCGGCAACATAGGCTTGATGGGGCGTCGAACGCGCAATCGCCTCCCGGCGCAGCTCGTTGGGCGGCCCGAATGCGTTGAACACGACGCTCGCGTAGGGAATCAGATGCTCGCGCCCCGCGGATTTCAGCCCGAGCGCATCCGGGAAGATCGAGAGCGGATAGGCCTCGGCGAGGTCGGCGATCGCGTCGAAGCTGCGCCTTTCGATCAGCGCGTCCACCCGCTCCTCGGCCGCCGCGGCGAAGCGGTCGCGCACCTGCTTCATCACGGTCGGCGACAGCACCTTCGAGAGCACGGCGCGGGTCCGCGTGTGCGCGGGCGGATCGGCCTCGAGGATCAGGCTCGGCGGCCGCCACGGCGTCTCCTTCTTGAAATCGGAGAGGCCGACGCCGCGGCTGGAGCAGAACGTCGCGGGATCGTTCAGGACGGCATGGACCTCGGCATAGCGTGCCACGCCATAGACGTTCCACTTGTCGAGATAGACGACCGGACCTGCCTCCCGCAGCAGCTCGTGCGTGGGATAGGGGTCGGCGAAAAAATTCATGTCGAAGGGATCGACGTCGAGATGCGGGACGCCTGATACGGCGGAGCCAGGTGCGCTCATTGAAGTCCTCCCTCATTTTGATCTTGTGAAAGAGCCGCGCTTGCCCTTAGGTCTTCGGACACGCCGCGAGACAAAAGACCGATATGCCGCCGTCTTCGACCAGAGCCCGCCAAAGGCCCGCACCCGCCGAAACCGGGCCGACGCTCGATCTCGACCGTTATGTCCCGGCTTTCGTCACCTTCATCGCCAACAAGCTCTCGAACAGCGCCACCGCGTTCTACCAGCGCGAGTTTGGCGTCAACGTCACGGAATGGCGGATCATGTCGCTGCTGGCGATCGAGCCCGGCATTCCCGCCTCGCGGATCTGCCACGTCATCGGTTTTGACAAGGGGCCGGTGAGCCGGACGCTCGCGGGGCTGGAGAAGCGCGGGCTGGTCTCGATTCGAACCGACCCGAATGACGGCCGCACCCATTCCATCGCGCTCACGGCCAGAGGCCGCGCCACCCATGACAAGGTGATCGTCGCGGCGTTCGATCGCGAGCGGCGGCTGTTGTCCTGCCTGAGCAAGGACGAGCGCGAGGTGCTGATCGATCTGCTGCGCCGGCTGCACGAAAATCTCGGCGCAGTGACCGGCAGCAGCACCAGTTGACGCGCGCGTGAAGCGCGCGGCATCGCCGCCTTCAGGCATACGCCGGCATTTGCCCGCGGCACCCTCTCTGCCGAGCATCGTTTCCTCCAGGATCAGGCGCAGCGGTTCCCCCGCCGTCATCCTTGTCTGGAACGGTTCGCACAAATTAGTTGCTTAAGCAACAAAAGAATCATGCAGGATATTGCGGCAGAATGGCTGGCGTATTTCGCGAGCTGCTCGACCCATCCCCGTCATTGCAAGCGCAGCGAAGCAATCCAGAGCCCCACCGGGGAAAGATTCTGGATTGCTTCGCTGCGCTCGCAATGACGATGTGGACAGAGCGTGGCCTCACTCCGACTTGATCTGCCAGTGGCTACAGACCGATCCACTCACCCGACGCATCATCATGCACGCGCGCCACCGCATCGGCACGCCGCGTCAGCACGGCGCGCTGGTTGATGTAACCCTTGTCGGTGATCTCTCCTCCGTCAACCGACGGCGGCTCGGCGAGCAGCAGCGCGCGCGTCGCGTGGCCGGAGGAGTTGGTGCCCTGCTGCTTCAGCTTCGCCAGGCCCTGCGCGATCGCAGCCCTGACCCTCTCATCGCCAAGCACATCGTTGACGCCTGCCGTCTCGGGCAAGCCGGCATGGGCACGGCACGCGGCCATGTTCGGGAAGACCAGGAAGCGCACCTCGTCGCCGCCATGGCCGACGACGACGATATCCTGCGCCAGCGGCGCGAGTGCCGCGATGCCGGCGACGCGCAGCGTGCCGACGCTGACCCAGGTGCCGGAATTGAGCTTGAAGTCTTCCGCAACACGACCATCGAAGAACAACCCGCGCTCCGGCCTGTTCGCATCGGCAAGCTTCACGGCATCGCCAATGAGATAAAAGCCCTCGTCGTCGAAAGCCTGCTTCGTCAGCTCCGGCGCCTTCCAGTAACCCGGCGTGACATTGGGGCCGCGCACGCGCACCTCCAGCTTGTCGCCCGACGTGACGAGCTTCAGCTCGGTTCCGGGAATGGGCACGCCGATATTGCCCGAGCGCTCTGCGAGGAAATGACAGTCGGTCGCGAGCGGTGACGTCTCGGTCGAGCCCCAGGCCGACACCATCGGCAGCGGACGACCAACCGTCGCCACCGAAAGCTGCTCGAGCGCGTCCCAGAGGTTCTGCGGCAATGCGGCGCCGGCATAGAAGGCGAATTTCACCTCGCCGAAGAAGCGGCGGCGCAGCTCCTCGTCGCCGCGCAGCGCTGCGATCAGCATGTCGAAGCCGCGCGGCACGTTGAAATAGACCGTCGGCATCACGCTTTTCAGATTGGCGAGTGACGTTGCGAAGAGACCGGGCGCGGGCTTGCCGCCGTCGATATAGAGCGACCCGCCGTTGCGCAGCACGAGATTGAAATTGTGGTTGGCGCCAAAGGTATGGCTCCAAGGCAGCCAGTCGAGGATCACGAGATCGCCGCGGCCCGGTTCGAGAAACGTCCAGGTTTGCGCCTTGGCCTGCTGGCTCGAGGTCAGCATGCGCTGCGTATTGATGACGGCTTTCGGCGTGCCGGTCGAGCCCGAGGTGAACAGGAATTTTGCGATCGTGTCCGGCGCCACCGCGGCGAAGGCTTTTGCGACGTTGCCCGTTTCGGGCGTCGCCGCAATGTCACGGAAGGCCAGCGCATCAGCATCGCCGGCATTTCCGCTGATGATCTGCGCGCTGTGCAGCGGCTTGATCGCGGCCAGCGCCGCGGCAAACGGCTTCGTCGCGGAGACATAGATCGCGCCGGGCTCCAGCAGCGCAATCATGCTCTTGAGCTTGTCGAAATCTTTCGACATCAGCGAATAGGCCGGCGAGATCGCGGCCGAGGGCACGCCGACATGCTGGGCCGCAAGGGCGAGTAGCGCATGGTCGATGCTGTTGTCGGAGAGGATGACGACGGGACGCTCGGCGCTGAGCTCTTGCGCCAAGATCCAGCTCGCTGCTGCGCGCACCCGCCGCAGGGCACCCGCGTAGGTCATGGTGGCCCAGGGCGTGTCGGCGCTGTCGCGCTCGGCGAGGAAGATCGCATCAGGCGTCTGCCGCGCCCATTGCTCCAGCCAGTCGCCGATGCAGCGCGCGCTGTCGCGCAAGGGGTCTGGCGAGCGCAGCACGATGCTGCCGTCGGCGCGATGCTCGGCGACGGTCTTGGGCGTTGCGAACAGGCTCGAAGCGTCACCGCGTGCGGCGGTTGTCATGGTTTCCTCCTCGCCCGTATCAGGGATCGGCTACAGCCTCGTTCCGGGCCGCTTTGACCATATTGTTTGGCACGACAATTGTTGTCGTCAACAACAATCTTCCACAGAGGCCTTCGAAGCGCTAAGGTTGCTCGGCAGGAGAGATCACGTGACAGCCAGCGCAGCCCGAACTGAGCCCCGCCCCTCCCCACGCAAACGTGCCGGCAACGGCGCGGCGCGGCCGAACGACGCGGACGAGATCGGCCTCGACGCGCTGGTCGGGCACGCCGGTTATGCGGTGCGGCGCTTCCAGATCTGGATCTTTCAGGACTTCATCAAGACGCTCGGCGAGGTCGATATCAAGCCGACGCAGTATTCCGTGCTGACGGTCATCGGCGCCAATCCGGGCCTGTCCCAGATGGCGGTGGCGAAGCGGCTCGGCATCGAGCGCGCCCGGCTGGTGCATCTGCTCGACAGCCTCGAACAGCGCAAGCTGGTGAAGCGGATCAAGTCGAAGGCGGACCGCCGCGCCCACGCGCTGCACCTCACCGCACCGGGGGAGACGGCGCTTGCCAAATTCAAGCGCCTCGCCGCCGAGCACGAGCGGCATGTCGTGGAGAAGATCGGCAAGGAGAACCGAGAGCGGCTGCTCCAGATCCTTGCCGGCTTCACCTGATCGAGACTGCCCAACATTTACGCAAATGCCCGTATCAGGGCGCTGGCACGACGGCCCATCAATCCTCGAAATATCCAACAAGCCACTGATCCCTCGACAATATCCGGGGCATTGCGCCTGCCCGGATTGTGTACACAATGGCACATCGCTTGCTTCAATCCGGGTAAGACCTGTTGCCGGAGTTTTGTCACCATGGGGGCTGAGCAGCCTGAAACGATCGCCGCGATTGTGGCCGCGCATCGCGCGGGCACGATCACGCCTGCGCAGACCGTCGCGCGAACCTATCAGCGCATCCGCGATCACAACGATCCCGCAATCTTCATCAGCCTGCGCGACGAGAAGGACGCGATCGCGGAGGCCGAGAAGCTTGCCGCAAGGGATGCCACCAGCCTGCCGCTCTACGGCGTGCCGATCGCGGTGAAGGACAATATCGACGCGCTGGGATTTCCGACCACCGCGGCCTGCCCGGCCTTCTCGTATACGCCGACGCATGATTCGACCGCGGTGGAGCGCCTGCGCGCGGCCGGCGCGATCATCATCGGCAAGACCAATCTCGACCAGTTCGCAACCGGCCTCGTCGGCGTGCGCTCGCCTTATGGCATCCCCAAAAATTCGATCCGCGAGGATCTCATTCCTGGAGGCTCGAGCTCTGGCTCGGCGGTCGCGGTGGGTGCCGGACTCGTGCCGCTGTCGCTGGGCACGGACACCGCCGGCAGCGGCCGGGTGCCGGCGATGCTCAACAACATCGTCGGGCTGAAGCCGAGCCTCGGCATGATCTCGACTGCTGGCCTGGTGGCGGCATGCCGCACGCT
This sequence comes from Bradyrhizobium sp. MI1.7, assembly GCF_055811795.1. NCBI lineage: Bacteria > Pseudomonadati > Pseudomonadota > Alphaproteobacteria > Hyphomicrobiales > Nitrobacteraceae > Bradyrhizobium > Bradyrhizobium sp. MI1.7. Next base: position 13,443 of record NZ_JBVVPO010000027.1, read on the forward strand.
CGACTGCATCTCGGTATTCGCTTTGACCGTCGACGACGCCGCCCTCGCACTCTCCGTGATGGCGGGTCCAGACCAGGCCGACCCGTTCTCGCGCGACCGGCCGCTCGGCGCGATCACGCAGTTCCCCGCGAATTTGCGCCTCGGCGTACCGCGCAACGGACAACTGATCTTCTTCGGCGACAGGAAGGCAGAAGCCACTTACGGCGATGCGCTGAAGCGCTGGACCGCGCTCGGCGCTAAGCTGGTCGAGTTCGACCTCGAGCCGTTCTACGAGACGGCGCGGCTGCTCTATGAGGGGCCGTGGGTCGCCGAGCGTTATCTCGTGATCAAGGATCTGCTGGCATCCGCGCCTGATTCGATTCATCCGGTGACGCGCGAGATCACCGTCGCCGGCGCGCGGCTGACCGCTGCGGAAACCTTCTCTGCGCTCTACCGTTTGCAGGGCCTGCGCAAGATCGCCGAGCGCACCTTCGCCAATATCGACGCGCTGGTGCTGCCGACCGCGCCGACCGCGTATACGACCGCGCAGGTGCTGGCCAATCCGATCGAGCTCAACAGCCGGCTAGGCACCTACACCAATTTCGTCAATCTGCTCGACCTCTGTGGCCTCGCGGTACCGGCGTCGATGCGCACCGACGGCATTCCGTTCGGTATCACGCTGCTCGCGCCTGCGGGGCGCGATGCGCTGCTTGCGAGCATCGGCCGTGCATTCCATGCGGATACGAAACTGACCGTCGGCGCGAAGGGTGTGGCGCAGGCCCCGTTGGCGCCGCTTGCCGCAAGCAGCAGCGACGAGATTCCGATCGCAGTGGTCGGCGCTCACCTGTCCGGCATGGCGCTGAACGGCGAATTGAAGGCGCTCAACGGAAAGCTAATCGAAGCGACCAGGACCGCGCCCGACTACAAGCTCTACGCCCTCAAGACCACGCCCCCGAAGCCGGGCATGCTGCGCGTCGAGGCTGGCACGGGCGCGTCGATCGAGCTGGAGATCTGGTCGCTGTCGTCATCCGCGTTCGGCAGGTTCGTGAATGCAATTCCAGCGCCGATGGCAATCGGCACAATCAGGCTTGCGGACGACCGCAGCGTGAAGGGGTTTCTCGTCGAGCCGGAGGTGCTGGGCGAGGCGCGCGATATAACGGCGTATGGTGGCTGGCGGAAGTTCATGGCGGAAGCAGCGAAGACGTAGGTCTCGTAGGGTGGGCAAAGCGCAGCGTGCCCACCATCACCGCGCGTTGAGAAAGACGGTGGGCACGGCGCTTTGCGCCTTTGCCCACCCTACGGTACCGCGTTTGCCGCCCTACACCGACACCGCGTAAATCTCATACTCGCCGCGCACCAGCTCGATATGCGCGCGCATGGCGGCGGCGGCGCCCTGCTTGTCGCCGCGCATGATCGCGACGACGACGCGGTCGTGCTCGGCTTGCGACTTTGCCAATCGGCCGAGATTGCGGAACTGGGCGCGGCGGAACGGTTGCACGCGGACGCGCGTCGCCAGCGTGATCTCGGCGATGTAGCCATTCTGCGATCCCGCATAGATCGCGTTGTGGAAGCGCTCGTTGACCTCGTGGAAGCGATCGGGATTGCCGGCGTAGCTGAGCACGCGCAGCTCTTCGTGGATGGCTTCGAGACCGTGGCGCTCGGCAGCCGACATGCGCTCGGCGGCAAGGCCGGCGCAGAGCGCCTCGAGCTCCGCCATTGCCTCGAACATGCTTTTCAGCCGCTCGACCGAAGGCTGCGCCACCACCGCGCCGCGATGGGCGCGCGATTCGACGAGGCCGCTCGCCACCAGCTGGCGCAACGCCTCGCGGACCGGTGTGCGCGAGACGCTGAAGCGCCGCGCGATGTCGGTTTCATCAAGCGGCGCGCCGGGCGCCAGGGTTCCACGCACGATCTCGTCGGCGAGTTGAAGCCGCAGTTCCTCGGCGCGCGTGATCTTGTGCACGCTGGGCTGCGCCCGGTCGACGCGCGGCACCACCGGCTCGGCCGGCAATGTTCCGGGCGGAAGATCGTCAAGCGTCATACGATCAGGTCTCTTTCGACTCGTCGATGATGCTGACATGGGCGGCGGCGACGCGCCAGCCCTCCGGGAAGCGAATCCAGGTCTGCATCTGCCGGCCGACCTTGCCGGGAGCCGTGTCGCGGTAGAACAGAGTGGAGGCGACGGCCGTGTCACGGCCATAGCTGGTGATCACGGTTTTCGCGGTGCGGCGGTTCAGGCCGACCGGCGAGCGGCCAGCGCGGAAGCCGGAGATCGCCTCATAGCCGTAGAGGTTCTCGCCGATGCCGTAGCGCAGCGTGCGGGGATCGTTGCGGAAGAGCTCGCCGAGCACGGCGACGTCGTTGGTGATCAGGGCCTGCTCATAGCGCTCGAACGCGGCCTTCACTTCCGCGATCACCTCGGGGAGATCGATCTCCATTCTAAATTCCTCTCAAAGTCCCCTTGGCGACGGCGCGGATACCACGCCCATCTGCTCCAATGCGTGCGCGACGCGCAGCGCGATATCCTCGCGCCAGGGCGCGGCGATGATCTGGACGCCGATCGGCAGCGGCTCGAGCGGCACAGGCACGGCGACGACCGGCAACCCGATGAACGAGATCGGCTGGGTGTGGATGCCGATATTGGCGCGAACCGGCAACTCGACGCCGTCGAGCGTGAAATTCACCTGGCCAAGCTTCGGCGCGGTACAGGGCGTGGCCGGCGCAATCAGCACGTCGACGGATTTGAAGATCTCGGCGAGCTGCGCGCGATACCAGCGGCGGAATTTCTGCGCGCGGTCGACCAGCGGCGCCGGCACCATGGCGCCGGCGATCAGCCGGTCGCGCACGGCGGGATCGAAATCGTTCGGGCGCTTGCGCAGGCGATCGAGATGCAGCGAGGCGCCTTCGGTGGTGGTGATGACATAGGCGGCCGCGCGGGCGCGCGAGGCTTCAGGCACGTCAACGATCTTCGTCACCCCGAGCGCCTTGGCGACGCGGCTGACGGCTTCGACGGCCTCGGGAAACACGTTCTTCTGAAAGTGCCCGCCGGCAATCGCGATGCGCAGGTCCGAAATCGGATTGGCGAGCAGCGGCACCGTCGGTTCGAGGCCACGCGTGGTGCAGGCAGCATCATCCGCATCGGGTCCCTGCATCGCGTCATAGGCGAGCGCGAGGTCGGCGGCGGAGCGCGCGAACGGACCGAGATGATCGAGGCTCGCGACGAATGGGAACGAGCGCGCCCGCGACAGCCGGCCATAGGTCGGCTTCAAACCAAAGATGCCGCAGAAGGAGGACGGCACGCGGATCGAACCATTGGTGTCCGAGCCGAGCGCGATCGGCACCAGCGCGCCGCCAACTGCGCTCCCCGAACCACCGGACGAGCCGCCGGTCATCCGGGTCGTGTCATGCGGATTGCGCGAGGGACCGTCATGGACGTTCTCGCCGGTGAAGTCGTAGGCGTATTCGCCCATGTTGAGCGCGCCGACGAGCACGGCGCCGGCGGCTTCCATCCGCTCGATCAGCGTGGCATCGCGTTTCGCTGGCGCAAGGTCGCGGTTGATCTTCGAGCCGGCGCGTGTCGGCAGGCCTGCGACGTCAAACAGGTTCTTCACCGCGAAGGGAACGCCGGCAAGTGGGCCAACCTCCTTGCCCGCCGCGATGTCGGCGTCGATCGCACGCGCCTTCGCACGGGCGCGATCGGCGGTGAGGTCGGTGAAGGAATTGAGGACGCCATCGTGCTGCTTGATGCGCGCAAGCGCAGCTTCGGTGGCATCGCGTGCCGACATCTTGCCGCCGGCCACAGCCTTGGCGATGTCCGCAGCCGTCATCTCTGGCTTGGTGGTCATGGCGGGGTCAGACCGTGAAGATCGGCGCGGGCTCGGTCTCGTCCGGCAGCGCGAATTCGTCGACCAGTCGGCCAAGCCGGAGCGAGACTTCGAGATTGGCGCGCACCGCCGGCCTCCAGGCCTCCTCGACCGGCAGCGCCAGCGCTTTCGATACGGCGTCGATATACTCGTCCAGCGGCTCGGCCATCACGCTCCCAAACAATCTCTCAGTGCACTCTTAGTGGACCTGCAACGGCGGATGCGGGATCGCCGTCAGCAGCTCCTTGGTATAGTCGTCCTGCGGATCGCTGAGGACCTTTTCGGAAGGGCCCTCTTCGACGATTCGACCTGTCCGCATGACAATGACACGATCGCACAACAAGCGCACTACGTTCAAATCATGCGAGACGAACAGATAACTCATACCTAAGCGCGCTTTCAGGTCCTGAAGCAGATTGAGGACCACGGCCTGCACCGAGACGTCCAGCGCCGCGGTCGGCTCGTCCAGGATGACGAGTTTTGGATGCAGCGCGATGGCGCGCGCGATGCCGACGCGGGCCTTCTGGCCGCCGGAGAGCTGGTGCGGAAACCGATCCAGCAGATTGTGCGGCAGCCCGACCATGGTGGCGAGCTCCTCGCAGCGCGCTCGCAGTGCATCGCGGCCCCTGATGTCGCCGAGCTGCATGATGGGGTCGGCGATGGCGCGGGCGGCGGTGAAACGCGGGTTGAGGCTGTCGGTCGGGTCCTGGAACACCATCTGGATGCGGCTGCGCTGCGGCAGCCGGGCAAACGACGCCGGCTGGATGGCGCCGATGTCCTCGCCGTCGAACTGGATCAGGCCCGAGGTCTGGTCGAGCAGCCGCATCACCATCATCGACGTCGTCGATTTGCCGCAGCCGGACTCGCCGACCAGGCCGACGCTCTCGCCATGGCCGATGGAGAGGCTGATGCCGTCGACGGCGCGGAAGACGTCCGGCTCCACCGGCGGCTTGCGGCCGAACAGTTTTCCGAGCGTGGCGGTGGCGCCCTGGCGGGGATACTCTTTCACGAGCTTTTCGATGAGCAGGAGGGGCTTGGAGGTCTCACCTTGCGAAGGCTGATGGATGGCCGGGTCAGGCCCGGCCATGACGGCTGCGGATGAGGACGCGCCCTCCTCCTCGGCCAACAAATCCCGCAAGGACACGCCGAGCCGCGGCGTCGCGCGCATCAGCTTCTTGGTGTAGGGGTGCTGCGGGTTGGCGAAGATGTCGGCGGCTTTCGCGGTCTCGACCACGCGGCCCTTTTCCATCACCACGACGCGGTCGCAATAGGCTGCGGCCAAACCCAGATCATGCGTGATCAGGATGGTCGACATCGCACGCCGCTTGGTCAGCTCGACGATCAGGTCCATCACCGCCTTCTGGGTGGTAACGTCGAGGCCGGTGGTCGGCTCGTCCGCAATCAGGAGCTGCGGATTGCAGGCGAGCGCGAGCGCGATGACGACGCGCTGGCACATGCCGCCTGACAGCTCGAACGGATAGGCGTGGTAGCGCTCGCGCGGGCGGGCGATCTTGACCTGCTCCAGCGCCTCGATCGCCTTTTCTCCGTGGTCCGAAACCATCGCCTGCTGCACATGAGTACGCAGCACGTCCTCGATCTGGTCGCCGACTTTCCGGATCGGGTTGAGCGCGGCGCGCGGGTTCTGGAAGATCATCGAGACTTCGCGCCCGCGCAGGTCGCGCATCTGGCCTTCGGATGCCGCCTTCACGTCGATGCCCGAGAACATCACCGAGCCCTCGGCGATCCGCCCCGCCCGGTCGAGGATGCGCATCACCGCATAGGACGTCACCGACTTGCCGGAGCCGGACTCGCCGACGATGGCGAGCGTCTCGCCCTTGGCGACGGAAATGTTGACGTGCTGGACGGCTTTGACGATGCCGCGGCGGGTGGTGAATTCGACCGTGAGGTCCTGGACGTCGAGCAGGGGCTGGGCGGTCATGCGGACCTCCCGATCAAAAATGTCGAAAACAACCCCATGCACAGTAGAATGGGGTTGGAATCATTGGTGAATTTCGGCGGGAAATTTGCGTGTGAGGCGGGCACCGGCCTCTCATTCCCTCCCCCCTTGCTGGGGAGGGGCAGGGAGAGGGCTAGCCACGAGCTCAGACCTCGCCCGGGGCTACCCCTCTCCCATAGCCGAAGCTTCGCTTCGGCGTTGACTAAGAGGACGGCCGCCGAAGGCGGCCTGTGCCTCCCCCGCAAGGGGGGAGGGAGCGCATCGGCGTGCTTGGAAACAATCATCACGTCCTCCGCTGCGGGTCGACGATGTCGCGGAGGCCGTCGCCGAGGAGGTTGAAGCAGAACACGGCGATCATCAGAGCAAGGCCGGGGAATAGCGCGATCCACCATTCGCCCGACACCATGAAGCCCGCGCCTTCGGCGACCATGATGCCCCATTCGGCGGTCGGCGGGCGGACGCCGAGGCCGATGAAGGACAGCCCCGCGGCATTGAGGATGGCGTAGCCCATGGTCAGCGACATCTGCACGATCATGATCGGCATGATGTTCGGCAAGATGTGCACCAGCAGGATGCGGAATTCGCCGTTGCCCGACAGACGCGCGGCCTGCACGAAGCCGGCATTGCGGCGGACATTGGCCTCGGCGCGCGCGACGCGGGCATAGAGCGGAAAGTTCACGATGGCCGTGGCCAGAATGATGTTCTGCACGGTGTTGCCGAGGGCGGCGACGATGCCCATCGCCAGCACGAACAGCGGAAACGCCATGATGGTATCGGCGATACGGCCGACGATGCGATCGGTCCAGCCGCCGAAATAGCCGGCCGCGATGCCGGCGAGGCCGCCCATCAGGAACACCAGCACGACGGAGGCGACCGCGATGAACGTATCGAGCCGTGTCGCCACGACGACGCGGCTGAAGATGTCGCGGCCGAGCTGATCGGTGCCGAACCAATGCGCCATCGACGGCGGCTTCAGCGCCGCGGCGGTATCGGAAGCGAGTGGATCATACGGCACCACGTAGGGGCCGAAGATCGCCGCGATAAGGATCACGATCAGCAGCGCGAAGGCGAAACCCGTGACCTTGTTCTCGCCGAGAACGTAGCGGGTCTGTTCGAGGATCGCGACCAGCCCTGATGTCCGCGCGGGACCGACGGGTTCAACAGCAGGCGCAACGGAGCTCATGATCTAGCCCTCCAACCTGACACGCGGATCGATCACGCCGTAGAGAATGTCGATCACGAGATTGAGCAGCACGTACATGACCGCCATGGTCAGCACAAAACCTTGCACGGGCGCGAAGTCCGACGAGATCAGCGCCTCCACCGCGTAGGAGCCGATGCCGGGCCAGGCGAACACTTTTTCCACCAGCACGTTGGCCCCTAACAGAAACGAGAACACCATGCTGAGCGTGGTGATCACGGGGAGCATCGCATTGCGGAACGCGTAGGTGACGATGACCGTTGTCGGCGACAGGCCGCTGGCGCGTGCCGTGCGCGCGAACTCCGACGACAATACCGCCAGCATCGAGGCGCGCGTCATGCGCGCGATCGGCGCCAGCGAGAAGATCGCAAGCGTCGTCGCCGGCAGGATGAGCTGGCTCAGCGCCGAGCGGAACGCCTCGAAGTCGCGCGCGATCAGGGTGTCGATCAGATAGAAGCCGGTCACCGTCGGCGGCGCGCTGTAGAACACATCGAGGCGGCCGAGCGGCGCGGGTGACCAGCCTAGCCTGAAGTAGAAGACATAGACCAGCACCAGGCCGGTGAAGAACACGGGTAACGACACGCCGGCCGTCGTCGTGACACGGCAGAGATGGTCGACCCATGATCCCGGCCGCGTCGCCGCCAGCACGCCGAGCGGGATCGCAATCACGACCGAAACGATGAGGCCGAGCAGCGTGAGCTCGGCGGAAGCCGGCAGGCGGTTGCGGATCTCGGCCGCGACCGGCTGCCCCGTGGTGAGCGAGTTGCCGAAATCGCCATGGGCGAGGTCGTTGGTGTAGCGGAAAAACTGCTCGATCAGCGGCCTGTCGAGCCCGAGCTTCTTGCGGATCTGCTCAACGGCTTCCTTGGTCGCGGCGGGACCGGCGAAGTATGCGGCGGGATCACCGGGCAACGCGCGCGTCAGCAGGAAGGTGACGATGACGACCCCGATCAGCGAGGGAATCGCGAACATCAGGCGCTTGCCGATCATGGTCAGCATGGGAGCGCTCTCCTTCTGCTTGGCAATTGTGAGCAGGCTGGCTCCGCTGCGTTCCCTCCCCCCTTGCGGGGGAGGGCTAGGGAGAGGGGTGGCCCCAGGAGAGGTCGGAGTTCGTGGCTACCCCTCTCCCCGACCCTCCCCCGCAAGGGGGGAGGGAGCGAGAGATTGGTGGCCATCTCACGCGATGACGAAACCGCATCGCGAGCAGAGAGACAAACACATGCCGATGCGTCGCCGACGATCAGCATGACGGCTCACCCCTTCACCAGCGCGCGGTAATCCAGCCTCCGGTGGAACCAGTATTGGTAGCCGCTGATGTTCTTCTGCATCGCGACGTTGACGAAGGGCTGGTACAGCGGGATGCGCGGGATGTCGGTGAAAGCGAGATCGACGAAGCCCTTCACGTCGGCATCGTAGGTCGCAGTGTCGCCGGTCGCCGCCGCCGTGCGGGCGCCGTCGATCAGCTTGTCCATCTCCGCCGACTTGTAGCTCATGGTGTTGAAGACGGAATTGTTGCCGTGATAGCACCAGTAGAAGAAGTACTCGGGGTAATCGAGCCAGCCCGAGAACACGTTGGTGAAGAGCGGCATCTCCTTCTTGTTCAGCTCGGTGCGCCAGTTGGCGCCGGGCACCTTGTTGATGGTCGTCTTGATGCCGATCTGCGCGAGAGATTCCTGCACCAGCACGCAGAGCGGCTCGTTGACGCCCGCGAAGTTGAGATCGAACGAGATCGTGGTCTCGAAGCCGTTGGCGAGGCCTGCCTCCGCCATCAGCGTTTTCGCCTTCTCAATGTCGGTGTTGTATTTGTGCGGCTGCGGCCAGGCGACTTCGGTCGGCTTGTCCTTGGGCGCGCCGAACATCGGGTTGGCGAGGCCGAACATCACCGCGTCCATGATCTTCTGATAGGGCAGCGCATAGGCAACCGCCTGGCGAACTTTTGGATTATCGAACGGCGGCTTGGTGACGTTCATGCCGATATACTGGATGCCGTTGGAGAACGGCAGCGACACGACGTTGAGCTTGCCGTTCGCCTTCATCTCCTGAAAGTCCTTGTTGGGCAGCTCGTAGGAGATGTCGGCGTCGCCGCGCTCCAGCAGCGCGCGGCGGTTGCCGGCCTGCGGCACCATGCGCCAGATCACGCGCTTGATCTTCGGCAAGGGACCGCAGACCCAATCCTCGTTGCGCTCCATGATGACTTCGGTGCCGGCGGTCCACTTCGTCACCTTGTAGGCGCCGGAGCCCGCGGTCTGCTGCTTGGTGAATTCGAGACCCCAGGGGTCCTTCTCACTGGCGTTCTTCTTCACCAGCTCGGAGTTGACGATGCAGGGCACGATGACCGCGAGATCGGGGATCGTGAGCTTGTCCTTTTTCAGGAAGTCGACGCGCACGGTGGTGTCGTCGATCACGACGAACTGCTCCGGCTTGGTCAGCGAGCCCGCGCTCATCTGGAAGGTCGGGAAACCGCCGACGCTGACGGCGCGGTCGAGCGACCACTTCACATCCTTGGCGGTGACGGGCGTGCCGTCGTGGAATTTGGCGTTCTTGCGCAGCTTGAAGGTGACCGACATGTCGTCGATCTTCATCTCCTCGGCGAGTTCGCCCTTGAACTTGTCGCGGTCGTAATAGGGCACGCCGCCGGGGCCGACCTTCATCTCGTGGCTGATCAGGCGGTCGTAGCAATTCCACGACACTTCATAGCCGGGCACGTTGGTGCCGACGCCGTGGATGTCGAGATTGTTCGGGCCGCCTTCCGAGACGATCAGCAGCGTCTCCGAACGCGCATCGGCATAGGCGGTGGAGACGACCTGTGGGATCGCCGGAAGCGCCGCGCCTGCGGCCAATCCGGACACGGACTTGAGGAAATCGCGGCGCTTCATGGAAAATGCTCCAACGCAAAAGTTTCTGGTTGGAACAGGGATTCGCAAGGTTCGTGCCAGCGCTTAATGGGTTCTTAATTTCCATATAAAGCGTTGATTCCAATCTATTTTTTGTGATTTCGGCGGCTGATCGCCTTTTGGGCAAGCCGGTCAATTGCATACAAAGATGCGATTCTGCTTCAAAAATAAGCTGAAAGATTGAGCGCTGCTGGATTGAGCAGGACGTCGCAGATGGCCTGGGCGGTTCAGCCCGCCCAGATCAGATCCTGCAACTCGACGAGATCGTTCGCCCTGTCCTGCCAGCCCTCGATACAGACGTGGCTGTTGAGGTCACTGGCGCGGTGCAGCAGCATCAGCGCCATCAGCCGGCGCTTGAGCGCATAGTCCGGCTTTGCATAGCCAAAGCCCTCGAGCAGACTGCGCACCCTCCCCGGCCGGCCGGCCGCCATGAAGGCGCCGGGGCCGAGCAGATCGTAGTCGCGCCATCCCGTCAGCACGTCGCCGAAGTCGAACAGGCCCGCGAGCGACCATTGATCGTCATGACAGGCGAGCAGGAAGTTCTGAGGGATATATTCGCCGACCAGGATCACCGGCGGCGCATCCATCGGGATCAGTTTTGCAGCGTCACGCAGGAGATCGTCGAGGCCTTCGAGGAATTTCGGCGCAAGGCCGAGGCGCATGTGCCGCGCCTTGCAGCCCTGCATCTGGGCGCGCATGAACGCATCCCAGCGCGGCTCGATCTCCGCCAGCGGTCCGAGCGGTGCGCGCTGCACGGCGGCGATGGTCTCGCCGATCTGGCGCAGCAGGCGCTCCTTCTGCGCTTCGGCCAATTGCGGCCACACCTCCGAGCCGAGCGTGCCGGCAAGACGCGTGATGACGAGATAGGGCCAGCCATCGCGCTCACCCTCCGCGACGATCTCCGGGATCGGCAGATGAAGGCGGCCGGCAAGCTGCGCCAGCGACCCGCGTTCGGACACGAATTGCGCGCCGAGCTGCGGCGGGAAGATTTTCAGGATCAGCTTCTCACTGAGGCCGACGACGAGATTGGTGCCGGTCGCAAACACGTGCGGCGCGCTGATATCGAGACCGTGGCTGCGCGCGATGTCGAGCGCAATTCCCAGCCATTGCCGTGGATCAGAGCGAAAGGCGAGAAAGCTGTCCGCATCGGCGAAGTGAGGTAGTTTCATCGACATCGCGACCTTATGCATTTCAAAAACAGTTCCCCTCGCGGCCCATCCTTCGAGACGCCCCGCTTTGGCGGGGCTCCTCAGGATGAGGGCGGAGTGCGTGGCAGCGATTTTGGCAGGCACCGATGCCGCTTAGCCTCATCCTGAGGAGGCCGCGAAGCGGTCGTCTCGAAGGACGAGGCGCGCACTCACGCATACGCTACCGGTCCGGGCTGGCGCGCTCGAACTGGCGCAGCAGCTTGTTGCCGCGCTCGACCGCGGCATCGAGCGCGGCCTGCGCGCCCTTCTGGCCGGTAAAGGCCTGCTCCAGCTCGTCCTCGATTGCGCCGCGGATCAGCACGAAGGAGCCGAGCCGGATGCCCTTCGAGTTCTCCGTCGGCTGATGCAGCGTGATCTCCTCGAACGAGATCGCGGAGCCCGGATTGCGCTCGTAAAAACCCTGCGCGCGCGTCAGCTCGAAGGCGGCGCGGGTGATCGGCAGATAGCCGGTGTTCTGGTGCCAGGCGGCCTGCACGCCGGGCTGCGACAGATAGGCGAAGAACCGTGCCACGCCCTTGTATTCCGCGCGCGGGCGGTCGCGCAGCACCCACAGCGTGGCACCGCCGATAATCGAGTTCTGCGGCGCGTTCTTCACATCGGGCCAGTACGGCATCATGCCGTAGCCGATATCGAACTTCGAATTCGCCTTGATGTCGGCCCGCGTCGCCGAGGAGCCGATGAAGATGCCGCATTCGCCCTTCTGGAAGCGCGGCTCGGCCGACTGCCCGCGGCCGCCGTAATCGAACACCTTGTCCTTCTGCCACTCGGCGAGCTGGGCGATGTGTTGCACGACGACCGGGTTGTTGATGGTCAGCTCGGCATCCAGCCCCGCAAAGCCATTGGTCCGCGTCGCGAGCGGCAGATTGTGGAAGGCGGAGAAATTCTCGATGTGGATCCAGGACGGCCAGGAGGTGGTGAAGCCGCACACAGCGCCGCGCTCGCGCAGGCGTTTTGCGGCAAGCCCAAGCTCGGGCCATGTCTTCGGCGGCGTCTCCGGATCGAGGCCCGCGTCGCGGAACATGGTCTTGTTGTAATAGAGGATCGGCGTCGAGGAATTGAACGGGAAGGACAACAGATTGCCGGCCGCATCGGTGTAATAGCCGGAGACTGCGGGAAGGTAATCGCCCAGCGAGAACGGCTCGTTCATGTCCCGCATCATGGTGAACACGGGATAGATCGCGCCCTTGGCCGCGGTCATGGTGGCGGTCGCGACCTCGTTGACCTGGACGATCGCCGGTTGGCTGCGCGAGCGGAAGGCGAAGATCGCCGCCGTCACCGTCTCGGTGTAGTTGCCCTTGTAAGCAGGCACGATGCGGTAATCGGACTGCGAGGCGTTGAAGTCGGCGGCGAGCTTCTCGAGCTGCCGGCCAAGCTCGCCGGACATGGCGTGCCACAGCGCGATGTCGGTTGCGGCGCGCGCCTGAAGAGGCATTGCGAGGACGATGAAAGCGGCGAGGATCCGCAAAAGACTCGATGCTGAAATCACGATGGCTCTTCCCGTGTCGCGCGGCAAAGGCGACCGTACCTGCTTAAGGCGCGGCATTTCCTGTTTCAACCGGGAATGAACGGCGGCCGCGCCGCACAATCGCTCCGCCGGGTGCGGCGGGATGGCCTTCCCTCAACCATCTGCTAGATTGCATTGAACCTTTTTGCTTCGCCATAGACTCCACCACTGAGGGGTTGAGTGTGCCAGTGCTGAACCGTGCCGAACTCTCGCGGACCGGGTTGATCTTCGTCGCGCTTCTGCTCGCGGTCTGCGCGACGAGCGCAGCTGCGCGCGAATTCCGCGCCGCCGACACCCAGGCCGAGGATTACCCGACCGTCCAGGCGCTGCGCTACATGGGCGCGCTGATTGCCGAGCGCACCGGCGGCCGGCACGAGATCAAGGTGTTCCATTCCCGTCAGCTCGGCGAAGAGAAGGAGACCATCGAGCAGACCAGGGTCGGCGCGATCGACCTTAACCGGACCAATGTGGCGCTGATCGGCAACTTCGTCCCGGCGATGAACGTGCTCGCCATGCCGTTCCTGTTCCGGTCCATCGAGCACATGCAGAAGGTGCTGGACGGGCCGATCGGCAGCGAGATCCTCGGCAGTTTCGAGCCCTACGGCTTCGTCGGGCTCGCCTTCTACGATTCCGGCGCGCGGTCGATCTACAACGGCGTCCGTCCGATACGAAGTGTCGCCGACCTCAAGGGATTGCGGATCCGGGTGCAGCAGTCGGAGTTGATGAGCGAGATGATTCGCTCGCTCGGCGCCGAGCCGGTCGAGATGCCCTACGGGCAGGTGCTCACCGGGCTTGCCAACCATCTGATCGACGGTGCCGAAAACAACTGGCCATCTTTCGTGACGACAGACCATTACAAACATGCCGGCCACCTCGCGCTCACCGAGCACACGATGAGCCCGGAAGTGCTGGTGATCTCGCTGAAGGCCTGGAAGAGCCTGTCGGCCGACGACCAGCAGATATTCCGCGAAGCCGCGGCTCGCTCCAGCCGGTTCATGCGCGAGAAGTGGCGCGACCTCGAAGAGCAGTCGCAGCACAAGGCTGAAGCCGCCGGCATCACCGTCGCCAGGGATATCGACCGCAAGCCGTTCGAGGGCGCGATGGCTGCGATCTATGCCAAGGCGGGGCGCGATCCCGCCGCGGCCGCGCTGATCGAACGCATTCGCAAGGTGGAGTGAGCCGCTTGGCTGCGCCTGGACCCAGCGAGCACGCAGACAGGCCGCCCGGCCCGCTCGGGCGGCTGCGCGCACGTTTGGTCGGGATGCTCCGCGCGGTGCCGATCCGCTGGCGCATCCTGTCGATCGCGGCTCTGAACTCGGCCGTGGTCGTGGTGCTGGTGGGGCTGATCTGGAACGGCACGCAGGTGCTGGGCTCGGCCTGGGGCGACGTCCGCCAGGTGCGCGAGTCCGACCGCATCCTGGCGCTGCTCGAAAGCGAGACCGGGCGCATGCACAATCTGATCCACCGCTACATCAACCAGCCGAGCCCGGACCTGTTCGCCGAGATCCTGCTGCTGCGCGAGGCGGTGCTGGGCACGCTGACCGACCGTGCCGCCAAGGACCCGATGCTGTCGGGCTCGGTCGAGGAGCTGGAGCGCACCACCGACCGCTTCCTCAACGGCTTCGGCGAGCTGCGCAGTGTGCAGGCGACCATCGCCAAGACCTATGAGGAGCAGGTGCAGGGCCCGGCCAGGGACATGGCCGGTCTCTATTCCATCATCGAGGGCGCCACCGGCCATCGCGACGCCCTGATCTGGCCCTCGCTCGGCAAGTCGCGCGAGGCCTTCACCGCGATGCTGGTGGCGGCCAACTCCTACTATCTGTCGCTCTCGCCCGGTGCCGCCGACGACGCGCGCCGCAACACCGAGACGATCGAGAAGACCATTCCGGTCATGATCGATCTCGCCGACAACGACCTGCAGCGCATGGCGCTGCAACGGCTCGGGACCCGCACCATGGCGCTGCGCGAGGGTTTCGCAAAGCTCTCCGAGCAGCTGACGAGCCGCACCGAATTGCTGCGCAACACCATCGACGCCAGCCAGGCCGAGGCGATCGGCGCCATCGACGACCTCTCCACGAAGATGCGCCAGCGCGAGCAGAAGGCGCAGGAGACGTTTGATCGTACCCTGGCCGATATCTCGCGGCGGGTGCTGTCGATCGCGGTGATCTTCCTCGGCATCATCCTCACCGCAGGCGTGCTGATCGCGCTGTCGATCCGCCTGCCGCTGCAGCAGATCATGACCGCGATGCGCGCGATTACGCTCGGCGACCTCGACCGCGAAGTGCAGGGCACCAAGGCACGCGACGAGGTCGGCGCCATGGCGCGCGCCGTCGAGGTGTTCCGCGAGAACGCGATCGCGAAACGCGAGACCGAGGACGAGCTGCGCGCGTCCAAGGAGAAGGCCGAGAGCGCGCTGCTCGAGCTCAACACCGCGCAGCAGAATTTGATCGACGCCGAACGGCTGGCGGCGCTCGGCGGCCTCGTCGCCGGCGTCGCGCACGAGGTCAACAACCCGATCGGCATCAGCCTGACCGTCGCTTCCAGCTTCGCCCGGCGCACCGAGATCTTCGAGGCCCAGCTCAAAGGCGACGGCGGCCTGCGCCGCTCGCAGCTGGAGGAGTTCGTGCAGTCCTCGCGCGACGCCTCGCAGCAGCTCGTCGCCAACCTCACCCGCGCCGGCGAGCTGATCCAGTCGTTCAAGCAGGTCGCGGTCGACCGCTCGCATGCCGAGCGGCGGCAGTTCTCACTCAGCGAAGCCACCGACCAGATCATCGCCAGCCTGCGTCCGGTCCTGAAGCGCTCGCCGATCACGCTCCAGGCCGACGTGCCCGAGGGGCTCCTGCTCGACGGCTATCCAGGCTCCTACGGCCAGATCCTGACCAACCTCTTCCTCAACGCCGCCAACCACGCCTTTGCCGACGGCCGCGCCGGCACGATCACGATCTCGGCGCGTCCGCGCGGGACCGACGACATCGAGATCATCTTCGCCGATGACGGGGCCGGCATGACCCCTGACGTGCAGCGCCAGGCCTTTGACCCATTCTTTACCACCCGGCGCAATGAAGGTGGTACGGGACTCGGCTTGCATATCGTCTATAACCTTGTCACCCAGCAGCTCGGCGGGCGCATGATGCTGGAATCCAAGCTGGGACAAGGCACTACTTTTCGCATTATCATGCCCCGGGTCGCCAAGGGCGGCGCGCAAAGCACAGAGACTGACGGGACTTCTCAATGGCCGAACAGGACGATGTCCTCCACCTGATCGACGATACCGGTACCGCACCGGAGGACCAGAACGCACGGAAGTGGAAGATCGCCGTCATCGACGACGATCCGGCCGTGCATGACGGCACCCGCTTCGCGCTGTCCGACTACAGCCTCAACGGCCAGGGGCTGGAGATCCTCTCCGCCCATTCCGCGGCGGAAGGTCGCAAGCTGATGGCCGCGCATGGCGACATCGCCGCCGTGCTGCTCGACGTCATCATGGAGACCGATGTCGCCGGCCTCGAGCTGGTCGAGTTCATCCGCAACGAGCTCAAGAACGAGACCGTACGTATCATCCTGCGCACGGGACAGCCCGGCCAGGCGCCGGAGCGGCGCGTGATCGTCCAGTACGACATCAACGACTACAAGGCCAAGACCGAGCTCACCGCCGACAAGCTGTTCACCTCGCTGACCGCGGCGCTGCGCTCCTATCAGCAGCTCGAGCGCATGGTGCAGACGCGGCGCGGGCTCGAGATCATCATCGACGCCGCCTCGACGCTATACGACTTCAAGTCGATGCAGCGGCTCGCCGAGGGCGTGCTGACCCAGCTCGCCTCGCTGCTCAATGTCGATTGCGCCGGCATATTGGTGCTGCGCGACAATGGCGGCGTGGACCCCGAGCTCTCCGTGCTCGCCGGCAGCGGCTGCTACAGCCGCTTCATCGGCACGACCTCGTCGAAGGCGCTCGACCCCGATCTGCGGACGATGGTGGAAGCCGCGTTCCAGGGCCGCAAGAACGAATTCGCCGACCACCGCAGCGTGATCTATCTGCGGACCGGCTCCGGCCGCGAGGTGGTGGTGCTGCTGCAGGCCGAGCGCGAGCTGTCCGAGACCGACCGCTCGCTGGTCGAGATCTTCTCCAGCCGGCTCTCGATCGCCTTCGACAACGTCATCCTCTACCAGCAGCTCCAGGACGCCAACACGCAGCTCGAGGACCGCGTCGCCCAGCGTACCCGCGCGCTGATGCAAGCCAACCGCCGCCTCTCGGCGCAATGGCTGCGACTGCAGCGCGCCAACGGCTTCAAGAACGAGATTTTGGGCACCGTCGCCCACGACCTCAAGAATCCGCTCGGCGTCATCCTCGGCCGCACCGAGATGCTGAAGGAGCTGATCTCGACCGGCGCCTCGTCCGACGGCGTGGTCGCCCAGGTCGATCACATCCGCGATGCCACGAAGCGCCTGACCACGATGGTCGATCATCTGATCTCGGACGCGATGGCCGATGCCTTCGACATCACCATCCGCCGCGAGCCGGTCGACGTCGCTGCGCTGGTGAAAGAGGTCGCCGATGCCAACCACCCGCTCGCGGTCAACAAGCAGCAGGCGATCAGCGTCACGGCGCCGCCCAACATCGTCACCATGTGCGACACCGACCGCATCCGCGAGGCGATCGACAATCTGATCAGCAACGCCATCAAATACTCACCGATCGGCGGCAAGATCATCGTCGCCGTCACCCATGAGGCCAGCGATACCGTCGTCCGCGTCAGCGACGAGGGCGCCGGCCTCTCGCCGGAGGATCTCGGCCGCCTGTTCGGCCGGTTCCAGCGGCTGTCGGCCAAACCGACCGCGGGCGAGAGCTCGACGGGGCTTGGGCTTTCCATCGTCAAGCGTATTATCGACATGCATGGCGGCGAGGTGACGGCCGAGAGCGACGGTCCCGGCAAGGGATCGACCTTCACCATCACCCTGCCCGCGACCGAGTTGCCGTGATTCGAGTACCGAGATCTGAGTGATATGACCCAAAGCCAGCACATCATGATCGTCGACGACGAGGCCCCGGCCCGGGAGATGGTCGGCGATTACCTCAAGATGCACGGCTTCACCGTGACGCTGTGCGACGGCGGCAAGAGCTTGCGCACCGCGATCGACGGCAGCATGCCCGACCTCGTTGTGCTCGACCTCAACATGCCCGAGGAAGACGGCCTCTCGATCATCCGCGACCTCAAGAGCCGCATCAACGTGCCCGTGATCATGCTGACGGCGACCGCGAGCCCGATCGACCGCGTCGTCGGTCTCGAGCTCGGCGCCGACGATTACGTGGCAAAGCCCTGCGAGCTGCGCGAGCTGATGGCGCGCATCCGCTCGGTGTTGCGGCGGAGCACGCCGGTGAAGGCGGCCGAGACCGCGCCCGCCAAATCGGACAAGGATCAATTGGTGCGCTTCGGCACCAAATGGCTCGACCTCGAAGCGCAGGCCTTGCGCGACGACGAAGGCAACGAGCACCCGCTCACCGCCTCCGAGTTCGGGCTGCTGAAAGTGTTCGCGGCCAATCCGAAGCGCGTGCTGTCGCGCGAGCGCCTGCTCGAACTGGCCAATGCGCGCGACGCCGAAGCCTTCGACCGCGCCGTGGATCTGCGCATCATGCGCATCCGCCGCAAGATCGAGCCCGACCCGACCAAGCCGGCCGTGATCCGCACCATCCGCGGCGGCGGCTATCTGTTCTCGCCCGCGGGCGAGAAGGCGTAGGGCGCGCGGCACCTACCGCTGTCGTCCCGGGCTCGCTTCGCGCCCCGGAATGACGGCATGGGTGGCGCGACCGAACGCAAAGCCCGGAATTTCGTTCCCGGCTGCCCCGGGCGCTCCCCAATCCCCACCCCCGTATTTTCCGTACATTGAAATTCCACGGCTTTTCGCCCCGAATGTTTCGTCGCGGCCTGTCCGACGAAACAATTTGGCGGCGCACGAAACCATTTTTCGCTTTTCGTGCAGACGTCCCGAAACGTTCGCTGATTAACACTTTGGTCCAAGGAAACGCCGCTCGGTTGCGGCGCTACGGGGAGCTAAGTCAATGCCGAACGTCATCGCCATCAACGCCCAAGCCAGCCAGAGCATCATTGCCGCTCAGGCGACCTCGGACGACATGCTCCTGGAGAGCATTGCGGACGGCAACCGGACGTCCATGCACATCCTCTATTGCCGGCACAATGTGCGGGTTTATCGCTTCATCTTGCGCATCGTGCGTGACGCGACCACAGCGGAAGACCTGGTCAGCCAGGTGTTCCTCGACGTGTGGCGCACGGCAGGCCAGTTCCAGGGCCGCTCGCAGGTTTCGACCTGGCTGCTCTCGATCGCACGCTTCAAAGCGCTGACCGCGATGCGCCAGCGCCGCTTCGAGGACATCGACCAGGACGACGTGCGCCAGATTCCTGACGATGCCGAGACGCCCGAGACCTCGCTCGACCGCAACGACACCAGCGCCATCCTGCGCGCCTGCGTGCAAAAACTGTCGCCCGCGCATCGCGAGATCATCAACCTCGTCTACTACCATGAGAAGTCGGTGGAGGAGGTCGGTCAGATCATCGGCATCCCGCAGAGCACGGTGAAGACCCGGATGTTCTATGCCCGCAAGCAACTGGCCGATTTGCTTAAGGGCGCCGGCGTCGACCGTTTCGCTGCCTAAGACCAAGGATTTCAATGGGATAGGACCGAGGTTTCGGCCCTGTCCCCTGACACGGAAGTGTTACCGCCGACGCAATAATTGAAACAAAGCACAACATCAGGCGGAAAAACTTCCCTCCTATAAAGCTCACATACGGTTTCGTTAAACCTCCCAAGACTTCCAACGACCCGGACGGGATGCCCCCCTCCGGGTCGTTTTGTATTTGGGGGTCGCCGAGGCCCATTCTCGCCACCCAGTGAGGCGGGCACCGCTCCATCATTCCCTCGAGGGGTACCGCATGGGGACTCCCTCGATTTGTCGTGCACGGCACGATCGCGGATGGATAGACCTTTCCCGGGGCCACCCCTCTCCCCCGTCCTCCCCCGCAAGGGGGGAGGGAGCGCGCCGGCGCTGTGGCCAACAGGGCTGCCTCGCAATGCCGCCCGGCACGCCCCACACCAGGCAGCCGCCCCTCACGAAGGCGTGACGCCACGTAACAACCCGCGCAGCCATCCCGAACTGCCCTCGTGACCTCCTTCACGAGTGCCCGATGCTCGAACTTGTCTTCGCCGTCCTTGCCGGCATCCTGACCATCGCCGCGCCCTGCACGCTGCCGATGCTGCCGATCCTGCTTGGCGCCTCGATCGGGCGGGCGGGCCACTTGCGGCCCGCGATGATCGCGCTCGGCTTCGTCGTCTCGTTCTCGGCGACCGCGCTGCTGTTGGGTGCGATCACGCGGCTGTTCGACTTCGATCCGAACGTGCTGCGCGAGGCCGCGTCGATCCTGCTGCTCGGCTTCGGCCTGTTGATGCTGTGGCCGGCGCCGTTCGAATGGCTGTCGATCCGGCTCAACGGCTGGCTCGATCTCGGCAATGCCGGCGCCGTACAGCGCGAGGGTGCGCTCGGCGGCCTCGTGCTCGGCACCACGCTCGGCCTGGTCTGGACGCCCTGCGCCGGTCCCGTGCTCGGCTCGATCCTGACGCTGGTCGCGACGTCGAAGAACGCCAGCTGGGCCGGCGTGCTGTTGATTGCCTATGCCATCGGCGCAGCGATCCCGATGCTCGCGATCGCCTATGGCGGACAGGCTGCGACCACGCGCGTGCGCAGCCTTGCGCGGATCTCGCCGCGGCTGCAGCAGGGCTTTGGTGTCGTCGTGATCGCTTTCGCGGTCGCCGCCTACTTCCAATACGACACGCTGATCGTGGCGTGGCTCACAGGATTCTATCCCACCGGCCAGATCGGCCTGTGATCATCCCTCATCTTCACCGGAGGACGCTTCCATGACTTTCAAACTGCTCGCCGTCTCCGCCGCACTGATCGGCATGGCCGTAACAGGCGCCGTCATCCCCGGCATCTGCGACGAGGCCGCGCGCGCCGCCCCTGTCGTCACCGCTGCCGCGAGCCAGCAGACCGCGCCCGACTTCACCGGCATCAACACCTGGTTCAACTCGAAACCGCTCAGCATCGCCGACCTCCGCGGCAAGGTCGTGCTGGTCGACTTCTGGACCTATGGCTGCGTCAACTGCGTCAACACGCTGCCGCACGTCACCGACCTCTACGCCAAGTACAAGGACAAGGGCCTCGTCGTGGTCGGCGTGCACACGCCGGAATTCCCGTTCGAGCGCTCCGCCGCCAATGTGCAGGCCGCGCTGAAGCGCCACGGCATCACCTATCCGGTGGCGCAGGACAATGATTCCAAGACCTGGAACGCCTACCAGAACCAGTATTGGCCGGCGCAATACATCATCGACCAGAACGGCAAGATCGTGTTCCAGCACGAGGGCGAGGGCCGCTACGACGAGATCGACCGCACCGTGGCAAAGCTGCTGAACGCCAACAGCTGAGGCCGGATCGCCGCTGCCGCCGTTGTTGCTTGACTCCACGGACCCGTCCGTGGAGTTTCCCGAGCGACGGAATCAGCGCCCGCAATGGACGACGCGACCACCAGCACCGACATTCGCCTTCGCGAAGGCGCCTCGATCGCGCAACGGCTGGTCATGTCCGGCTTTGCGGCCGCCGTGGCGCTGTGCTTCACGCCGGGCCTGTTCACGCACGACACGTTGGAAGTGATCGTCTCGGTGGCCGCGCTGCTCGTCGGAGCAGCGTTCGTCGTCGGCATCATGCTGGCGCCGGCGGTGGTGTGGATCATCACACCGAACGAGATCCTGATCGGGCAACAGCGTCCGTTCGGAAAGCTCCGGACCAGGGTCGTCGCGAAAGACGACATCAGGGGATTACAGGTTCCCGGCAGCAAGCGGGCGAAAGCCCGTTTCCAGCTGGCCTTCACGCTGGCCTCGGGGGAACGCCTGACGTCCCCGCCGATCTCCGACGTCACGCATGTTCGCGACACCGTGGCGCGGATCGCCGCACAGTTCGATGTCCCCGATGTCGAGTCACCCGTCAATCCGCTCGATGCCAGCAATCCCGAGATGCGTCTCGGCGACCCCCTCGAGGCGTTTTCCGCGCGGGACATAAGGATCGTCGCGCTGATCGCCGTCGCCTTGTCCGCCGTTCCCTACGCCTACAAGCTCTGGCGTGGATGGCCGCCCAGCCATGTCGATATCCTGCTGCTGCCGCTCGGCGCGATCGCCGCATTCGCGGTTTACCGATACGCCAACCTGGTGACCGGCGCGTTCTGGATCATCCGCGAGAGCGATATCCGCGTCGAACGCCTGTGGGGCGACGGCACGCCGCGCGCCGACCATATCGAGGGGCACGACGTGAAGACGATCACCGTCGACCGCCGCGGCCGGTCCGAGGACGAGCACTGCATCGTTACGATCCGGTTGCGCTCGGGGCGACGCTTTCGCAGCCCACGAATCGGGTCGCGGATCGAGGCCCGAGCGGTGGGTGCCGAAATCGTCCGACGGCTCGGGATCGCGGCGCAGAATAACAAGATTTAGCTCTCCCCCGCTTGCGGCGTCGCGATCGCATTTGAAGGCGATCTGACAGAGTCGCCTGCGGCCATCCTTCGAGACGCCCGCCTACGGCGGGCCCTCAGGATGAGGACGGAGTGCGCGGCGACAATTTCGACGGGCTCCGATGCGTCTTAGCCTCATCCTGAGGAGACCGCGAAGCGGTCGTCTCGAAGGACGAGGCGCGCGCTCAGACCGCCGCTAGGAACTCCTGTGCGATCGTCCTCCCCCGCAAGCGGGGGAGGGAGCGCACCACCATTGCCGCGACAATCTAGGCTTTTCGCGCCATCCCCTGTTTGTGGCATTGCCCGGCCTCGTCAAAAAACCAAAGCATTCTCGTGACATACCAGCCGGGCGTGCCATGAACTTGCCACGAAGCTGCCCCTGAGTTCAGATGGTCCGAATGATTTACGCTGTGGCAGCGGGGAGAGCTTGAAATGACGGATTATCGTCGCCTGACCGGGGCGTTCATCGCGGCGCTGGGCCTGGTCCTGACCACCTCGTACGCCTCCGCCCAGCAGCCTGACCGCGGCGACGAGCCGGGCCTGGTCGCCGACGACGCCTACCAGCTCGAGCCGGAATGGCAGAAGCAGGTCGTGTACTTCCGCACCACCGAGACGCCGGGCACCATCATCATCTCGACAGCCGAGCGCCACCTCTATCTGGTGCAGCCGGGCGGGCGCGCGATCCGCTACGGCATCGGCGTCGGCCGCGACGGCTTCCAATGGCAGGGGCTCGTGAACATCACCAACAAGAAGGAGTGGCCGGACTGGACGCCGCCGCCGGAGATGATCCAGCGCCAGCCCTATCTGCCGCGCTTCATGGCCGGCGGCCCCGGCAATCCGCTCGGTGCCCGCGCCATGTATCTCGGCACCACCGTCTACCGCATCCACGGCACCAACCGTCCTGATACGATCGGCACCAAGGTATCCTCGGGTTGCTTCCGTCTCGTCAACCATGACGTCGCCGATCTCTACGATCGCGTCCCGGTTGGCACCAAGGTGGTCATCCGACAGAAGCCCGAACTCTGATCTTCCTCGCCTTAGCGAATAGTCCTTTTCCCGATTATTTCGAGAGAGCAACATGATGCGCACTTTTCGAGGCGGCCTGCTGATCGGGCTCGCCGTTGCCGTACTGGTCGGCGCCCTGGCGGTGATCTATGAGTTCTACGATACCCGCACCCTGAAGCGCACCGTTCGCCGCGGCGAGGTGCTGTGCGGCGTCAACAAGGGCCTGCCGGGCTTCTCGATCCCCGATGACAAGGGCAACTGGACCGGATTCGACGTCGATTTCTGTCGCGCGGTGGCAGCCGCCATCTTCAACGATCCCGGCAAGGCCAAGTTCGTTCCACTCGACGCCAGCGAGCGCTTCAAGGAATTGCAGAGCCGCAAGGTGGACATCCTCTCGCGCAACTCGACCTGGAGCATGGCGCGCGAGCTCGACTACGACCTCTATTTCCCGGCGGTGGCCTATTACGACGGCGCCGGCTTCATGCTGCCGCGTTCACGCAACAAGGAGACTTCGCTGGACCTGACCGGCAGCAAGGTCTGCGTGCAGGCTGGCACGACAACGCTGCTCAACGTCGCCGACTACTTCCGTGCCAACAACATGAAGTATGAAGAGGTGAAGTTCGACAAGCTGGATGACGTGGTGAAGGCCTACGACTCCGGCAAGTGCGACACGCTGAGCGCCGACGTCTCGCAGCTCTACGCGCTGCGGCTCAATCTCTCCAAGCCCGGCGACCATATGATCCTGCCGGACATGATCTCCAAGGAGCCGCTCGCACCCGTGGTGCGCCAGCGCGACGACGACTGGATGATGATCGTGAAGTGGACGCTCTACGCGATGATCAACGCCGAGGAGCTCGGCGTGAGCTCGGAGAACATCGACGAGGCGCTGAAGTCGAAGAAGCCGGAAGTGATGCGCCTGGTCGGCACCGAGGGCAATTACGGCGAGCAGCTCGGCCTCACCAAGGACTGGGTCGTCCGCATCATCCGCAACGTCGGCAATTACGGCGAGATGTACGAGCGCAACATCGGCGAGAAGTCCAAGCTGAAGATCCCGCGCGGCATGAACCAGCTGTGGAATGCCGGCGGCGTGCAGTACGCGCCGCCGATGCGGTAATAGACTTCGGTTGCAGCCACGCTCTCAATCGTCATGCCCGGGCTAGTCCCGGGCATCTACGTTTTTGAGGCACCGCAAGAACGTGGATGGCCGGGACTAGCCCGGCCATGACGGAGCTTGGGGCAGGCGCTCTCCACACTCTCAACTGTCATCGCCCGGCTTGACCGGGCGATCCAGTATTCCGAGACGTCAATCGTATGCGGACAGGCCGCGGCGTACTGGGTCGCCCGGTCAAGCCGGGCGACGACACCGCGTGTGAGGCACGTCCTCGCGCCTCACATCCACTCGCCTCAATACCCCCGCGCCCTTGCCAGCTGCTCGGTGTGGTAGTTCGCGTCGCCGAACAGCTCCTCGCACACCCTGGCGCGCTTCATGAAGAAGCCGATGTCGAACTGGTCGGTCATGCCCATGCCGCCATGCATCTGCACGCCTTCCTGCACCGCGCGCGTGGCGGTGGTGCCGGCGCGGGCCTTGGCCACGGCGACGCTTGATGCGGCCTTGGCGACGTCGGCATCGAGCGCCTGCAGCGCCTTCATCGTGGCGGCGCGGGTGATCTCGATGTCGACATAGAGTTCGGCGGCACGGTGTTGGAGTGCCTGGAATTCGCCGATCAGCTTGCCGAACTGCTTTCTGTTCTTGAGGTACTCGACGGTGCGGTTGAAGACTTCTTCGCTCAAGCCCACCATTTCGGCGGCGACCGCGCCGCGGCCGATGTCGAGCACGCCGTCGAGCAGCGCTGCGCCCTGATCGACCTCGCCGAGCACGCTATCGGCGTTGACCTCGACATTGGCAAGCTCGATCCGTGCCGCGTTGTGCGCATCGACCATGATGGTGCGCTCGATCGCAACGCCCTTGGCCTTGGGATTGACCAGGAACAGCGTCAGCCCTTCACGCTCGCCGGCGGCGCCAGCGGTGCGCGCCGCGACGATGAAGAGGTCCGCGACGTGGCCGTCGACGACCAGCGCCTTGGCGCCGGAGAGCTTGAAGCCGTTGCCGGCGCGCACCGCCTGGAGGCTGGTCTGAAGCGGGCGATGCTTGGCGCCTTCGTCGATCGCGAGCGTCGCGAGCAGCGAGCCGTTGGAAATTTTCGGCAAAAATTCCGACTTCTGCGCAGCATTGCCGCCGCGATTCAGCGCCGAAGCCGCCACCACGCTGGTGGCAAGGAACGGCGACGGCATCAAGGTGCGGCCGATCTCTTCCATCACGACACCGGCCTCCATGAAGCCGAGGCCGCTGCCGCCGAACTCTTCCGGCACCAGGAGGCCGGCAAAGCCCATCTCGGCGAAGGAATGCCACAGCTCCTTGGAGAAGCCGGTCGGGTCCTTGTTGTCGCGCAGGGATCGCAGGTGCGACACCGGCGCCTTGTCGCTGATCAGCCCGCGCGCTGAGTCGCGGAGCATCGATTGTTCTTCGGTGAGGACGAGGGCCATGTGCGTGTTTCCGATTCGAAATCTATTTTTGGTCCGTCATTCCGGGATGGCCCGAAGGGCCAGGCCCGGAATCCATAACCACGATCGGGAGTATGGATTCCGGGCTCGCGCTTCCGCCTTCGCTCTTCGAGCTTCGGCGGACAAGTCGCGCGCCCCGGAATGACGGGTGGTGAGAGCGTGCCTCACGCTCCCGGCAAATCCAGGATGCGCTTGGCGACGATGCCGAGCATCACCTCCGTCGTGCCGCCCTCGATCGAGTTGGCCTTGGTGCGCAGCCAGGCGCGCGGGCGGGCGCCCTGCCTGGAGCGCTCGCTCTCCCATTCCAGCGCGTTGACGCCGCCGGCCGACATCAGGATCTCGTGGCGGCGCTTGTTGAGCTCGGTGCCGTAATATTTCATCGCGGACGAGAACGCCGGATGCGCCTGGCCGGCCTTGGCGAGATCGACCGCGCGTTCGGCGCAAGCGGCGAGCGCGGCCTCATCGACGTCGAAGCTCGCGATCCGGCCGCGCAGCATGGAATCGTCGAGCTTGCCTTGTGCATCGGTGCCGACGGAATCCGCCGCGATCTGGCCGAGCGGCCGGCCGACGCCGCGCTCGCCCATGCCTGATATCATCGCGCGCTCATGCTGGAGCAGATATTTTGCGACGTCCCAACCGCGGTTGACCGTGCCGACCACGTGCGATTTCGGCACGCGAACACCGTCGAAGAAGGTTTCGCAGAACGGCGAATAGCCCGAGATCAGCAGGATCGGCTTGGTCGTCACGCCCTTCGAGGCCATGTCGAACAGGATGAAGCTGATGCCGTCGTGCTTCTTCGCGGCGGGATCGGTGCGCACCAGGCAGAAGATCCAGTCGGCGTAGTTGGCGTAGGAGGTCCAGATCTTCGAGCCGGTGATGACGAAATCGTCGCCATCGCTTTCGGCGCGGGTCTGGAGCGAGGCGAGATCGGAGCCGGCGTTCGGCTCGGAATAGCCCTGGCACCAGCGGATCAGGCCCGCCGCGATGTCAGGCAGGTGCTCCCTCTTCTGCGCCTCGTTGCCGTATTTGAGCAGCGCCGGCCCCAGCATCCAGATGCCGAAGCTCGACAGCGGCGGACGCGCGCCCATCCTGGCCATCTCGGCGCGCAGCACCTTGTGCTCGGCGGCGCTCAGGCCACCGCCGCCATATTCCCTAGGCCAGTCAGGCACGGTCCAGCCCTTGTCGCGCATGCGCTCGAACCAGAGGCGCTGCGGCTCTGACGCGAATTTCGTATTGCGTCCGCCCCAGAACACGTCGCTGTCTGAGGTCACCGGCTTGCGCATCTCCGGCGGGCAGTTGGCTTCCAGCCAGGCGCGCGTCTCGCTGCGGAATTTCTCAAGATCGGCGGGTTCAGATTCACTCATGGTCGTTTCCATCAATCAAAAAGACTTGTTGGGCGCGACTCTGAGCCATCGCACCGTGGAATTCAACCACTTCCGTGGCGCTGCATTCGGCTATAGTCGCCGCCACGGCGAGCTTGAAAACAAAGAGGAAATAACAATGCGCCTGAAACTACTTTCGCCTGGCGAAATGAACGAGAGCCAGCGGCAGACCTATGACGAGTCGATTGCCGGCAAGCGCGGCAAGCCGCCGGCGCCGATGATGGCCTGGCTCAACAGCCCCGACATGGCCCGTCACGCCACGCGGCTCGGCGAAGTGCTGCGCTACGACACGATATTCCCCGCCAAGCTTTCGGAGATCGCGATCCTGGTGACGGCGCGGCACTGGACTGCGCATTACGAATGGTATGCGCATAAGCGCCTGGCGCTCCAGGGCGGCATGGATCCTGAGATCATCGACGCGATCCGCGATCGCCGCACGCCTGTCTTCGACGATCCCAAGGGAAAGATGATCTACGACGTCGCGAAGTCGCTGCATGAAGGCCATGGCGTCGAGAAGGGCCTCTACGATGCAGCGGTGAAGGTCCTCAGCGAGCGCGGCGTGGTCGAGGTGATCGGGCTGTGCGGCTATTACACAATGGTGTCGATGACGCTGAACACGTTCGAGTTCGAGCTGCCGGAGGGCGAGGTGCCGGAGCTCTCATAGTTTCGTATCTGGAAACGATGGGTTTCGGGATAGGCAGGTAGCACTGTCCCGGAGCCGGCCTTATCTGGAGTTGGTCAACGGAGCAGCACCATGTCGCAAAGCCCAGCCGTCAATGCCGGCACAAGGATCGGCCACGTTCACCTCAAGGTCGCCGATCTCGATCGCGCGCTCGGCTTCTATTGCGGCGTGCTCGGCTTCGAGCTGATGCAGCGCATGGGCTCGGGCGCGGCGTTCATCTCGGCCGGCGGCTATCATCACCACATCGGGCTCAACACCTGGGAGAGCAAGGGCGGCTCGCCGCCGCCGCCGGGCACGACCGGTCTCTTCCACACCGCGATCCTCTATCCGACGCGGCCCGCACTGGCGGATGCGCTGCATCGCGTGCTGTCGGCCGGCATTGCGCTCGATGGCGCGAGCGACCACGGCGTCAGCGAGGCGCTGTATCTGCGCGATCCCGACGAGAACGGCGTGGAGCTGTATTGGGACAAGCCGAAAGACCAATGGCCGCTCGGGCCGGACGGCAAGCTTGCGATGTTCACGAAGCGGCTGGATGTCGAGGGGTTGCTGAAGCAGCGCGAGGCTTAAATACCGCTCTCTCCTCGTCATTGCGAGGAGCGAAGCGACGAAGCAATCCAGAATCTTTCCGCAGTGGCAGCCTGGATTGCTTCGCTGCGCTCGCAATGACGGAGTGTGTTAAGGCGCCGTCGCGCCTCTATGCCGTTTTCGCTTTTGGCTTCCCCCGCACCATGATCAGCGCCGCGGCCGCCACCTCCAGCGCGATACACAGATAGAACGGCAGCGCGTAACCGCCCGAGAAATCTCGCAGGAAGCCGACGACGCCCGGGCCGAACGCATAGGTCACCTGGTTGATCGCGGTGTTGAGGCTGATCAGCACGCCGAACGAGGCGGAGTCGAATTCCTGCTGCACGATCAGCGACGGCAGCGTGATGAGATTGCCGACCGAGAAGCCGAACACCGCGCAGGCCGCGATCAGCACATAGTCGTTGTGCAAATTGATGACGACGCAAAGCGCCGCCGCCTGGCTCAGGAACGACAGTGCTGCAGCCAGCCGCTGGTTGAGGCGGTCGATCACCATCGAGAACAGCACGCGGCCGATCACCGCCATCGCGGTCAGCACCGCGACCGCCACCGCCGCGCGCTCGCGGCCGATCACGGGATCGAGGAACGAGATCAGGTGCACGATAAAGCCGACCTGCGCGAACAGCACCAGCGCGAACGCAATGGTCACCGTGAGGAAGCCGACGTCGCGCAACGCCCATGCGCGGATCTCCGTCGACGATTGCGGCCTGGCCTTCGCCGTCGCGTGCCAGCCGTGAAGATCGGGCGGCCGGCCGACGAGAAGCAGGATCACCGGCAGCAGCAACACCAGCATGGCGCCGGCGGCCGCGTACATCGCGCTGGCGAAGCCGATGTGGCCGATCAGGGTCACCAGCAGCGGCACGCCGACGATGCCGCCGAAGCTGGCGCCGTTGAGCGCAAGGCTGATCGCCATGCCGCGCTTCTGGTCGAACCACAGACTGATCGTGTTGGTGATCGTGGCGAGACTCGTGCCGGCCCAGCCGAAGGCGAGCACGGCATCGGCGAGATAGAGCTGCCAGGGCTCGCGCACCGCGCCGATCGCGACCGCGGCCGCCGCCATCGCCAGCGTGCCGGCGATAAGGCAGAGCCGCGGGCCATATTTTCTGACGGCCTCGCCAACGAAGACGACGAGCAGCGCACCGAACAGATAGAAGAACGTCGTGCCCGAGGAGATCAGCGAGGCCGGCCAGCCCCGCGCGCGCTGGAGCTCGGCGACATAGACGCTCTGGCCGTAGAAACCGAGCCCCCAGCCGAAGGTCGCGAGCAGGAAGCAGACCGCGACGATGCGCCAGCCTTCGTAGCGGAGCGCGGATTCGTCGATTCGGGGCTGTTGAGGATTGTCGAGCATTTGCCGCCTACTCCGTCATGCCCGGGCTTGTCCCGGGCATCCACGTTCTTTCTTCGACGTCCCGAGACGTGGATGGCCGGGACAAGCCCGGCCATGACGCAGCATCTATTATCTCACCTCAGAAAATCACTTCGACCTGGATCGAACTATCAACGCTGCTGACAGCCTCCTGCCAACTCAGATCGCATCCGGGAATTCGCCCATCGCTGCGTCCAGCCGCGCCTTGCGGCGGCGGGCCCAGGACGCCAGCGAGAGCACGGCGAGGCCGAGCACCACCGGCGGGAAAACCACCATGTTCACCGCCGACCAGCCGTAATTCGCCAGCAGCTGGCCGGAGGAGAACGAGCCGATCGCCATCATGCCGAACACCAGGAAATCGTTGAAGGCCTGCACCTTGTTGCGCTCCTGCGGACGGTGCGTCTCGAGCACCAGCGCGGAGGCGCCGATGAAGGAGAAATTCCAGCCGACGCCGAGCACGATCAGCGTGGCCCAGAAATGCATCGCGGTGAGGCCGGAGAGACCGATGCCGGCGGCCACGGCCTCCAGCAGCAGGCCGGCGGCGACGATCTTGGGCGCGCCGAATCGGGCGATCAGCGCGCCCGTGAAGAAGCTCGGGCCGTACATGGCGACGATGTGCCATTGAATGCCGAAATTGGAATCGCTGACACTGAGGCCGCACATCTTCATGGCGAGCGGCGCCGAGGTCATCACCAGGTTCATCATGGGATAGGAGATGACGCCGCACAAAGCGGCCGCGATGAAGCGCGGCTGGGTCACGATGTCGAGCAGCGGCCGGCCGCCGTGCAGATCTGCCGGTGCCGGCTTCGGCATGTCGACGCCGGCGACGATGCCCATCGCGACCAGCGCGACCGCAGCCTGCACCAGGAAGCTGAAGGCGAACAGATAGGGCGACCAGACGTCCATGGTCCATTGCACGAGCTGTGGACCGAGCACGCCGGCGAACACGCCGCCGGCCATCACCCAGGACACAGCTTTCGGCCGGTAGGCCGCGCTCGCGCCGTCGGCGGCGGCGAAGCGATAGGATTGCGCCACCGCGCCGTAGAGGCCGCCGAGGAAGGTCGCGACGCAGAACAACGCGAACGAGGCATGCAGGATCGCGAACGAGCCGAGCACGCCGGTGAGGACGCCGCAGCCGGTGCCGATGACGAAAGCCCAGCGGCGGCCGAAACGGCGCGAGATCGCGCCGGTCGGCAGCGTGCCGGCGGCAAGCCCGACGACGTACATCGACAGCGGCACCGTCGCGAGCGACATGTCGGGCGCGAGCGTCGCGCCGACGATCGAGCCGGTGGCGAAGATCACCGCCGAGTTGGCGCCGGTCAGCGCTTGCGCCGCGGCAAGGCGCACCACATTGGCACGCACGCGGGCGTCGGCAGCGATTTCGTGGGCTGTAGTCACGTCTAACATCGGCATTTCCGCCCGAGAGGACTTGTTGATTCCCGGCACTATGGAGGGGCGCGGGAGGGCGGGCAACCGGCGCAAACGGGCGCAGGCCATGCCTCTGACGCAATCGGGCGGATGATACCGGGCCTGCGCGCTTGACGGCTTGCGCTCGATCAAATCCTATCCGCCGCGATCCTTGGGAGTTTCGTTCATGTCTGTCGACGACCGACCCACGCTCAGCGCTCCCGACGACGATCCCTGGCTCTGGCTGGAGGAGATCGAAGGCAAGCAGGCGCTCGATTTCGTCGCGCGGCAGAATCAGCTGACGCTCGCCGCGTTCGGGGGCGCGGCCTTCGAGCGCGACCGCGATGTCCTCGCGGCGATCTACGATCGTCCCGACAACATCCCCTATGTCAGCCGGCGCGGCAGCGATCTACACAATCTCTGGAAGGATGCCGCCAACCCGCGCGGCCTGTGGCGGCAAACCACGCTGGCGGAATTTCGCAAACCGCATCCGGCGTGGGAGATCATGCTGGACATCGACCAGCTCGCGGCGAGCGAAGGCGAGGACTGGCTGCTGAGCGGGATCGCCACGATGCCGGGACACTCGCGGGCGATTCTGAGCCTGTCGCGCGGCGGCAGCGACGCCGTCACCTTGCGGGAATTCGACCTCGACACGAAGAGCTTCGTTGCGGACGGATTTACGCTGCCGGAGGCCAAGGGCGGCGTGGACTGGATAGATGCCGATACGCTGGTGCTGTCGAGCGCCCACGGCGAGGGCATGGCGACGACTTCCGGATATTCGCGGACCGTTCGCGTGTGGCGGCGCGGCGAGCCCGTCGATCAGGCCCAGGTAATCCTCGAGACCACGGCCGATCACATGGCGATGTCAGGCATGGCCGACGACACGGGACCGGCGCCGCGGGTCTGGATCGTCGACCAGATCGATTTCTTCAATCATGCGATCTGGCTGCGCGATGCGGCTGGTGCGACGACGAAGCTCGATCTGCCGACCGGCATCTGGCTGCAGGCGCATGGCGACTGGTTCGCGATGAAGCTGCGCAAGGACTGGACGGTCGAGGGGCGGACCTACGCCACCGACACGGTGCTCGGCATCTCGCTCTCCGCGTTCCTTTCAGGCCACCGCGATTTCATCGTCCTGTTCGAACCCGGGCCGCGGCAGGCCCTGCAAGGTCTGTTCTGGGCGGCGGGAAAGTTGGTGCTGTCGATCCTCGACGAGCTGCAGCCGCGCTTCGAGATCTTCACACCATCCGCCGGCGGCTGGAGCCGCGAGACGCTTCCCGGACTCCCGCAAATCGGCGTCGTCGACATCTGGCCGCTCGATCGCCATCCGTCCGAGAGCAATGGAGACCTGCTCGCCAATGTGCAGGACCCGCTCACGCCGCCGTCGCTGCTGTTGCTGGAGCGCGGCGTCGCAAGCCCGACCGTGCTGAAGCAGGCGCCGAAGACGTTCACCGCCGACGGCCTCGTGGTCACACAGCACGAGGCGATCTCGATCGACGGCGAGCGCATTCCCTATGTGCAAACGGGTCCGGCCAGCGAGACCGGCGATGCGCCCGTCTATATGAGCGCCTATGGCGGCTTCGCCCATGCGGTGAAGCCGTACTACAACCCCTCGCTCGGCAAGCTGTGGCTCGAGCGCGGCGGCACCATCGTGCAGGCGAATCTGCGCGGCGGTGGCGAGTTCGGCACCCGCTGGCACGACGCCGGCCGGCTCGCCGGCAAGAAACTCTCGCACGACGATTTCGCGGCCGTTGCCGCCGATCTCGTGCGACGCGGCGTGACCAAAGCAAAGCGGATCGCGGCGCAAGGCGGGTCGAACGGTGGCATCCTCATCACCAACATGCTGGTGCGCTACCCCGAGCGCTTCGGCGCGTTGTTCTGCACCATTCCGCTGATCGACATGCGCCGCTACACCAAGCTGCTCGCGGGCGCGAGCTGGATCGCGGAATATGGCGACCCTGATAAGCCCGAAGAGTGGGAGTGGCTGAAGACCTACTCGGCCTATCACAACGTGAAGGCCGGCCAGTCCTATCCGCCGATCCTGATCGCCACGACACGGCGCGACGACCGCGTTCATCCCGGCCACGCGCGCAAGATGGCCGCAAAGCTGCAGGCGATGGGCTACGAGGCCTGGTTCTACGAGCCGGAAGCCGGCGGCCACGGCTACGGCAAGGACAACAAGGAGCGCGCCGGCTTCGAGGTGATCGGCTTCCGGTTCTTGAAGGACAGGATCGGGTGGAAGGACGGGGAGGCGTAGGCGCGCAGCCCCTCGTGGACTTTGATCGCATCACGACGTGAGGCGGCCACTGCTCTCTCATTCCCTCCCCCCTTGCGGGGGAGGGAGCGCACCGCCTTCGTGGCTTAGCGCGAAAACACCAGCGTCAGATTGTTCGCCGGCATCTCGATCGTATCGACGAGGCTCAGCCCCGCTCCGCGGGCGAGCGTCTCGACGTCGCTGATATCACGCACGCCCCATTCGGGATTGCCTTCGCGCAAGGAGGTGTCGAACACGGCGTTGCTGAGCGCGGTGTGCTTGCCGTCGCGCTTGAACGGACCGTAGAGGAACAGCTTGCCGTCGGCCCGCAAGTAACGGCCGGCACCGGCGAACAGGCCCTCGGCCACGCTCCATGGTGCGATGTGGATCACGTTGGCGCAGAACAATGCGGCCAGGCTCGTCGGGCCCTGCCCGCTTCGCATCTCCGGACACCAGTCGGGGTCGGTGAGATCGATCCGCAGCGGCGAGCGGATGTTTTGCAGGCCCGAATGAACGCGCCAGGCCTCGATGCTCTTGAGGTGGCGCTGGTTGAGGTCGCTCGGCCACCAGATCAGGCCGGGCGTGTGCTGCGCGAAATGGACCACGTGCTGGCCGGTTCCGCTGCCGAGCTCGACGACATTGCCGGTCAGGCCTGCGAGATGCTTTTCCAGCGCCGCCCAGAGCGGCTCGTGATTGCGATGAAATGCCGGTGCATCGAGCCGCCCATCCGACTCCACCCGTCCGCCGTCCCTGCCAAATTCGACGACATATTCAGCCAATTGAGGTCCCCTTGAAAAAACGAGAACGGGAAAAAAACACGATGGGCGCCCAAACGCCCCGAAAACAGCCGGCCAGCACCCCTGGCCCGAATCCGCCGGACAAATAAGCTCTTTAGTTGCAATGCGGAAGATATTAACTCCATTTTGCCGCGCGCATAGTCTTGATTGTCAGCCGATGCCCTTTGTGCTTTGGAACACTATATTTCCGCGAACGAGATCATCGACATAACGCCTCGGAATGACGCCTTGACCGCCTTTCCACGGACGCCCGTCCTTTACGTCCTGCTGGCGATCGCCGCCGGGCTTGCCGCAGGCCCCGCGCGGGCGCAATCCGCCGTGGCCGATGGCCAGAAGCTCGCCTTCGACCGCGGCAAGGGCAATTGCCTGACCTGCCACGTCATCAAGGGCGGCGACCTGCCGGGCACGATCGGACCGGAGCTCAAGGACATCAAGTCAAAATACCCTGATCGCAACGAGCTGGTCGCGATCATCTTCGACGAGACCAAGCGCAATCCGCAGACCATGATGCCGCCGTTCGGCCGGAACCGGATTTTGACCGAGCAGGAGATCAGCGCGATCGTTGATTTCCTCCAGACCCTGTGACCGCCGGCACGCCAAGAGAATGTCCAGGAGATTCGAGATGACCATCACCACCGGCCCTCATCCGACGCGGCGCCTGATCCTTCAGGGCGCAGCCGGCGTCGCGCTGCTCGGCCTCGGCAACCTGCCGTTCGCGCCCGCGCGTGCGGCGGCCAACGACAAATACCCGGAAGAAGCGTTCAAGCAGAAGAGCGAGGCGGACGCGATCAAGGCGCTCTACGGCAAGACCGCCGAGCCGTCCGACAAGGTCAAGCTCGACGCGCCCGAGATCGCCGAGAACGGCGGCGTGGTGCCGATCTCGGTGACGACGACGCTCGACAAGGTCACCTCGATCTCGTTCTTCGTGGCCGAGAATCCGAGCGCGCTCGCGGCGAGCTACAAGATTCCCGATGGCACGATCCCTGCTGTCGCCAACCGCCTGAAGATGGCCAAGACCACCAACGTGACAGCGATCGTGGAAGCCGACGGCAAGCTCTACAGCGCGACGAAGGAAGTCAAAGTCACAGTCGGCGGCTGCGGCGGTTAGGAGAATTTAGATGGCATCCAGCATTCGCGTCCGCGCCACCGCCAACGGCGACATCACCGAGGTGCAGGTACTGATCCAGCACCCCATGGACACCGGCCTGGTCAAGGACTCCAAGGGCGAGGTGATTCCGGCGCACTTCATCCAGCGACTGAAGTTCGAATGTAACGGCAAGGATGTCTTCGTCGCCGATTGGGGCACCGCGGTCTCGAAGGACCCCTACGTCAAGTTCAGCTTCAAGGGCGCCAAGAAGGGCGACGACCTCAAGGTCTCCTGGACCGACAACAAGGGCGGGTCGGACACGACCACCGCGAAGATTTCGTGATGAATGTCCGCTTCTATCTCCTGCTTGGTTCGTTGAGCGCCGCGCTGGTCGCGTTCGCCCTCACCTCTCCGCGCGTGATCGCGGCCGACAAGGTCGATCCCGTTGCCGATGCGAAAGCGTTCCAGAACTTCTTCTTCCAGAAGTTTCCGACCGTGAAGCACGACGATTTCGTCAACGGTCCTTATTCGATGAACGAGGACATGAAGCGGCAGTGGCAGGAGAAGGAGGAATTTGCGCCCTACGAGTTCGCGCTCGACGCCGGCAAGGAGATGTTCGCGACCCCGTTCAAGAACGGCAAGACCTATGCCGACTGCTTCCCGAACGGCGGCATCGGCATCCGCCAGAACTATCCTTACTTCGACACTGGGGAAGGCAAGGTCGTCACGCTGGAGCTCGCGCTCAACCGCTGCCGCGAGGCCAATGGCGAGGCGCCCTACTCCTACGTCAAGGACGAG
The DNA here is from genome assembly GCF_055811795.1 of Bradyrhizobium sp. MI1.7. Classification (NCBI taxonomy): domain Bacteria; kingdom Pseudomonadati; phylum Pseudomonadota; class Alphaproteobacteria; order Hyphomicrobiales; family Nitrobacteraceae; genus Bradyrhizobium; species Bradyrhizobium sp. MI1.7. The sequence goes on from NZ_JBVVPO010000027.1 coordinate 49,537, forward strand.
ATGGCTTCGCTCACCGCCTACATGGCGTTCACCTCGCGCGGCAAGCCGATGGACATCAAGATTCCCGACGACCCGCGCGCGCTCGCCGCGTACGAGAACGGCAAGCGCTACTTCTACACGCGCCGCGGCCAGATGAATTTCTCCTGCGCGAGCTGCCATGTGCAGAGCCCGGGCGAGCGCATCCGCGCCGAGATCCTGGCGCCGGCACTCGGCATTCTGAACGCGATGCCGATCTACCGCTCCGAATGGAGCGGCATGGGTACCACCAGCCGCCGCTTCGTCACCTGCAACAGCCAGACCCGCGCGGTTCCGCTGGAGCCGCAGGCCGATGAATATCGCGACGTCGAATATTTCCTGTCCTACGTCGCCAACGGCCTGCCGATTTCAGGGCCGGGAGCGCGGCCATGAAGCTGTCACTTCCTCTCGCCATGTTGCTCGCATTGAGCCTCGCGCCAGCAGCGCGCGCGGCAGACGAGGCAGACTACAAGGCGGCCTATGCCGCTGCGGAGGCCGCCTCCAAGGAGGCAGCCGGCATGCGCAACCAGTGGACCGTGACCGTATCAGCGCTGGCGGCAGCCAAGAAGGCGGCCGACGGCGGCGATTTCGACCGCGCGGTTGCCGCTTCGAAGGAGGCCGAGGCGCTGGCGAAGGCCTCGATCTTCCAGGCGACGTCAGAAAAAGAGGCGTGGAAGGCGATGGAAATCCGCTAGACTAAAAATCTCGTGGAACCGTCGAATTGCCGTTGAGAGGCGCGGAGAATTTCTGGATGGCCATCCGCCGCCGCGATTTCCTGAAGAGCACCGCTGCTGTCGCCACATCGCTCAGCCTGCCGCGGCTCGCGCGCGGCGCCGAGACCGCGAGCATTTACGACCTTGAGCGGTTCGGCAATGCGCGCATCCTACACACCACCGACACGCATGCGCAGCTCAACCCGGTCTATGTCCGCGAGCCCAGCGTCAATATCGGCATCGGGGAGATGGCAGGACGGCCGCCGCATCTGGTTGGCCGCGCTTTCCTCGAACGGTTCGGGATCCGCTCCGACAGCGCCGATGCCTATGCTTTCAGCTGCTTCGAGTTCGAGAAGTCCGCAGGCCGCTTCGGCAAGCTCGGCGGCTTCGCGCATCTGAAGACACTGATCGATCGCTTGCGCGGCGATGCCGGCGAAAAGCACTCCGTGCTCGTCGACGGCGGCGACCTCTGGCAGGGCACGGGTCTTGCCAACATCATGCAGGGCCGCGACATGGTCGAGGTCGCCAATCTGCTCGGCATCGAGGCGATGACCGGGCACTGGGAATTCACCTATGGCGAGCAGGCGCTGCGCGACAATCTCGAGCGCTTCAAGGGCGAGTTTCTGGCGCAGAACGTCTTCCTGACCGAGGAGGCCGCGTTCAACGACGCCCCCGCCTTCGACAAGGCGAGCGGGCGCGTGTTCAAGCCTTCGATGATCAAGGAGCTCGGCGGCCATCGTGTTGCGATCATCGGCCAGGCCTTCCCCTATGTGCCGATCGCGCATCCCAAGCGGTTCACGCCGGACTGGACTTTTGGCATCCGCGAGGAGGAGTTGCAGAAGCATGTCGATGCCTTGCGCGGCACCGAGAAGGTCGATGCGGTCGTCCTGCTGTCGCACAACGGCATGGACGTCGATCTCAAGCTCGCGAGCCGCATCACCGGCATCGACGTCATCCTCGGCGGCCATACCCATGATGCGATCCCGCAGCCCATCGCGGTGAAGAACGCGAGCGGCACGACGCTCGTCACCAATGCCGGCTCCAACGGAAAATTTCTGGGCGTCCTCGATCTCGCGCTCGACAAGGGCAAGGTCGGCGATGTCAGGTACCATCTGCTGCCGGTCTATTCCGAGCTGCTGAAGCCCGACCCCGGCATGGCCGAGCTGATCGGCCGGGTGCGTGCGCCGCATGTGACCGACTGGTCGGAGAAGATCGCAACGCCCGACCGCCTGCTCTATCGCCGCGACAATTTCGCCGGCCCCGTCGACGAGCTGATCTGCACCGCGCTGCGCAGCGAACTCGATGCCGAGATCGCGCTGTCGCCGGGCTTCCGCTGGGGCGTCACCGCACTGTCCGGCCAGCCGCTGACCATGGAGGATGTGCTCGCGGAAACCGCGATCACCTATCCCGAGACCTATGTGCAGGAGATGACCGGCGCCCAGATCAAGGAAGTGCTGGAAGACATCTGCGACAACCTCTTCAACCCCGATCCCTATTACCAGCAGGGCGGCGACATGGTGCGCGCCGGCGGGCTCAGCTACACCTGCACGCCGACAGCTGCGATCGGCAGCCGCATCTCCGAACTGAAGCTCAATGGCGGCAAGGCGCTCAGCGCGAGCAACCGCTACAAGGTCGCGGGCTGGGCCTCGGTCAACGGCCAGCAGGGCGCACCGGTGTGGGATGTCGTCGCCAAATATCTGCGCTCGGGCCGGATGTTTCAGGAGCGGCTCGGCTCCGGCGTGACGCTGAAGGGCGTCGAGGGCAATCCAGGCATTGCAGGACAGGGATGATGCGATCGCAAATCTGCTGCGCGATGCTGCTGGCGGCGCTCGCCTTCGCCACGCCATGGGCCTCGGCACAGCAAGTGCCGCTCCAGGACAAGCCGTTCGCCGAGCACAAGATCGTGCTTCAGCTCTCCGACGGCGATGCGAAGAAGCACGCGCTGGTGCTGAGCGTCGCCAACAATCTCCTGAAGGCCTACGATCCGGACAAGGTCGCGATCGAGGTGGTGGCGTTCGGTCCCGGCATTGATCTCCTGTTCACCGGCAGCGAGCGCCGCAAGCAGGTCGAAAGCCTGATCGTGCAGGGCGTGCGCTTCGATATCTGCCTCAACACGGTCGACACGATCGAGCGGGAGACCGGAAGACGGCCGGAGTTCATTCCGACTGCGACGCCGGTGCAGGTGGGCGTCGGGCAGATCCTGTTCCTGGCGGAGAATGGGTACACGGTGGTGCGGCCCTGACCTTTTTGTCGGGGCACGGCGCCGCGCCACCCTCGGTGTCATTCCCCGCGAAAGCGGGGAATCCAGTACGCCGCGGGCCCTCCGTATCCCACCACGGCTTCTGGAATACTGGATCGGCCCCCCGCGGGGGGGGGGGGGCCCGCGGGGGGGGGGGGGGCCCCCGCCAAAACCCCCCCCCCCCCCACCACCCAAAAAAAAAATTTTAAAATTTAAAAAAAAATAAAAATATTTGTT
>NZ_JBVVPO010000027.1:52750-112053 GCF_055811795.1 Bradyrhizobium sp. MI1.7
CGGGGGCGGGGGGTTAGCCTTGGGGCCGGGGCGCTGCCCTTCCCCCGCGGGGTTTGCTTTACGGCGCGCGCGGGGGGGGGGGGGGGCCATGACAGCGGTGGTGGGGCAAGGACCTACGGCAAAACCGCCCCCCACCCCATCACGCAGAATAATAATTTTCTAAATTTCACTCTCTATACAGTGAATTGCTTCTCTTTCCAGCCTCTGGCGTAGTAGAATCCTCGAAACCAGTTCCACGCCGGGTCTTGCCATGATCTTTCGCCAGCTCTTCGACAGCGTTTCGGGCACCTACAGCTATGTCCTCGCCAGCCGCCCCGGCGGCGAGGCGTTGATCCTCGATCCCGTGCTTGAGAAGGTCGATCGCTACTGCCGGCTGCTGCGCGAGCTCGACCTCAAGCTGGTGAAAGCCGTCGACACCCATCTGCATGCCGATCACGTCACCGGCCTCGGCGAACTGCGCGACCGCACCCATTGCATGACCGTGATGGGCGACCAGACCAAGGCCGACGTTGTGGCGATGCGGGTCGCCGACGGCGACAAGGTGACGATCGAGGGCCTGTCGCTCGACGTGATGTATACGCCCGGCCACACCGACGATTCCTACTCCTATCTGATGGGCGACCGCGTCTTCACCGGCGACACGCTTCTGATCCGCGGCACCGGCCGCACCGATTTTCAGAACGGCTCGTCGCGCGCGCAATACGATTCGATCTTCAATCGCCTGCTCAAGCTGCCGGACGAGACGATGGTGTTCCCGGCGCATGACTACAAGGGCGACACCGTCTCCACCATCGGCGAGGAGAAGCGCTACAATCCGCGGCTCCAGGTGCGTTCGGTCGACGAATATATCGAGTTGATGGCGAACCTGAAGCTGCCCAATCCGAAGATGATGGACGTCGCGGTGCCCGCCAACATGCATGTCGGCCTGCATCAGGAGGAGCTGGAGAAAGAGGGCCGCGCGGTCAGCGCCGTCGAGGCGATCCGCTCGCTTGGCCGTCCCGATATCCTGCTGGTCGATCTGCGCGAGACCAATGAGCGGATGAAGCACGGCATGCTCGAAGGCGCGCTGCATACGCCCTACCCGTCCGTTGAAGACAGCCTGAAGCCCGGCGGCATGCTGCGCGAGGTCGCGGCCGCCACCGGCCGCCGCGTCGTGTTCTTCTGCGCCTTCGGCGAACGCTCGGCGATGGCTGTCGCCGCCGCCAAGGAAGCCGGCCTTTCCAACACTGCCCACATCGCCGGCGGCATCGATGCCTGGAAGAAGGCGGGCGGGCCTGTGGTGCACTGACGCCCCCTTCTTGCGGTAAGTCAGGAACCGCACATATTTTTGGGGTAGAAGCGGATGACGCATCACCATCCGGGATCACCCATGGCCAAGACCGCCAAGCCGCGCAAGCCGCCCAAAGTCGTTGATAACAAGCAAGCGGACGACAGGGCGAAGAAGCCCTCGCCTCCGCTCGACGACGACGATTACGACGACGGCGACATCGCGACGCCGAAACGCGACCGCTACGGTTCGGATGACGAGCCGTTGTGAGGGCGGCCGCGGATTTTGATCGCGTGCTAGCGCTGCCCACACCCCGCTGTCGTCCCTGCGAACGCAGGGACCCATACCGCGTGATATCTCGACTGTGACAGGTCACAGTACAGAGCAGCGATCCTCCGCCAAACTGCTCCCTGGGTTATGGGTGCGTGGAGGCGCCCTAACGCCCCTCACTTCCCCCACCCGCGCTACCTGCCATGCGCCCGCGTTCATGGACAAATAACGGCTCTGCCCGATAGTTTGCGCGTCCGCTTAAGGACGTGAAACGGAACTGCAATGGTCGACGTTCTCGCCGCACCGCAACAAGGCAAGGCGGACAGCGCGCTGCGCACGCTGACCGGGATTTCGATCGCGCATTGGGTCAGCCATTTCCATCTGCTGGTCCTGCCGATGCTGTTTCCGTTCCTGAAGAGCCAGCTCGGCGTCGGCTATATCGAGCTCGGCTTCGCGCTCACCGTCTCGGCGGTCGTATCCGGCCTGACGCAGGCGCCGACCGGCTATCTCGTCGACCATTTTGGCGCGCGCAAGATCCTGCTGGGCGGGCTCGCGCTCGGCGGCTTCACGCTGATCCTGCTCGGCCTGCACCTCAGCTATGCCTCGCTGATTGCCTGCGCGGTACTGCTGGGTCTTGCCAACAGCGTCTACCACCCCGCTGACTACGCCATCCTGGCCGAGCATATGGATGAGGCGCGGATGGGCCGTGCCTTCTCGGTCCACACCTTTGCCGGCTATCTCGGCGGCGCCGTGGCGCCGGCGATCGTCGCGGCGCTCGTCACCGTCTCCGGCGGCACGGGTGCGCTGATCGCGTCGGGCGCGATCGCCGTGCTGGTGGCCCTGCTGCTGATCGTCATGAACATTCCCGATGCCGGCGCGCACAAGACCAAGCCGGGCAACGCGAACCTGCCCAAGCAGGCCGTCATCACGCCGGCGCTGATCACGCTCACCGCGCTGTTCATGCTGCTCAGCCTGTCGGTCGCCGGCATCAACAATTTCGGCGTGGTGGCGCTGATGAGCGGCTACGGCGCGTCCTACTCCGCCGCCAACGTCGCGCTGACGGCGTTTCTCGGCTCCAGCGCTGTGGGCGTGCTCGCGGGCGGCTTCCTCGCTGATTACACCGAGCGCCATGGCTATGTCGCAGCCGCCTGCTTTGCCGCAAATGCGCTGATCGTGCTGCTGATCGCGCTGGTGACACTGCCGGGCTGGGCTTTGACCGTCACGATGGCGACTGCGGGCTTCCTCTCCGGCGTGATCGCGCCGTCGCGGGACATGCTAGTGCGCAACGCCGCGCCTCCTGGCGCCGCGGGTCGCGCCTTCGGCATCGTCTCCACCGGCTTTAATCTCGGCGGCATCGTCAGCCCGCTGCTGTTCGGCTGGATCATGGACCAGAGCGCGCCGCACTGGGTGTTCGGGGCGTCCGTGATCTTCATGGTCGCAACCGTGGTGCTGTCGCCGTTCACGGAGCGGAAGCCGCAAGCCAAGGCTTAAGCCACAAATTCAACTGTCGTCCCTGTGAACGCAGAGACCCATAACCCCAGGGAGACATTGCGGCAAGAGACTGGTCACTCCGAGTCTTCGCAACACTGCTCCCTGTGGTTATGGATCCCGGATCTGCGCTTCGCTTGTCCGGGACGACGAATAGAAAAACGTAAAACAACAAAACGGGAAGAAACATCATGAGCACCCCTGATCTCGTGATCCGCGGCGGCACCGTCGCGGATGGAAGCGGCGGCGAATTGTTCGAGGCGGATGTCGCCATCACTGCCGGCAAGATCACCGAGGTCGGGAAGATCTCCGCGAAGGGACAGGAAGAGATCGACGCGCGCGGCAAGCTCGTCACGCCGGGCTTCGTCGACGTGCACACTCATTATGACGGCCAGGTCACCTGGAGCCAGGACATCACGCCGTCGTCGCAGAACGGCGTCACCACCGCGATCATGGGCAATTGCGGTGTCGGCTTCGCGCCGTGCAAGCCCGCCGACCACACCCGTCTGATCCAGCTCATGGAGGGGGTCGAGGATATTCCCGAGCCGGTGCTGAGCGCCGGCATTCCCTGGGCGTGGGAGAGCTTTCCGGACTACATGAACTGGCTGTCGAAGCGCGATTTCGACATCGATGTCGGCGCGCAGCTGCCGCATGCCGCGCTGCGCGTCTACGTCATGGGCGAACGCGGCGCGCGCCGCGATCCCTCAACGGCCGAGGACAATGCGGCGATGGCGAAGCTCGCGGGCGAGGCGGTGCGCTCGGGCGCGCTGGGCTTCTCGACCTCGCGCACGCTCAACCACCGCACCTCGACCGGCGATTTCACGCCGACGCTCAAGGCCGGCGAGGACGAGCTCACCGCGATTGCCGGCGCGATGCACAGCCAGGGCCGCAGCGTGCTGCAATTCGTGCTCGACCTCTCCACCCTCCACGAGGATCTGCCGATGATGCTGCGGGTGGCGGATGCCACCAAATGCCCGATCTCGTTCTCGATCACGCAGAACGACAAGGCGCCAAACCGCTGGCGCCAGACGCTGGACGAGATCAATGCGGCCGCACAACGCGGCCTTTCCATCACCGCGCAGATCGCGGCGCGCCCGGTCGGCCTGCTGCTTGGGCTGGAGCTGTCGCGCAATCCATTTCAGACCCATCCGAGCTACAAGGCGATCGCGCATCTGCCGCTCAGGGAGCGCCTGGCGCGGCTGCATCAGCCGGACGTACGCAACGCGATCCTGAGCGAGACGGCGACCGCGACCGACGATCCGCTGTTCTTCCGGCCCAACTACGACAAGATGTTCCTGCTCGGCGATCCCCCCGATTACGAGCAGCCGCCGGAGAACGCGCTGGGCCCGCAGGCGCGCAAGCAGGGCCGCCAGCCGGAAGAGCTCGCCTACGATGCGATGCTGTCGGATGAGGGCAAGGGCATGCTCTACGTGCCCTTCCTCAACTATGCCGACGGCAATCTCGACGCGACACGCGAGATGCTGATCGATCCGCAATCGGTGCCGGGCCTCTCCGACGGCGGCGCGCATTGCGGCATCATCTGCGACGCGAGCTTCCCGACCTATCTGCTGACGCACTGGACCCGCGACCGCACGCGCGGCGAGAAGCTTACGATCCCCTTCGTGGTCGCCGCGCAGTCACGCAAGACCGCGCTCTCGGTCGGCCTCACCGATCGCGGGCTCATTGCTCCCGGCTATAAGGCCGATGTCAATGTGATCGACTACGACCGGCTGCATCTGCATCCGCCGAAGGTGCATTACGATCTGCCGGTCGGCGGGCGGCGACTGTTGCAGGATGTCGACGGCTATGACGCGACGATCGTGTCGGGCGTGGTGACGCGGCGGCACGGTGAGGCCACCGGCAGGCGACCGGGGAAGTTGATCCGGGGTGCGCAGGGGGTGAATTAAGCGAGCTTGCCGCTTACCCTCCCCTGGAGGGGGAGGGTCGCTACGCATGTAGCGAAGCGGAATGTGTAGCGGGGTGGGGTGACAGTCTCTCCACATCCAATAGTGCCCGAGCGGAGGGATCACCCCACCCCGCTCGCGCTGCGCGCGATCGACCCTCCCCCTCCAGGGGAGGGTAAGAAAGCGCGCCCCTTACGTCGGCGACACCGCGCCCTTCAGCGCCGCGGCCTGCGGGGCCGCACCGCGGGTCAGCCTGGCCTTTTCCGTGTTCGGCCAGAGCAGCATCAGACCGATGACGCCGGAGCCGACCATGACCACCGCGTTGATGGTGAAGCCGGTCAGGTAGCCGTCAACCATGTTGCCGGCGCGCTGGATCACGGTGCCCATCACGTTCGGCGCGATGATGCCCGACAGCGTGTACAGCGCGCCGTAGATCGCGATGACCGCGCCGCGCTGCGAGGCCGGGGTGAACTCGCCGAGCATCGGCGGGCAGACGACGTAGATCGCCCCGCACAAGCCGGAGCCGACGACGAGCAGCGCGATCTGCAGGCCAGCACCCTGCACATGCGCCATCATCGCCAGGATCAGGCCGCCGATGATCAGCGGCACCGAGCCGAGCACGCCGCGCGAGATGCGCGTCGTGTAGCCGCGCGCCATCATCACCTGCGAGACCCACCCCGTGAGGATGACGACGGTCGCGCCGAACACCCAGGGCAGGATCGAGACGTAGCCGGCCTGGCTCTGCGAGAAGCCCAGGCCCTTGACGATGAAGGGCGTGAACCAGGTGAGGCCGAGCGACAGCGCCCAATAGGCCCCGAAGGTCGCGATCACGCAGCCGAGGAAGGTGCGCGAGGTCAGCAGCTGCACATAAGGGATTTTCGGCTCGGTGACGGCGAGAACCTGCGTATCCTCGAGCGGGCCTTCCTTGCCGAACGTCAGCCAGGCGCAGACCCAGAGCAGGCCGACGACGCCAAGCGCGCCGAAGGCGTAGTGCCAGGAGTGATTGACGATGACCCAGTTCAACGCCGGCACGGCCAGGATGACGCCGAAGGCCGAGCCTTGCGACAGGATCGCGGTCGGCAACGTGCGCTTCTCGTCGGGGAACCATTTGTAGATGGCGTGGGCTGCGACCGAGAAGGCAGGTCCTTCGCCAGCGCCCAGCACGATGCGGCAGATCAGGAGCGTGGTGAACGAGACGGTGCCCACCATCGGGAACTGCGCCAGCGCCCAGATCACCGCCAGCGTCAGCAGCACCCAGCGCGTCGGCACCTTGTTGACGATGAAGCCGACCACGATGGCCGAGATCGAGAACAGGAAGAAGAACGAGGAGCCGAGCAGGCCGAATTGCTCGGCATCGAGCTTCAGGTCGGTCATGATCGGCACGCCGGCGAGACCGACGACGATCTTGTCCGCGAAGTTCACCACCATGAAGAGAAAGAGGAGAAAAGTGACGGTCCAGGCGCCCTTCGGCGTTGCCTTGGTTTCCCCTGCCGTCCTGCCCGCAACGTCGGGCGTTCCCTGAGCGCTCATCAATCTCCCCGTATGTCTTTTTGTCGGCACGTTTTTGATTTGGCCGTTTTGGGAGCTAACAACGGCTTCAAGGCCAACGCAACCCCGGCATTTCCACGGCAAGTGTGCTACGCAGCATTGAGTTAATTCCGTCCGGCGCATTGACCTTGCTGAGCATCCGAAACCTCTCAAAGACCTTCTCCTCGGCCGGCGAGCCGGTCCATGTGCTGCGTGGCGTCGACCTCGACCTCAAGGCCGGCGAGCGCGTCGCGCTGACCGGCGAGTCCGGCAGCGGCAAGAGCACGCTGTTGCACTTGATCGCGGGTCTGGATGCCGCCGACGACGGCACAATTCGCATGGAGGACACCGAGGTCACCAAGCTCTCGGACGCGGGCCGGGCCGAGCTGCGGCGCGACCGGATCGGCCTGGTTTTTCAGCAGTACAATCTGATCCCGAGCCTGTCGGTCGCCGACAATCTCGCCTTCCAGGCGCGGATCGCCGGCCGTCACGATGCGGCATGGTCAAAGGAGCTGATCGAGCGGCTCGGGCTCGGCAATCTGCTCAAGCGTTATCCAGAGCAATTATCAGGCGGCCAGCAGCAGCGGGTCGCGATCGGCCGGGCGCTGGCGACAAAGCCCTCACTGCTGCTCGCGGACGAGCCGACCGGCAATCTCGACGAGGATACCGCCGACGACGTGCTGGCGCTGACGCGCGATCTCGTCACCCGCACCGGCTGCGGCTTCCTGATGGTGACACACAGCCTGCATCTCGCCGGCACGCTTGACCGCCACGTCACCTTGCATGCGGGGCGGATCGCATGAGGCGCGCGCTGTGGGTCCTCGCGGTGCTGCTGAGCCACTGGCGACGGCACAAGATGCAGTTCGCGACGCTCCTGATCGGGCTGATCGCGGCGACCGCACTGTGGAGCGGCGTGCAGGCGATCAACCAGCAGGCCCGCAATGCCTATGACCGCGCGGCGGCGACGTTCGGCGGCGTGCGCACGGCGATGCTGGTGGCGCCTGATGCCGCGACCTTCTCGCAAGAGCTGTTCATAAAACTTCGCCGCGCGGGCTGGCCGGTCTCGCCGGTGCTGGAAGGCCGCGTCCAGGTCAACGGGCGCTCGGTGCGGCTGCTCGGCATCGAGCCGGTCACGATGCCGGCCGACGTCGGCAATGCGCCACGCCTCGGCGCCTCGGATTTGAGCAGTTTTGTTGCGCCGCCCGGCCAGACATTGGTGGCGCGGGAGACGCTGAGCGATCTGCAGGAACAGGAAGGCGCGGCACCGCCGATCAGCAACGGCGCAAAATTGCCGCCGCTGCGCGTGCTGCCGCAGCTCGTGTCCGGCGTACTCGTCGTCGACATCGGCGTCGCGCAGCGGCTCCTGAACAAGCCGGGCCAGGTGTCGTGGCTTTTGATCGGCAAGCCGAGGGGCAAGCCGGCGCCGCTGGCCAGTATCGTCGGCGAGAAGTTGCAGCGGGTCGAGCCGAATGCGGAGACGGAGCTGGAGCGCCTCACCGACAGCTTTCATCTCAACCTGACCGCCTTCGGCCTGCTGTCGTTCTTCGTCGGCCTCTTCATCGTCAACTCCGCCGTCGGCCTCGCCTTCGAGCAGCGGCTGCCGATGCTGCGCACGTTGCGGGCCTGCGGTGCCTCGGCGCGGCTGGTCAACACGGTGCTGGTGGTCGAGCTGGTGGCGCTGGCGCTGGTCGCAGGATTGATCGGGCTCGTCTGCGGCTATTTCATCGCGGCTGCGCTGTTGCCCGACGTCGCGGCGTCGCTGCGCGGGCTGTATGGCGCGCAGATCCCGGGACAGCTCACACTGCGCTCCGAATGGTGGCTCGCCGGTATCGGCATCAGCATCGCGGGTGCACTCGTGGCCGCCGCGACCAGCCTGATCAAGGCGGTCAGGATGCCGGTGCTGGCGACTGCGCAGCCGTACGCCTGGCAGCAGCGGCAGCGCCGCTGGCTGATCCTGCAGAGCGGCGCGGCCTGCGCCGTGTTTGCGGTCGCGCTGTTGCTGCTGCACTACGGGCAATCGCTGATTGCGGGATTCGGCGTGCTGGCCGCATTGATGTTCGGCGCGGCGCTGATCCTGCCGGCATTCCTCGAGATCATCCTGCTCGTGGGCCAGCGCTGGGCGAAGGGGCCGCTGGCCCTGTGGTTCTGGGCGGACAGCCGGCAACAGCTCTCCGGCTTGTCGCTGGCCCTGATGGCGCTGCTGCTCGCGCTGGCCGTCAATGTCGGGGTGTCCACCATGGTGGAGACCTTCAGCCGCACCTTCGTCGGCTGGCTCAACGGGCGGCTTGCCGCCGACGTCTACATCAGCGCCTCCGACAATGCGCAAGGCGTCGCGATCCGGAGCTGGCTGAAGGAGCGCAGCGACGTGCAGGCGATCCTGTCGGGCGGACGCGCCGATACGCAGGTTCAGGGGCAGCCGGTCGAGCTGCTCGGCCTGCCCGATCATGCGCTCTATCGCGAACGTTGGCCACTGCTGGAGACCGCGCCGCGCGCCTGGACCCAGCTCGTGCCCGGCAATGCCGCCTTCATCAGCGAGCAGCTGAGCCGCCGCCTCAACGTCCGCGTCGGCGATGTCATCGAGGTGCCGGCGCCCGGCGGCACCTGGGAGCTCGACATCGCCGGCATCTATGCCGATTACGGCAACCCCAAGGGGCAGCTCGCCGTCAACGTCGCGGCGCTGATCCGGCACTTCCCGCAGACGCCGCAGACGCGGATCGGCCTGATCGTCGCGAAGGAAAATATCCCCGGCCTGATCGCGGCGTTGCAGAAGCAATTCGCGCTCGACGACCGCAGCGTCGCGGATCAGGCAACAGTGAAGGCGGAATCGATCCGGATCTTCAACCGCACCTTTGCGGTGACGTCGGCGCTGAATGCCTTCACGCTCGGCGTGGCCGGCATTGCGCTCTTGACCAGCCTGCTGACACTGGCGAATTCCCGCCTGCCGCAGCTCGCGCCGCTGTGGGCGATCGGCATCACCCGGCCGCGCCTTGCCGCGATCGAACTGACCAAGACATTGTCGGTTGCGCTGTTCACCTCCCTGCTGGCCGTGCCGCTCGGATTGCTGGTGGCTTGGTGTCTGATCGCGATCGTCAATGTGAAGGCGTTCGGCTGGCGGCTGCCGTTCCACGTGTTTCCGCTGCAGCTGGTGGAGCTGGTCGCGGTCGCGCTGATCGCTTCGCTGCTTGCCGCGCTGCTGCCGATGATACGACTGGCGCGGATGCAGCCGGCGAGCCTCGTCAAGGTGTTTGCCAATGAGCGCTGACAAGATTTCGCGGCGCGCCTTCGCCGGCGGCATCGCCGCCCTCGCGGCGGCCCGCCGTGCTGGCGCGCAAGGCTATGCCGGGCTCGGCGAGACCGCCGACGGCTTTGCGAAGGTGACGCCGGGAAAGACGTTCAGCTTCCCGGCCGATCACGGCCCGCATCCGGAGTTTCGCATCGAATGGTGGTATCTCACCGCGAACCTCGTCGATAGCAGCGGAGCGGCTTGCGGCCTGCAATTTACGCTGTTCCGCCAGGCGGCGCGGCCAGGGCCGCAAGGAGAGGGCTGGGCCAATCAGCAGATCTGGATGGCGCATGCGGCGGTGACGCGCGCCGACACCCACCGCTTCAACGAGGTGTTTTCGCGCGGCGGCATTGGACAGGCCGGCGTCACTGCAAAGCCATTTGCGGCGTGGATCGACGATTGGGAGATGAAAGAATCCGAGCGCACCGACGATCGCACGTTGGCGCCGCTGACGCTGAAGGCTTCGGGCACCGACTTCAGTTATTCGGTCACACTGGAGGCCGATCGTCCCGTGGTGCTGCAGGGCGATCACGGCTACAGCCGCAAGTCCGAACGCGGGCAGGCGTCCTACTATTACAGCCAGCCGTTCTACCGCGCCCGCGGCAGCCTCACGATCGACGACAAATCCGTCGATGTCTCGGGCCAGGCCTGGATGGACCGCGAGTGGAGCAGCCAGCCGCTCGATGCCGACCAGACCGGCTGGGACTGGCTGTCGCTACATCTCGCATCCGGCGACAAGCTGATGCTGTACCGGCTGCGCCAGAAGGACGGCAAGGACTATCCGTTCGGCAACTGGATCAGCGCCGCGGGTGACACACAGATGATTTCGGGTGACGATATCCAGATGAGTCCGAAAGCGACCGCCGAGATCGCGGGGCGCAAGTTGCCGGTGGAATGGCAGATCGCGATCCCCTCACGATCATTCTCGATTGGCTGCAGGCCGCTTAACCCAAAAGCCTGGATGGGGACCGGCTTCTCCTATTGGGAAGGGCCGATCAGCTTTGCCGGCACGCATGACGGCGTTGGCTATCTCGAGCTGACCGGCTATTGAAGCGCGACCTCCTCAAAAGGATCTGCGATGTATCATCTCACCGCCCTCGTCACGCTGCTGGCGATCGCATTTTACATGTTCACCTGCATCAACGTCTCGCGCGCGCGCACCAAGACCGGGGTCAAGGTGCCGGCGATGTCGGGCCATCCGGATTTCGAGCGCGCCTTCCGCATCCAGGCGAACACGCTGGAATGGATGCCGGTCTTCCTGCCGGCGCTCTGGCTGTTCGCGATCTATATCGGCGACGCTATTGCAGCGGGAATCGGCGCGGTCTGGATCATCGGCCGCATCGTCTACTTCATCGGTTATTCGCAGGCGGCGGCAAAGCGCGGCCCGGGCTTTGCGATCCAGGGCATTGCGGCGATTGCGCTGTGGGCGGGGGCATTGGGGGCGGTGGTGTTGCGGATGGTGTGAGGCGCGGCATCACGCGCGCCCGTCTCCAGGGCGCGGTGCAGCGTGTAACGCCGCGCCGCTGAACCGGGACCCAATCTGGTCTCGCCCCATGGAGAAATGTGGGTTCCGGCTCTGCGCAGCAGCGTTTCACGCTGCAGCGCGTCCGGGACACGAGAGCCTCACTTCGTCAGCGGGCAGCCGCTGTCCTTGGCGGCGAAGAACGCCTTGTCGCCGGGGACGGTTGCGAGCAGCTTGTAATAGTCCCACGGCTTCTTCGATTCCGACGGCTTCTTGACCTCGAACAGATACATGTCGTGGACCATGCGGCCGTTCTCGAGCACCTTGCCGCCCTGCGCAAAGTCGTCGTCGACCGGCAGCTCCTTCAGCTTCTTGGCGACCGCGTCGGGGTCCTTGGTGCCGGCGGCCTTGACCGCCTTGAGATAGCTCAGCGTCGCCGAATAGGTGCCGGCCTGAATCATGTTCGGCATCCGGCTGGTGCGCTTGAAGAAGCGTTCGCCGAAATGGCGGGTGCGGTCGTTGAGGTCCCAGTAATAGCCCTCGGTCAGCACCAGGCCTTGCGCGGCCTGCAGGCCGAGACCGTTCACCTCGGCGAGCGTCATCAGGAGGCCGGCGAGCTTCTGACCGCCGGAGACGATGCCGAACTCGGCGGCCTGCTTGATCGAGTTGGTGGTGTCGAGGCCGGCATTGGCGAGGCCGACGATCTTCGCCTTCGAGCTCTGCGCCTGGAGCAGGAAGGAGGAGAAGTCCGACGAGTTGAGCGGCACGCGGACCGAGCCGGCCACCTTGCCGCCATTGGCGGTGACGATCTCGCTGGTGTCCTTTTCCAGCGCATAGCCGAAGGCATAGTCGGCAGTGAGGAAGAACCAGGTGTCGCCGCCCGCTTTCGTCAGCGCGCCGCCGGTGCCGACGCCGAGCGCACGGGTGTCATAGGCCCAGTGGAAGCCGTAGGGCTGGCAGGCATCGCCGGTGAGGCGCGAGGTCGCGGCGCCGACGACGATGTCGATCTTCTTCTTTTCCTTGGAGAGCTCGTGGATCGCGAGCGCGACCGAGGAGGTCGTCAGCTCCGTGATCATGTCCACGTTCTCGACGTCGTACCAGCGCCGCGCGATCGACGTGGCGAGATCCGGCTTGTTCTGGTGATCGGCGGTGACCATCTCGATCTTCTGGCCAAGCACTTCACCGCCGAAATCCTCGATCGCCATCTTGGCGGCTTCGACCGAGTATTTGCCGCCGTAGTCGGCATAGACGCCGGACTGATCGTTGAGAATGCCGATCTTTACGCCTTGCGCGAAGGCCGGCGCAGCCAGCAACAGAGCAGACGTCGCGACAGCGGCCAAAAGTGCTGATTTCATATGTTGGCTCCCAGCAGTTTTCTGTTTTGAAATCGCGCGGATACTAGTGAAGAACCCCGCGCCTGCCCATCCATTTCGGCGTAGGCCGTTAGTATGGGATTCTGCGCGCCAACCACCGCTGTCGTCCCGGGGCGCGCGTAGCGCGAGCCCGGGACCCATAACCACAGGGAGAAGCTTTGCGAAGGCTCGGAGTTACCTGTCTCGCGCCGCAATTTCCCCCTGGGGGTATGGGTCCCCGCTTACGCGGGGACGACAGCGAGGGTGTGGATACGCCAGTGGCCACCCGCAACAACTAAGAAGCCACCACCTCCGGCTTCTTCCCCTCGTTCCGCCCTTCCGCCAGGTTCCGCACCACCACATAGAAGATCGGGGTGAACAGCAGGCCGAACAGGGTGACGCCGATCATGCCGAAGAACACGGCAACGCCGACCGCCTGCCGCATCTCCGAGCCGGAGCCGGACGATATCACCAGCGGCAGCACGCCGAGGATGAAGGCGAAGGAGGTCATCAGGATCGGCCGCAGGCGCAGGCGGCAGGCGTCGATCACCGCCTCCAGCCGCGGCTTGCCTTCTTTCTCGATGTCGCGCGCGAACTCGACGATCAGGATCGCGTTCTTTGCAGCTAACCCCACCAGAACGACGAATCCGATCTGGGTGAGGATGTTGACGTCCTGCCCCATGATGCGCACGCCGATCGTGGCGGCCAACAGGCACATCGGTACGATCAGGATCACCGCGAACGGCAGCGTCCAGCTGCCATATTGCGCGGCGAGCACGAGATAGACGAACAGCACGCAGATCGGGAACACGAGCAGGCCCGCATTGCCGCCGGTGACCTGCTGGTAGGAGAGATCGGTCCATTCGAAGGTGAAGCCGCTCGGCAAGATGTCGTCCGCGAGCTTCTTGATGGTGTTGAGCGCGGTGGTCGAGCTGGTGCCCGGCGCCGGCTCGCCTTGGAGCTCGGACGCAGCATAGAGATTGTAGCGCGCGACGCGGTCGGGGCCGGAGACGTCCTTGAACTCGACCACGCTGCCCAGCATCACCATGTCGCCGGAGGCGTTACGCGTGCGCAGGCGCGAGAGGTCGCTGGGCTCTTTTCGGAACGGGAAGTCAGCCTGCGCGGTGACGTGATAGGTGCGGCCGAACAGGTTGAAGTCGTTGACGTAGGTCGATCCGAAGTAGGTCTGGATCGTGTCGTTGATGCTGGCGATGGGCACGCCGAGCTTCTGCGCCTTGGTGCGGTCGATGTCGACGAAGAGCTGCGGCGTGTTGGCCGAGAACGGCGAGAAAACCGTGGGGCCGAGCAGCAACGGCGATTTGCGCGCCGCGGCGACAAGCTCGTCGGTGGCCGCGGCGAGCAGCTCAGGTCCTCGGCCCTGGCGGTCCTGGACGCGGATGGTGAAGCCGCCGCCGGTGCCGATGCCGGGCACGGCCGGCGGCGGAATCACGATGATGAAGGCGCCCTGGATTGCGGCCAGGCGCTTGCGCAGTTCGACCGTGATGGCGTTCGCAGACAATCCCTTCTTCATCCGCGCCTCGGGCTCGTCGAACACCGGGAACAGCGCCGCAGCATTGCCCGCCTGCGTGCGGGTGGCGCCCGAGAAGCCGGCGAAGGCGGCGACGCGAACGATGCCGGGCGTGTCCAGCGAGATCCGCTCGATCTCGCGCACGACTTCGGTGGTGCGCGCCAGCGACGCCGCGCCCGGCAATTGCACGGAGATGATGACGTAGCCGCGATCCTGCGCGGGAATGAAGCCCTGCGGCGTGGTCGCGATCAGCCAGCCGGCGCTGCCGATCAGCACGACATAGATCAGGATCATCACCACCGAATGGCGGATCACGAAATTGGCGAGGCCGGCATAACCATGCGAGAGCCGGTCGAACACGCGGTTGAAGACGCCGGTGAACGCATTCCAGCCACGCGCGAGGAGATTCCAGGCGGCAGGCGGTCGCTTCTCTGCGTGCGGCGTGAGGATCATCGAAGCCAGCGCCGGCGACAGCGTCAGCGAGCAGAAGCAGGAGATCGCGGTCGCCACCGCAATGGTGACGGCGAATTGCTGGAAGAACTGCCCGGAGATGCCGCCAATGAATGCGGTCGGCACGAACACGGCGCAGAGCACCAGCGCGATCGAGACCAGCGCGCCGCCGACCTCCTCCATGGTCTTCAGCGCCGCATCGCGCCGACTTAAGCCGTGCTCGAGATGGCGCTCCACATTCTCCACCACCACGATGGCGTCGTCGACCACGATGCCAACCGCAAGCACGAGGCCGAACAAGGTGAGGTTGTTGATGGAGAAGCCGAGCGCCGCCATCACCGCGAAGGTGCCGACCAGCGAGACAGGGATCGCGATGATCGGAATGATCGCGGGCCGCCAGCCTTGCAGGAACACCAGCACCACGATAACCACGAGCAGCATGGCCTCGTAGATGGTCTTGATCAGCTCGTGGACGGACTGCGCGATAAACTCGGTCGGATTGTAGCCGATATTGTAGTCGAGGCCTTTCGGAAAGCTCTCCTTGAGCTTCACCATGGTGTCGGAGATATTCTTTGCCGTCGCAAGCGCGTTCGATCCCGGCCGCTGCGTCACCAGCATGGCAACCGCCGACTTGCGCAACAGGAAGCTGTTGGTGGAGTAGGCGAGAGCACCGAGCTCGATGCGGGCGACGTCGCGCAGCCGCACCGTGCGGCCGTCGGAGCCGGCCTTGATCAGGATGTCCTCGAACTGCTTCTGGTCCTTCAGGCGCCCGGTGAAAACGAGGTTTGGCTGGAAGGCCCGGTCGGCGATCGGCGGTTCGGCGATCTGGCCGCCCGCGATCTGGACGTTCTGGGCACGGATCGCCGCCAGCACCTCGGTCGAGGTCAGGCCGAGATTGGCGATACGATCAGGGTCGAGCCAGAGCCGCATCGAATAGTCGCGTGCGCCGAAGATCTGGATATCGCCGACGCCGTCGATCCGCAGCAACTGGTCACGGACCTGGAGCAGCGCGTAATTGGAGATGTAGAGCTGGTCGAACGTATCGTCCGGCGACAGCATGAACACGACCATCAGGATGTCGGGCGAGTTCTTGCGCGTGACGACGCCGTTGCGCTGCACTTCGTCCGGCAGCTGCGGCTGTGCGATCGCGACGCGGTTCTGCACCAGCACCTGCGCCTTGTCGAGGTCGGTCCCGAGCTTGAAGGTGACGGTGATCGTCAATTGCCCGTTCGAGGTCGCCTGGCTGTAGAGATACAGCATGTCCTCGACGCCGTTGATCTGCTGCTCGATCGGAGCTGCGACGGTGTCGGACACGGTCTGCGCCGAGGCGCCCGGATATTGCGTGGTGACAACGACGGTCGGCGGCACAACTTGCGGATATTCGGAGACCGGCAGCGTCGTATAGGCGAGCGCGCCGACGATCAGCAGCACGATCGACAGCACCATCGCCAGGATGGGCTGGTTGATGGAGAGACGGCCAAGGTTCATGACTTGTCACCGGACTTGGCCGGCGCTGGCGCGGGAGACGGAGCGACCTTGGCGCCGACGCGAGCGCGCTGGATGCCGTTGACGATGACGCGGTCCTCCGCCTTCAGCCCCTCGCGGATCACGCGCAGGCCCTCATCGAGCGGACCGAGCACCACCGGGCGGGCCTCGACGGTGTCGTCCGGCTTCACGACGAACACGATCTTGCGGGACTGGTCGGTCGCGACCGCGACGTCGGGAATCAGCAGCGCCTCATAGGGCGCGCTGCCGATCAGCCGGACGCGGCCGAACTGGCCCGGCAGGATCGAGAGATCGGTGTTCTTGATCACGGCCCGGCTGCGCAGCGTGCCGGTTGAGACATCGAGGCGGTTGTCGAGGAAGTTGATGGTGCCCTCATGCGACGGCTTGGTCTCGCCGGCGAGCGTCACCTGCACCGGGTTCGCGGTGTCGCGCGAGCTCGGGCGGCGGCCTTCGAACCACAGCTTGCTGTATTTGATGAAGGTAGCTTCATCCATGTCGAAATAGACGTAGATCGGATCGAGCGCGACGATCGAGGTGAGCAGCGTCGAGGTGCCGGTATCGCTGCCCTGCACGAGATTGCCGGGGCTGACGAGATGGCGACTGACGCGGCCGGTGAGCGGCGCGGTCACATGGGTGAACTCGATATTGAGCCGGGCGGCCTTCAGCGCGCCTGCGGCCTGCGTCTCCGCGGCATGCGCCGCCTGCAGGGCCTGGCGGCGCTGGTCGACGGCCTGCTCGGAGACCGCGCTGGTCTGGACCAGGTTCAGGCCACGGTCGAGCTCGCGCTTGGCAAGCTCCACCTTGGCACGCGCGTCGGACAACTGGCCGTCCGCCTGCTCGGCCACCGCCTCGAACGGGCGCGGGTCGATGACGTAGAGCAGGTCGCCCTGATGCACGATCGCGCCGTCCTGGAACTCGACGGAGTTGACGAAGCCGCCGACACGGGGGCGCACCTGCACCTCCTCGACCGCCTCGAAGCGGCCGGTGAACTCGTCCCAATCGGTGACGGTGCGCTTGACTGGCTGGGCAACGGTCACCGGCGGGGGCGGTGGGGCGGCGGCCTGCGAGGCCGGTTGTCCGCAACCAGTGAGAGCGAACGTCGCGGCGAGGAGCCCGGCAATTGCGCAAAGTCGAGGTAGGACGAAATCGTGCGTTTTGACAAAATGCTCGTTTCGGTCCGGTCCGCTCATCCCAAGTCCCTCGCACATTTGCCGCAGCAAAAGCAGCGTACTCGCCTACCCGCGGGCGACACAAGATGGGTTTCAATGATGAAATCTTCAAGACGAAAGCGCGCGCAACGCTTGGGAGGATGCCCTAGCCGGATGACGGGTTGACAGCGAGAGAGATGATGACAAGCGGCAGCTGATGCGCGTCGGCGGAAGGTCAGCAATCAAGACGCGGCGCTCGCCACCCTCCCCGGGAGGCGGAGGGTAAGAAAGTCGCCAGCGTCTTCGCACATGACGGACACCGTCCGCTCGGCTAGATTGCTCCCAGAAAAACAAAGCCGAATTGTCCTGGGAGGACAGGCGTGCACCAGGGACGTGTCGTTTACGGCGCGATCGAGGAGGTTGTGTTCGGCCATCCCGCGGCCGAGGCCGTCGTTGCGCAGATGGATCGGCTGGGGACGCGCCGCGCCTTCCTGATGGTCTCCGGCACGCTGAACCGTCAGACCGACGAAATCGCGAAGATCAAACAGGCGCTCGGCGCGCGCTGCGCCGGCCTGTTCGACGCCATGCCGGCGCATACGCCGCGCGAGGCGGTGATCGCGGCGACCAATGCGGCGCGCGCAGTGAACGCCGACCTGATCGTCACCGTGGGCGGCGGCTCGATCACCGACGGTGCCAAGGCGGTGCAGCTCTGCCTTGCCAACGGCATCGACGACGTCGAGGGCATCGAGCGCATCCGCGTCCACAAGGGCGTCGCGCCCGAGATGACCGCCCCTAACGTGCGGCAGATCAGCGTGCCGACCACGATCGCCGGCGGCGAGTTCAGCGCGATCGCCGGCGTCACCGACCGTGGCACGCATGTGAAGCAGATGCTGCGGCATCCGCTCACGGTGCCGCGTGCGACCATCCTCGATCCCGCCATCACCGTGCACACGCCGGAATGGCTGTTTCTCTCCACCGGCATCCGCGCCGTCGACCATTGCGTCGAGGCGATCTGCTCGCGCGAGACGCACCCTTATGCCGACGCGCAGTCGGTGAAGGGGCTGGCCATGCTCGCCGACGCGCTGCCGCGGGTGAAGGCCGACCCTGCCGATCTCGACGCCCGCATGGATGCGCAGATCGGCACCTGGCTGTCGATGGGCGCGCTCGCCGCCGGCGTGCCGATGGGCGCGAGCCACGGCATCGGCTATGTCCTGGGTGCGGCCTTCGACGTGCCGCACGGCTACACCTCCTGCATCATGCTGCCCGCGGTGATGCGCTGGAATGCGCGCGACAATTCCGAGCGCCAGATGATCGTCGCCGCCGCGATGGGTTTTCCCGGCCACAACGCCGGCGACGTGCTCGACGCCTTCATCCGCTCGCTCGGCATGCCGCGCAGCCTCGCCGACGTCCGCGTCTCGCCTGAGCATTTCGACGCCATCGCCGAACAGGCGATGCGCACCAACTGGATCCCGCGCAACCCGCGCAAGATCGGCGGCCCCGCCGACATTCGCGAAATCCTGCTTCTCGCCGCATAATTTCAAGCCGGAGGACTGATGTATCCAGGTCAGCATGCTCGTCTACGCCCGCTCCAGCCCGCCTTCATCATGGCTGCAACCGGCGAGGCCGTCACCTATCGCGAACTCGATGCGCGCAGCAACCGCCTGGCGCATCTGTTCCGCAAGCACGACTTGAAGCGGCTCGACCATTATTCGATCTTCATGGAGAACAATTCGCGCTACCTCGAAGCCTGCGGCGCGGGCGAGCGCTCCGGGCTGTACTACACCTGCATCAACTCGTTCCTGACGCCGGGCGAGCTCGCCTATCTCCTCGTCAACAGCCAGTCGAAAATCCTGATCACGTCCGTTGCGAAACTCGACATCGCCCGCGAGGCGATCAAGGCCTGTCCGGACATCAAGCTCTGCATCGTCGCCGACGGCCCTGGCGAGAGCGACCGTATCGTCGGCCTCGCCGAGGTGACCGCCGACCTGCCCGAGGCTCCGATCGCCGATGAATGGCTCGGCACCGCCATGCTCTATTCATCCGGCACGACCGGACGGCCGAAAGGCATCCTGCGCCCGCTGCCGGAGGAACCGCCGAAGCACAATCTGCCGCTGTTCGATTTCCTGACAAAGCTTTGGCGCTACCGCGAGGGCATGGTCTATCTCTCGCCTGCCCCGCTCTATCACTCCGCGCCGCAAGCCGCGGTGAACCTCACGATCCGCATGGGCGGCACCGTGATCATCAAGGAGACGTTCGATCCCGAACGTTATCTCCAGCTCGTCCAGCAATGGGGTATCACCCACACCCAGCTGGTGCCGACGATGTTCTCGCGCTTGCTGAAGCTGCCGGAGGAGGTGCGCGGCCGCTACGACCTGTCGTCGCTGGAGATCGCGATCCACGCCGCAGCGCCCTGCCCGGCACTGGTCAAGGACGACATCATCAAATGGTGGGGGCCGATCATCCACGAATATTACGGCGCGACCGAAGGCCTCGGCTTCACCGCCTGCAACAGCGAGGAATGGCTTAGCCACCGCGGCACCGTCGGCAAGGTGCTGCTCGGCGACCTCCACATCCTCGACGAGAACATGAGGGCGTGCCCGACCGGCACGCCGGGCCAGGTCTGGTTCAAGACGGCATCGTCGTTCGAATATTTCAACGACCCCGAGAAGACCAGGGAGGCGCGCTCGGCCGACGGCAGCATGAGCACGGTCGGCGACGTCGGCTATGTCGACGAGGATCGTTTCCTCTATTTGACCGACCGCGCGACCTTCATGATCATCTCCGGCGGGGTGAACATCTATCCGCAGGAATGCGAGAACCTGCTCATCACCCATCCGAAGGTCGCCGATGCCGCGGTGTTCGGCGTGCCCAATCCCGATCTCGGCGAAGAGGTGAAGGCGGTGGTACAGCCGATGCCCGGCATCGTGCCGGGCGAGGCGCTCGCCGAAGAACTGATCGCCTTCTGCGGTCAATCGCTGTCGCGGCAGAAGGTGCCGCGCTCGGTCGATTTCGAAAAGGAACTGCCGCGGCTGCCGACGGGCAAACTGTACAAGCGGCTGCTGCGGGACCGATATTGGGGGAACAAGACGTCACGGATCGTGTGAGCCCCACTGTCGTCCCGGGGCGCGACGAAGTCGCGAACCCGGGACCCATAACCACCGGCGGGAGTCGTCACGCGAGCAGGTAACTCCGAGTCTTCATCAAACGACTCCCGTGGTTATGGATCCCGGATCTGCGCTTCGCTTGTCCGGGACGACGGCGGAGTTTGTTGAGGCAGCTGCCCGCAACATCTGCACAGGAACCATCCCTTCGCACCTGCACTCTCACATGAAGAGAGTGTGAACGCCTGCGGCCTTCCGTCATCCGAATTGTCGAGGCGGCGAGCGGCCTTGCCGGTTGCCTCGCTGCACGTGCGTCGCTATCGTCTGACAAACAGGCCGCAAAGGCCCAAAAGACTAGTGTCCAGGGAGGATGAGCATGCGGAGCGTGTGGGCGCTCGCCGCAGTGGCGGCGCTATCTGTGCTGACGGCCTCGACGACCACGCTCGCCGGCGGGCCCAAACAGGGCGGAATCCTGCGGATGTACCACCGCGACAGCCCCGGCAATGCCTCGATCCATGAAGGCGCGACCTATTCGCTCAATGTTCCCTTCATGCCTGTGTTCAACAACCTCGTCATCTACAAGCAGGACGAGGCGCAGAACAGGATGGACAACATCATTCCGGAACTCGCCGAGAGCTGGGCCTGGGTCAACGACAACAAGACGCTGACCTTCAAGCTGCGCCCGGGCGTGAAATGGCATGACGGCAAGCCGTTCACCTCCGCGGACGTCAAATGCACCTTCGACATGCTGATGGGCAAGTCGCAGCAGAAGTTCCGGCAGAATCCGCGCAAGACCTGGTACGAGCAGGTCAATGACGTCTCCACCAACGGCGACCTCGAAGTTTCCTTCAACTTGAAGCGGCCGCAGCCGTCGCTGCTGGCCCTGCTCGCCTCGGGCTACACGCCGGTCTATCCCTGTCATGTCTCGCCCGGCGACATGCGCACGCACCCGATCGGCACCGGCCCGTTCAAATTCGTCGAGTTCAAGGCCAATGAATCGATCAAGCTGACCCGCAATCCCGACTATTGGCGCGAGGGGCGGCCCTATCTCGACGGCATCGAGTTCACCATCATCCCGAACCGTTCGACCGCGATCCTCGCCTTCGTCGCCGGCAAGTTCGACATGGCGTTCCCGACCGAAGTGAGCATTCCGCTGCTGAAGGACGTCAAATCGCAGGCGCCGAAAGCGGTCTGCGTGGTCGAGCCCAACAATGTCGCCACCAACATCATCGTCAACTCGTCCGCGCCGCCGTTCGACAATATCGATATCCGCCGCGCCATGGCGCTGTCGCTCGACCGCAAGGCCTTCATCTCGATCATGTTCGAGGGCCAGGGCGATGTCGGCGGCACCATGCTGCCGCCGCCGAACGGGCTGTGGGGCATGCCGAAGGAGATGCTCGAGAGCATTCCCGGCTATGGCCCCGATGTGAACGCCAACCGCGAGGAAGCCAGGAAGCTGATGCAGAAGGCCGGCTATGGGCCGGACAAGCATCTCGCCGTCAAGGTCTCAACCCGCAACATTCCGGTCTATCGCGATCCCGCGGTGATCCTGATCGACCAGCTCAAGAGCATCTATATCGACGGCGAGCTCGACGTGGTCGAGACCGCGAACTGGTTCCCGAAGATCGCACGCAAGGACTACATGCTCGGGCTCAATTTGACCGGCAACGCCGTGGACGATCCCGACCAGTCGTTCTACGAGAACTATTCCTGCGGTTCCGAGCGCAACTACACCAATTACTGCAACAAGGAGATCGAAAAGCTGTTCGACGTGCAGTCGCAGGAGACCGACGTCAACAAGCGCAAGAAAATGGTGTGGGACATCGACAAGAAGCTGCAGGAGGACGTCGCCCGCCCGATCATCTTCCACGCGCGCACCGGCTCCTGCTGGCAGCCCTATGTCAAGGGCGTAACGGTGATGTCGAACAGCTCCTATAATGGGTATCGCTACGAGGACGTCTGGATGGACAAGTAGCGCAGGCGGCTGACGATTTCGACAGGAGGCGATGCATGCTTGCCTATCTGGTGCGGCGCCTGTTCCTGATGCTCGTGACCCTGTTCGGGATCTCGGTCGTCATCTTCTTCCTGCTGCGCGTCGTGCCCGGCAACATCGTCGACATCCTGTTTGCCGCGGCGGGCTACGTCGATCCCGCCGACAAGGCCAATCTGGAGAAGGAGCTCGGCATCGACCAGCCGCTGGTCGTGCAGTACTGGCACTGGATCAGCGGCTTTCTGCGCGGCGATTTCGGCTACTCCTATGTTTCGGAGAAGCCCGCGCTTCAGGAGATCCTGCCGCGGATCCCGATCACCGCGCGGCTCGCCGGGCTGGCGCTGCTGTTCTCGGCGTCGATCGGCATTCCGCTCGGCGTCATCAGCGCGGTGAAGCAGGGGACACGGCTCGATTACGCGTTGCGCGTCGTCAGCCTCAGCGGCTTGTCGCTGCCCTCGTTCTGGCTCGGCCTGCTGATCCTCACCGCTTCGGTGGCGATGTTCAACCAGATGCCGATCTTCAATCCCAATCCGCAGACCTGGCTCGAGGCGTTCGCGACCTACGCCGTGCCGGCGGCCGCCGTCGGCTTCCGCAGCGCGGCGCTGACCATGCGCATCACGCGATCCTCGATGCTGGAGGTGCTGCGGCAGGACTATATCCGCACCGCGCGCGCCAAGGGCGCCTCCGACGCCGCCGTCAACTATAAGCATGCGCTGAAGAACGCGATCCTGCCCGTCATCACCGTGATCGGCATCGAGGCCGCGTTCCTGATCGGCGGCCTGATCGTGACCGAGACCGTGTTCAACATCCCCGGCGTCGCGCGCTTCCTGGTCGAAGCGATCCGCTGGCGCGACTACCCGATCGTGCAGAACCTCGTGATGCTGATTGCGGTCGTGGTGGTCAGCGCGAACTTCATCGTCGACATGCTCTACGCGGTGTTCGATCCGCGCATCCGGTATACGGATTAGGAGATCAGCTTGGCCGCGATTGACTATGATCTCGAACTGAGGCGGGCCGGCGCGCATGCGACCGGCGGCTGGCGGCGCGTACTGTATTTGGCACAGCGGCACGTGCTGGGCGCGGCCGGGCTGATCATCATGACGCTGTTCGTGCTCACGGCGATCTTTGCCGACTTCATCGCGCGCTACGATCCCCTGACCATCGACGCCGCCCGTGCGCTGGCGCGCCCGAGCCTGGCGCACTGGATGGGCACGGACTCCTTCGGCCGCGACGTGTTCAGCCGCATCATCCACGGCGCGCGGATCTCGCTCGCGGTCGGCATCGGCTCGACGGCACTTGGCGGTACGATCGGCGTCATCGTTGGCCTCACCTCCGGCTATCTCTCCGGCTGGGTCGACCTCGTATTCCAGCGCGTCTCCGACATTCTTCAAGCGCTTCCATTGCTGGTCCTGGCGCTGATCATGACCGCCGCGCTCGGTCCGTCCCTGCCGAACGTCATCATCGCCATCGCCATTCCGCTGATCCCGACCGTGTCGCGCGTCATTCGCGCCAACACGCTGGCGCTGCGCGAGCTGCCCTTTATCGAAGCCGCCAAGTCGATCGGCATGAGCGAGGTGCGGATCGCGCTACGCCACGTGCTGCCGAACACGCTGGCGCCGCTGATCGTGCTCGCGACCGCGCAGCTCGGCTCGACCATCCTGACCGAAGCCTCGCTGTCCTTCCTCGGCCTCGGCATTCCCGAACCCTATCCGTCCTGGGGCCGCATGCTCTCGGAATCCGCCGCCGAATATGTCCGCACCGCGCCGTGGCTGGTGATCTTCCCCGGCATCGCAATCAGCCTCGCCGTGTTCGGCGCCAACCTGTTCGGCGACGCCCTACGCGACATCCTCGATCCCCGGCAGCGCGGCTGATGGCAGACAAATCCGATCTCGTGCTCGATGTGAAGAACCTGAAGACGGTGTTCTTCACCAATTCCGGCCTGTTCAAAGCCGTCGACGACGTCTCGTTCACCGTGAAACGTGGCGAGACGCTCGCGATCGTCGGCGAATCCGGCTGCGGCAAGAGCGTCACCGCGCTGTCCCTGATGCGGCTGGTGCCCGATCCGCCCGGCCGCATCGTCGGCGGGTCGGTCACGCTCGAAGGCACCGAGCTGCTGGCGCTGGATGAATCCGAGATGCGTGCTGTCAGGGGCAATCGCATCTCCATGATCTTCCAGGAGCCGATGACCTCGCTCAATCCGGTGATGCGGATCGGTGACCAGATCGTCGAGGCGGTGCGGTTGCACCGGGCGATGCCGGCCAGAGAAGCCCGTGACATCGCGGTCGAGATGCTGCGGCTGGTCCGCATTCCCGAACCGGCACGGCGCGCGCGGGAATATCCGCATCAGCTTTCCGGCGGCATGCGCCAGCGCGCGATGATCGCGATGGCGCTCGCCTGCCGGCCGGCGCTGCTGATCGCGGACGAGCCGACCACCGCGCTCGACGTCACCATCCAGGCGCAGATCCTGGCGCTGATCCTCGACCTTCAGAAGGAGCTCGGCACCGGCCTCGTGCTGATCACGCATGATCTCGGCGTCGTCGCGCAGACCGCGCAGCGGGTGATCGTGATGTATGCGGGGAAGAAGGTGGAGGAGGCAACGGTGGAAGCGCTGTTCGCCGATCCCAAGCACCCCTACACGCGCGGGCTGATGGCCTCGATCCCGGCCGTGCCGGCGTCAGGTGTTCCGGTGCAGGCGCGGCTGAACGAAATTCCCGGCACGGTGCCCTCGCTGGTGCGGTTGCCGAAAGGCTGCGCCTTCGCGCCACGCTGCAAGCTCGCGATCAAGCGTTGCGAGGCCGAATATCCGCCGCTGGAGGACTGGGGCGGCGGCCATCTCGCGGCGTGCTGGCGCGCGGCCGAAGTGGCGGAGGTGGCATGACCGAAGCGCTGCTCGAAGTCACCGATCTCAAGAAGCACTATCCGGTGCGCGCCGGCGTGTTGCGGCGGCAGGTCGGCACCGTGCATGCGGTCGACGGCGTCTCGTTCTCGGTTCATACCGGCGAGACGCTCGGCCTGGTCGGTGAATCCGGCTGCGGCAAGTCGACGGTGGCGCGCAGCGTGCTGCGGCTGGTCGAGCCGACTTCGGGTCAGATCCGCCTTGACGGAGAGGACATCACCCGTCTCTCCAAGACCGCGCTGCGGCCGCATCGCCGCTCGATGCAGATCGTGTTCCAGGACCCGTTCGCTTCGCTCAATCCGCGCATGGCCGCCGGCGACATCGTCGGCGAGCCGCTCACCGTGCATGGGCTCGCAAGCGGCAAGGAGCTGGAAGCGCGTACCGCAAAACTGTTCGAGCAGGTGGGCCTGCGGCCCGATCAGATGCGCAACTTCCCGCATCAATTCTCCGGCGGCCAGCGCCAGCGCATCTGCATCGCACGGGCGCTTGCGCTGGGTCCACGCCTGATCGTCTGCGACGAGCCGGTCTCCGCGCTCGACGTCTCGATCCAGGCGCAGGTGATCAATCTCCTGATCGACCTGCAGAAGGCGCACGGCTTCTCCTATCTCTTCATCGCGCATGACCTCGCCGTGGTCGCCCATATCAGCCACCGCGTCGCCGTGATGTATCTCGGCCGCATCGTCGAGATCGCCGGCAAGGACGAGCTGTTCCGCAATCCGCGCCATCCCTACACGCAGGCCCTGCTCGCCTCCGTGCCGGTTGCGAACCCGTTTGCCAAGAAGCTCGCGCCGCTGGTCGACGGCGACGTGCCGAGTCCGGTCAATCCGCCCTCCGGCTGCGCATTTCACACCCGCTGCCGGTTTGCGATCGAGCGGTGCAAGACGGAGCGGCCGGCGCTGGTGGACGCAGGCGGCGGACATCAGGTGGCGTGCCTGCTCAACGAGGGGACGGGGCGGAGCCAGTAGCAACAGGCCGCAACGCCCGGATCACCGGCCAGGCCGCCAGCGCGGCGGCCAGATGCTTGAGCGTGTGGCCCGAGACAATGTGGCCTGTCGCTTCAAATATGGTCACGTCACCCAGCTCGAAAAGCTTGGCCAGCGCGTAAAAGAAGATCACGCCGCCCAGAGACACGCCAAGCGCACCGGGCCGGGGCCGTGTCAACGCCAGTCCCACGGCCAACGCCATGCCGCCGAACTGCACGACCACCCATGGCGTGAGATTCTCGCGTGCCACCCAGGCCGCGAGCAGGCCCGCAACCGTCACCAGCACCACCACCGCCTGACCGGCACGCACGCTGATGCGCTCGCTGGCCGCGATGCCCAGAAAGCCCGCGAACGCCACCGCCATACCGAGACGATCGGCCACCAGCCGCTGCGGCGCGTCGGGATCCAGATGATAGATGCACGATCCTATGCAAGTGAGGATCAGACCCACGAAGAGGCAACCTGCACCCGCGGGCGCATCAGGGTGGGCACGCAGGCGCAGCAAGCCCCAAGCGCCCATCGCCAGGAAGGCAAGATTGCTCAGCACGTCGCCGGCGTTGGGCACGCCCAGCCAGGTGCGAGTGTCGACGAAATGCGGGATGTGCCAGGCGGAGGCGGGCAACGCCGGCGCGAGGAGCGCCACCAGCGTCAGGACGAAGAGCGCGCCAATCAAATATTTTTCGCGGATCTGAGGTGCGGCGAACGGCAGTCGGTTGGACCGCGAAGGGAGCGTGGCAGCTGTGTTTCGGCCGGGATCAGTTGCGCGCAACATACAGGCCTCCTCGTGAATTGAACATCGTTCAATATTAGCAAGCCGAAAGTGAATATTGTTCAATAAAACTGCGCTTGAGCACGAACTGGTAACTATCGGATTGAAATCATTCAAATTTCGGCGCGAAAACGAAGAGCTGCCACGGCAGGGCTCGACGGAGCATCTCACCCCATCGTCATTGCGAGCGCAGCCAAGCAATCCGGGCCCCTCCGAGTAGTGAGACGGGATTGCTTCGTCGCCTCCACCTTCGCTCTTCGAGCTAGGGCGGACAAGTCGTTCCTCGCGATAATGGCGAGAGCGCTACCCCGCCCCGATCTCCGCCACGACCCTACCCGTGGTGACCTGCTCGCCTTCGGCGACGTCGATCGCGGCGATAACGCCGTCGATGCCGGCCTTGTGGACGTGCTCCATC
Source organism: Bradyrhizobium sp. MI1.7 (assembly GCF_055811795.1). Taxonomy (NCBI): domain Bacteria; kingdom Pseudomonadati; phylum Pseudomonadota; class Alphaproteobacteria; order Hyphomicrobiales; family Nitrobacteraceae; genus Bradyrhizobium; species Bradyrhizobium sp. MI1.7. The sequence goes on from NZ_JBVVPO010000027.1 coordinate 80,090, forward strand.
TTCATCGCTTCCAGGGTCATCACCGGTTGACCGGCGGTGACGCGGTCACCGGGCTTGACCAGCACGGCGACGACGCGGCCGTTCATGGCGGCGCGGACTTTGCCATCGCCGCCGTTGGTTGCGGCCGCCTTCGGCGCGGCGAGGGTGAGATCGGTGACCGCAAGCGGGATGCCGCGATGCTGGAGGTAGAGCCGGTCGCCATCGCGCAGGAATTTTGCGCAGTCCATCACGCCGTCGTGGCGAAAGCGGATGGCGTCGGGATCGAGCTGGTCGATCTCGAACTTGTCCTGACGGCCGTCGGCGGCGACGATGTAGCCGCCATCGCGCTCACGCGTGACTTCGAGCTCGTGGGTGTGGCCGGCGATCTCGACTTTCGCCGGCAGCGGGAATGTTGCCGCCAGGCTCCGGCCACCTTGCCATGACGGCGCGCGCGGATTGGTGACATAGAGCAGCAGGCCCGCCAGCGCCGTATTGAATGCAGCATTCGCCGACGGCGCCAACAGTTCGTCGCGATGTGCACCGATGAAAGCTGTCGTCGCCTCGCCTCTGGCAAATCCGGGATGGCGCAGGCAGGACATCAGGAACGCCTGATTGGTGGTCACGCCAAACGCAGTGAGTTGCTCCAGGCCGACAATCAGCCGCCCCCTCGCCTCCTCCCGTGTCGCGCCATGGCTGATCACCTTGGCGATCATGGAATCGTAGAACGGCGGAATCCCCGCACCCGATCGCAGCGCGTGCTCGACGCGGATGCTGTCAGGTACCTGCCAGCGCGCCATGCGGCCGGACTGCGGCATGAAATCCTGCGCGGCATCTTCCGAGCACAGCCGCACCTCGATGGCGTGGCCCGAGAATCGGACGTCCTGCTGCTTCACCGGCAGAGGCTCGCCGCGCGCGACACGCAGCTGCAGCTCGACGAGATCGAGCCCGGTGATCGCCTCGGTGACGGGATGCTCGACCTGGAGGCGCGTGTTCATCTCCATGAAGTAGAATTCGCCGCTGGCGTCGAGCAGGAATTCCAGCGTGCCGGCGCCCTCATAGCGCAGCGCCTTGACTGCGGCGACAGCGACCTCACCCATTTTCGCGCGCAGCTCCGGCGTGACCGCCGGCGATGGCGCCTCCTCGATCAGCTTCTGATGTCGCCGCTGCACCGAGCAGTCGCGCTCGCCGAGATGGATGGCGTTGCCGTGGCTATCGCCGAACACCTGGATTTCGATGTGCCGCGGGTTCTGGATCGCTCGCTCGAGGATGACCGTGGGATCGCCGAACGCGGCGTTTGCCTCCGACCGCGCGCTGCGCAGCGCATCGGGGAAGGATGCGGCATCGGTGACCAGCCGCATGCCGCGGCCGCCGCCGCCCGCAACCGCCTTGATCATCACGGGGAAGCCGATCTTCCTGGCTTCCGTGAGCATGACCTCGTCGCTTTGGTCGGCGCCCTGATAGCCGGGAACGCAGGGCACGCCGGCCTTCTTCATGATCTCCTTGGCGCCAGCCTTGTTGCCCATCGCCTCGATCGCCAGCGGCGAGGGGCCGATGAAGACGAGGCCGGCCTCCTTGCAGGCCTGTGCAAAGTCCTCGTTCTCGGCGAGGAAGCCATAGCCGGGATGCACGGCATCTGCGCCGCTCACCTTGGCCGCGGCGATGATCGCGGGAATGTTGAGATAGGATTGCGCCGGCAGGGCTTCGCCGATGCGCACGGCCTGGTCGGCCTGCCGCACGTGGAGCGCATCGCGATCGGCATCCGAATAGACCGCAACGACGCCGAGGCCGAGTTGCCGCGCACTCCGCATCACCCGCAGCGCGATCTCGCCGCGAGTGGCAACCAAAACCCTGAAGAACGGCCGGTGCTGCACTGATCCGTTCCTCATGGGCGGGCCACCGAGAATTGCATGCGCTGGGGCGTGCGCGCGTCGCCCTCGCGGCAGATCGCGAGCACCTCGGAGAGCACCGCACGGGTGTCGCGCGGGTCGATCACGCCGTCATCGAGCACGCGGGCGCTGGTCGAGAACACGTCCATCTGGCCGTCGAACACACCGATGATCTGCGCCTTCATCGCGTCGAGCTTTTCTTTCTCAACCGGCTTGCCCCGGCGCGCGGCGGCGGCCTCCGTCACGATCGCCATGGTCTCGGCGGCCTGCTCGCCGCCCATCACGGCGGTCTTGGCGTTGGGCCAGGAGAAGCAGAAGCGCGGATGGAAGCCGCGTCCGCACATGCCGTAATTGCCGGCGCCGAACGAGGCGCCGCAATAGATGGTGATCTGCGGCACCGTCGCCGACGTGACAGCCTGGATCATCTTGGAGCCGTGCTTGATCATGCCGGCTTCTTCATAGGCCTTGCCGACCATGTAGCCGGTGGTGTTGTTGAGATAGAGGATCGGCGTGCGGGTCTGACAGCAGGCCTGGATGAAATGCGTCGCCTTGTTGGCGCCGGCGGGATCGAGCGGGCCGTTGTTGGTGATGATGCCGATCGCCTGGCCTTCGATGCGGGCGTGACCGCAGACGGTGGCGGGGCCGTAATTGGGCGCCATCTCGGTGAAGTCGGAATCGTCGACGATGCGCGCGATCACCTGCTTCATGTCGACGGTGCGCTTGTGGTCCATCGGCATGATGCCGAGCAGCTCGTCCTGGTCGTAGCGCGGCGGTTTGAACTGCGGAGCCGCGCGGCCCGGCCGCTCCCATTCCAGCGCTGCCATGATCTCGCGCGCGATGCGCAGCGCATCGCGGTCGTCCTCCGCGAGGTAATCGCCAAGACCTGAGACCTGCGTGTGCATCTCGGCACCGCCAAGCTCTTCCTCGGTCGCGATCTCGCCGGTTGCGGCTTTCAACAGAGGTGGCCCGGCGAGGAACGCGCGGGTGCGGCCACGGACCATGACGATGTAATCGGACAGGCCGGTCTGGTAGGCGCCGCCCGCGGTCGACGAGCCGTGCGTGACGGTGACGACCGGCAGCCCCGCCGCCGAGAGCCGCGCGAGATTGCGAAAGATGTTGCCGCCACGGACAAAGTCCTCGACGCGGTAGCGCAGCAGATTGGCCCCGGCGCTTTCGACGAGCTGGACGTAAGGCAGCTTGTTCTCCAGCGCGAGCTCCTGCACCCGCAGCGTCTTGTCGAGGCCATAGGGCTGGAGCGCGCCCGCATCGATGCCGGCGTCATTGGCACTGACCATGCAGCGGACGCCGGAGACGAAGCCGATGCCGGCGATGACGCCGCCGCCGGGCACGCTCTTGTTCGCATCTGATACGTCGAACATGTAACCGGCGAGCGTCGAGAGCTCGATGAAGGGCGCGCCGGGATCGAGCACCAGCGCGACGCGTTCGCGCGGCAGCAGCTGGCCGCGCTTGTGGAAGCGATCCTTTGCCGCCGCCGACGCCGCACGCGTGCGCTCTTCCAGCGCGCGCATGCGGTCGATCAGCGCGAGCATGCCGTCGCGATTGGCATGATAGGCAGTGCTGCCGGGGGAAGTGGTGTTGTCGAGAATGGACATAACTCTATCCTGCTCGTCATTGCGAGGAGCGAAGCGACGAAGCAATCCAGACCGTCACCGCGGAAAGACCCTGGATTGCTTCGCTTCGCTCGCAATGACGGTTGAGGCGATACCTTACCTATTCGTCCCAAAGATCTTCCGCGCCTCGGCGGGGCTTGCGATCTCGCGGCCCGCACGGCGGGCGCAGGCGGCGATGGCCTCGATCAACTGGCCATTCGACGTCACCTTCTTGCCGTCGGCGAGATAGAAGGCGTCCTCCAGACCGGTGCGGAGATGGCCGCCGAGTTCGGCACAGCGCTGGTGCAGCGGCCAGATCTCTTCGCGGCCGATCGCGGTGACCTGGAAATGCGCCTCGGGCCGCTTCAGCTTGATCAGGATCGGCAGCAGATCGGGATCGGACGGCATGCCGGAGGCAACGCCCATCACGAAATTATATTCGAGCGGGCCTTTGTACATGCCGACCTGGTGGTACATGCCGACACAGCGGACGATGCCGACGTCGAAACATTCGAACTCGGGGATCGTCCCGACGGCGTTCATGACGTCGAGATAGTCCTTCACCTTCTCGACCGCGTTGTCGAACATCATCGGCGGCCAGGCCCAGGTGTTGTCGGCTTTCACCTTCAGATAATTCAGCGAGCCGGCGTTGCAGGCGGCGATCTCCGGCCTGGTCTCGCGGATGCAGTCGAGCGCGCCGCTGTAGTTCGGCCCTGAGACGCCCGAGGTGTGATTGATGATGACGCCGGGGCAGGCCTCGCGGATTGCCTGCTGAATCTCCTTGCTGACACTCACGTCCCAGGACGGCAGATGTCCCTTGTCCGGCGCCTGCTGGCGCAGATGGATGTGCATGATGCTGGCGCCGGCATCGAACGCAGCCTTGGCTTCGCGTGCCATCTGCTCGGGCGTAACCGGCACGTTGTGCTGCTTCGGGTCGGTGAGCACGCCGTTCAGCGCGCAGGTGATGACGGCCTTGTCGCTCATGCCAAAAATATCTCGCACGTTGAGAATTCAACGCTTGCGATCATGTGATGAGCGGCATGCGGCTTCTTGCGCGGAGAAGCTGGAAGGCACGGCTATCGTAGGGTGGGCAAAGGCGCTCTCGCGCCGTGCCCACCATGTCTTGGCGCTGAACGAAGATGGTGGGCACGCTTTCGCTTTGCCCACCCTACGAGAGCGACGCTAGCTCGCCTCCGCGAGCCTCACCGTCTCGGTGCTGCGGTAGATCGCAAGGTCGCGCGAGCCGACGAAGATCGCGCGCGGTTTCAATCCATAGAAGCGGCGGATCGAATGGCTGAAATGGGTCGAGTCGGGATAGCCGATGTCCTGCGCGAGATGGGCGAGGTTGAGGTCCTGGTTGGCGAAGTGCAGCAAATGCCGCGCACGCTTCCAGGCGCGGAAGGAGCGGAACGAGATGCCGGTCTCCTCCTTGAACAGATGCAGGAAGCGCGAGGCCGAGAGCCCCGCTTCCGCCGCGCACGTATCCGCCGTCACCGGCTCGCCGGAGAAGCGGCCGATGCGGGCGACGGCGCGCATCACGCGCGGATCGAGCACGCGACGCGGCAGCGCCTCGCCAAAGCACATCTCGTCGAATTCGGCGGTGGTGATGTCGCCATAGCGGCGCTGGCGCAGCAGCGTATAGGCGGCGAGGATCTTGCGGGCATAGACGGCCCGGTCGGGTCCGGTCAGCCGCGCGGCCAGGGCCTCGATCACGCCGTCCGGCATGCTTTCCGGCTCGAGCGTGACGCTGATTGCAGTGCGGTAGTCGCTGGCGATGGAATGCCGCTGGTTCGGCAGGGTCACGAACAGCTCGCCGGTGGCGAGAACGTCGTCGATCGTCAGATGCAGGCTGCCCTTCACAGCGACATAGACGTGGCAGCAGCCGGGGGTGCGCTTGCGGGGGCGGCCGAGCAGGCCGGCATAGAATACCCGCTCCGGCGTGATCAGCATCAGATGGTCGGATTCGCGACCGTTATCTTCCATTGGGATCCTCCTCGCGCGGCTCTTTGGCCGCTGCGGACGGAGGTCACCTTAGCGGAAATTTGGGCGCTGTCACGGCGCGATAGCGCTGTCATGGCGCGCAAAAGATTACCATTCCGGGACGATGATCAGTCGTCCCGGAACCGCGATGAGACCGCAGTCCCATCCTACGGAATGCTTACGCCCTCACGCGCGGCGCAACATTCTGCTCGACGCCGGCCTTCTGCTCCGCAGCGACCGCACGCTTGAATCCGTCGCGCTGCTGCAGCCGCGCCCAATAGGCTGCGACATTTGGCCCGAAATCCTTGGCGAGTCCGACGTTGTTGGCAAGCCGGAGCGCGTAGCCGATGACAATGTCAGCGGCGGTGAAGCGGCCTGCGCACAATGTTTCGGCATCGGCCGTCGCCGCCTCGACCGCGCGCAGGCGCCCTAGGAACCATTTCGCATAGTCGCCTGCGACCTGCGGATTGCGGCGCTCCTCCGGCTCGAGCTGGGTGTATCGGAGCACCAGCGTCTGCGGGAAGGTTAACGTGGCATCGCTGAAATACATCCAGTTCAGGAACGCGCCATAGGCGGGATCTTCGGGTCCGACCATCAACGGCGTCGGTCCGTGCTTGATGCCGAGGTAATGGCAGATGCCGGAGGACTCGGTCATCTTCGTCTCGCCGTCGACCATGAAGGGAATGGTGCCGAGCGGATTGAGCGCAAGGTACTCCTTGGCGAAGACCCGCGGCGGGAACGGCAGCATCTTCAATTCGTACGGAAGCCCCATCTCCTCCAGCATCCAGAGCGGACGGAACGAGCGCGCGGCGTCGCAGTGATAGAGCGTGATCATCAGGCATTCCCTTTACTGCCGGGCAGCGTGCCCATCATCTTGCACAGGACCATCAGCATGACCTCGTCGGCACCGCCGCCGATCGACGTCAACCGGCTATCGCGATAGGCACGGCTGACCGGCGTCTCGTTGGTAAAGCCCATTCCGCCCCAATATTGCAAGCAGGCGTCGGTGAGCTCGCGGCCGAGTCGGCCGGCTTTGAGCTTGGCCATGGTCGCAAGCTTGGTTACGTCCTCGCCGGCCACGAGTTGCTCGGCGGCGCGATAGATCAGCGCGCGCAACAACTCGACTTCGGTCTGCATCTCCGCGAGCTTGAAGTGCACGACCTGGTTGTCGAGGATCGACTTCCCGAAGGCCTTGCGGTTGCGGGTGTACTCGATGGTTTCGTTGATGATGTATTCATGCGCCTTCAGGCAGGCCGCCGCGCCCCAGAGCCGCTCCTCCTGGAACTGGATCATCTGGTAGGTAAAGCCCTTGCCCTCCTCGCCGATGCGGTTGCGCTTGGGCACGCGGACATTGTCGAAGAAGATCTGCGCGGTGTCTGACGAGCGCATGCCCATCTTGTCGAGCTTTCGCGCCACCGTGACGCCCTTGCTCTTCATGGGCACGCAGATCAGCGACTTGTTGCGGTGAACCGGCCCATCGCCGGAGTTGGCCAGCAGGCAGATCCAGTCGGCCTGGGTGCCGTTGGTGATCCACATCTTGCCGCCATTGATGACGTAGTCGTCGCCGTCAGAGCGCGCATTGGTCTTGATCGAGGCGACGTCCGAGCCGGCGCCGGGCTCGGAGACGCCGATGCATGCGACGTAATCGCCTGATATCGAGGGGCTGAGGAATTCGCCCCGTACCTCGTCCGAGCCGAACCGCGCCAGCGCCGGCGTTGCCATGTCGGTCTGCACCCCGATCGCCATCGGCACGCCGCCGCAGGTGATTGCGCCCAGCTCCTCCGCCATCATCAGGGCGTAGGAATAGTCGAGGCCGGAGCCGCCGAACTCGACCGGCTTGTTGAGCCCGAGGAAGCCGAGGCTGCCCATCTTCTTGAACAGCTCATGCGCCGGGAAGATGTCGGCCTTCTCCCACTCATCGACGTGAGGGTTGATCTCGCCCGCGATGAACTTTTGCAGGGAACGACGGATGTGGTCGTGGTCGGCGGTGAATAGCATTTTTGTCAGCTCAGCTCTCGGTATCTCCAATGTGCTCGTCATGGCCGGGCTTGTCCCGGCCATCCACGTCTTCGTCAGCCGGCAGCAAGAACGTGGATGCCCAGGACATAGGCGAGCGGAAGCGACGCCGTCCTGCGGACGGCTATGCCCGGGCATGACGGTGGGGCGTTCACAGCCCCATCTGCCTTGACGCCAGATCCTTCATGATCTCCTCCGTGCCGCCGCCGATGGCATTGACCTTGACCTCGCGGTAGATGCGCTCGGCCTTGATGCCGCGCATGAAGCCGGCGCCGCCAAAGATCTGGACGGCCTCGGAGGCGCAGAACGCCATGGTCTGCGTCGCCTGGTTCTTCATCATGCAGATTTCGGCGACCGGGCTCTCGCCCTGCTCCAGCCGCCAGGCCAGCATTTCGAGCATCGACTGGGATGCCGCGACCTTCTGCGCCATGTCGACGATCTTGTGACGGATGACCTGGTGCTGGGCGAGCGGCTTGCCAAAAGTCTTGCGCTCCTTGGCATAGGCGATCGCCTCGTCGAGGCAGACCCGCGCGAAGGCGGTGCAGCCGGCCGCCATGCCCATGCGCTCGCTGTTGAAATTCCGCATGATGATCTTGAAGCCCTGGCCTTCCTCGCCGATCAGGTTTTCGGCCGGCACGCGGCAGTCATCGAAATGCAGCGTCGCGGTGTCGGAGGCCCACCAGCCCATCTTCTTCAGTTTCGTCCGTGACAGGCCGGGCGTGTCACCCTCGATCAGAAGCAGGCTGACGCCGCCGGCGCCCTCGCCGCCTGTACGCACCGCAACGGTCAGATAGTCGGCGCGCATCCCTGAGGTGATGAAGGTCTTCTCGCCGGTCACGACGTAGTGATCGCCATCGCGCCGCGCCCTGGTGCGGAGGTTCGCGACATCAGAGCCGCCGCCCGGCTCGGTGATTGCCAACGCGGAGATCTTCTCACCCGACAGCACCTGCGGCAGCACGCGTGCCTTGACCTCCGGGCGCGCCGCCCGCGCGATCGGCGGCGAGCCGATGGTGTGGCTCATCAGGCTGGCGCTGACCCCGCCGGCCCCGGCGCGCGCCAATTCCTGGCTCGCGACGATCTTCATGAACTGGTCGGCGGCGATCCCGCCATATTCCTCGGGGAATCCGAGCCCCAACAGGCCAATCTCGGCCGCCTTGCGATAAAGCACGCGGGGAAATTCGCCGGCCTCGTCCCATTCATGGGCAAAGGGCGTGATCTCCTTCTCGACAAAGCGGCGCATCACCTCGCGGAAGGCGTCATGCTCGGTGGTATAGAACGGGCTCTTCATCGTCGTCTCGCCCTGCTGGCGGATTCGTGTTGGCCACCATGGCCGGAACATTTGCCGCTCACTTGCGCAGAGTGGCTGACCGGGGGAACCGCTGCACGGCAGCCCATCGCCTAGCAACTCAACGCAAGACGATTTTCGCCGCTCGCAGGCCAACTCCGGGGCAAAAAAAGACGTGCGCACAAACTCCGGCTGGCCCCAGGGCCACGCCGGGCATGGTGCCCGGCAAATAGGGACGCAGGCGGCACAAGACCGCCGAGGGAGGGATTTTTGGCCGTTCGTTATTACGACTGGATCGTCCATCACGGCCGCCGTACGCCTGACAAGGTCGCGGTCATCGACCTCGCGAGCGAGCGCCGCTTCACCTATTCGCAGCTCGATGCCCGCGTCTCGCGCCTGGCCGGATTTCTCCGTGACACTCTCAAGGTCTCGCGCGGTGACCGCGTCGCGGTGCTGGCGCTGAACACGACCGATACGCTGGAGGTGCAGTTCGCCTGCGGACGGCTCGGCGCCGTCTTCGTGCCGCTGAACACCCGCCTCACCGTTCCCGAGCTCCAGTTCATCACCGGCGATTGCGCGCCGAAGGTGATGATCCACGACACCGATCTCGCCGAGACCGCGCTCGCCGTCGCAAAGCTCTGCAACGTCGCGACCAGCCTGCTGCTCGGCCCCGGCGGCGCTTACGAGACCGGCATCGCGTCCGCCAAGCCGCTTGCCCGCGCCGAGGAGGTCACGCTCGATGACGTCTCGACCATCATGTACACGTCGGGCACCACGGGCCATCCCAAGGGTGCGACCATCACCCATGGCATGACGTTCTGGAATTGCGTCAATCTCGGCGGCCCCGCCTGCATCGGTCCGGCCTCGGTGCTGCTCACGGTGCTGCCGCTGTTCCACACCGGCGGGCTCAATTGCTACACCAACCCGGTGCTGCATGCCGGCGGCACCGTGATGATCATGCGCGCCTTCGATCCCGGCACGGCGCTCGGCCTGATCAACGATCCGGCGCAGGGCATCAACGTGTTCTTCGGCGTGCCCGCGATCTATCAGTTCATGGCACAGCATCCGGCCTTCGCGACGACTGACCTGACCCGGTTGATCGTCTGCGGTGTCGGCGGCGCGCCGATGCCGGTGCCGCTGCTCAAGGTGTGGGAGGCGCGCGGCGTCGCGCTGCAGCAGGGCTACGGCATGACCGAGACCTCGCCGGCCGTGCTGGTGCTGGATCGCGAGGATGCGGCACGCAAGGCGGGTTCGGCCGGCAAGCCGGTGCTGCACACCGAGGTGCGGATCGTGCGACCCGACGGCAGCGATGCCGAGGTCGGCGAACTCGGCGAGCTCTGGGTCAAGGGCCCGAACATCACGCCGGGCTACTGGAACAGGCCGGAGGCGAACAAGACATCCTTCACCGACGGCTGGCTGCACACGGGCGATGCGACGCGCGTCGACGAGGAAGGCTTCTACTACATCGTCGACCGCTGGAAGGACATGTACATCTCGGGCGGCGAGAACGTCTATCCGGCCGAGGTCGAGAACGTCTTGCATCAGCTCCCCGCGATCGCGGAAGCCGCCGTGATCGGCATTCCCGATCCGCAATGGGGCGAGGTAGGGCTCGCCATCGTCGCAGCCAAGCCCGGTCAGCGGCTGACCGAGGCGGATGTCTTTGCGCACTGCGCGGCCAATCTCGCGCGCTTCAAATGCCCACGACAGGTGCGCTTCGTCGATGCGCTGCCGCGCAACGCCACCGGCAAGATCCACAAGCCGACGTTGCGGAAAGAATTCTCGGTGGCGTCCGAAGTCGACAAGAAAGTCGCCAACGCCTGATCAAAGCGCCCCTTGCGGGCGCTTCTTCGTTTCTGACGTGCCTGCTCCAACCCAGAAGAAACCGCAAAGAAAACCCCAAGGAATTTTCATGAACAAGAAACTCTCCCTGCTTGCCGCGGCAACGGCGTTGACGCTGCTTGCGACCCCGTCCGCGTATGCGCAGAAGGCGTACGACACCGGCGTCACCGACACCGAGATCAGGATCGGCAATGTCGAGGCCTATTCCGGTCCCGCGTCCGCCTACGGCATCATCGGCAAGACCGAGGAAGCCTATTTCAAGATGATCAACGACCAGGGCGGCATCAACGGCCGCAAGATCAACTGGATTTCCTATGATGACGGCTACTCGCCGCCGAAGACCGTGGAGCAGATCCGCAAGCTGATCGAGAGCGACGAGGTCTTCCTGGTCTTCAACGCGCTGGGCACGCCGACCCAGACCGCCGTGCAGAAGTATCACAATTCCAAGAAGGTGCCGCAGCTCTTCCTCGCCACCGGCGCCAGCAAGTGGAACGACCCGAAGAACTTTCCCTGGACCATGGGCTTCCAGCCCAGCTACCGGGTCGAGGCACAGATCTTCGCAAAATACATTCTGAAGGAGAGGCCGGACGCGAAGGTCGCGATCTTCTATGCCAACGACGATTTCGGCAAAGACTACCTCGCCGGCATCAAGGACGTGTTCGGAGACAAGGCATCGAAGCTGATCGTGGCCGAGGAGAGCTACGAGACCTCGGAGCCGTCGATCGACGCCCACATCGTCAAGCTCAAGGGCACCGGTGCCGATGTCTTCGTGAACATCGCGACCCCGAAATTCGCGGCCCAGGCCATCAAGAAGATCGCGGAGCTCGAGTGGAAGCCGATGCACCTGATGACCGACGTCTCGGTCTCCATCGGCGCGGTGATGAAGCCGGCCGGCCTCGAGGCATCCGAAGGCGTGCTGTCGGCCGGCTATCTGAAGGATGCGTCGGATCCGCAGTGGAAGGACGACGAGGGCATGAAGAAATTCATGACCTTCATCGACAAGTACATGCCCGGTGCGAACATCTCGGACGCCAATCTGGTGTACGCCTATGCCGCAGCCCAGACGATGGTGCAGGTGCTGAAGCAGTCGGGCGACAATCTGACCCGTGAGAACGTGATGAAGCAGGCCGCCAGCCTGAAGGACTTCGTCCCCGACACGCTGATCCCGGGGATCAAGATCAACACCTCATCTACCGACTTCGCGCCAATCGAGCAGCTCAAGATGTGGCGGTTCAAGAAGGGCCAGTGGGAGCTGTTCGGCGACATCATCAGCGCCGAAACGGGCGGCTAGCCACGCATCGCAGCAACGGGCGGAGACGTGCAGCTGACGTCTTCGCCTGCACTGACGTCGATCCCCGCGACCGGCAGGCCGAGCCGGCGCGGGTCATCGATGGCCGCAAAACGCGGACAGGCCCATGCCAGGATCGCCCCGCCCGATGGCGGCAGATCGAGCTGAAGAACGAAGGCACCCGCGTCGATCGCGGTCGCGGTATCCGCAACGCGCACGCCGTCGAGATAGAACTGCACGCCGATCCGATCCAGCGGCTCGCGAATTTCCGGCGACGCGATGCGAATGATGGTGCGTCCAGGCGGCGCCTCGATCCGCAAGGCGGCTTCCGGCTCGCTCCAGCGGAAGCTGCGGCCCTGCCAGACCTCCCAGGCATGGAAGCCGGCCTGTGCGACCATCTGATCGCCGGGACTCTGCGCAGCTCCGCCAAGGCTCCCCCGAATGCCACGGATACAATGGAGGCGCTGATAGTGGATCAGCGCGGCGATATAGCGCTTCAGCCAGCGCGCGATGCTGCCGCGAGAGCCGCCCATGGTGAGCAGGGTCAGACTGCAACGCGCATAGCCTGCCGACAAACGTGCAAGACCAAGCGCAAGGCGGTCGCCGGCCAGTGCGATCGCGCCCCAACGCCCGATCGCCTGCAGGCCTTCGCCGGTTACGCCGCCGGCGCGCATCCGTGCAGCAAGGGCGCTACGCGCCAGCGCGACGTTGAAATCGCCGCGGCTGCTCCACTCGACCGGAGTTTCGAGCAGCTCGCTGCCGGGATCGTTGTGCGCTTCGCTGAGATAGCGGATCTCGCCCCGCACGAAATCGAGCGTGAATGTCTTCAGCTCGCCGATTTCGCCGATATAGTAGTGATGGAAGCGCGCCTCCTCGAGATAGCCGATCGTATGGCCCCTCGCGTGATACGCGGCGGCGAGCACCCATTCGGCGAAATGGCCGAATTCCTCGCGCAGGCCGCCGCATTCCCGATAGACGTCGCGCCGCGTCACGAAGCACTGGTCCAGCACCTTGCGCCAGGGATGCTGTTTCATGCCGAACTCGATGTCGGCCTGGTACATGGCGGCCTCCGCCACGGACAGCCGGTTATGGCAGATCGGCACCGACTGACAGGAGAACCCCGCCCAGTCGGGACGCGCGTCGATCGCGCGGATGCAGGCCTCCATCACGTCAGGCTCGGGCCGGCAATGCGACTCCGTGAAGAACAGATATTTGCCGCGGGCCTTGGTGGCGCCGAAGGCGCAGAGCCCGATGTCATGGTCCGAATTGGTGAATTCGAGGCGCGCTTTGCCGCCGGCCAGCGCCTTCAGCTCGTTGAGTGCCTCGAAATCAGGCGGCACCACCAGGATGATTTCGTAAAGCGATTTGTCGGCGGTCTGCGACGTCCAGCCGAGCCAGGACAGCTCCCACTGCCCGCGGTGATGTTCCAGCGGGATGATGATGGAGAACAGCGGAGATTCACCGCCGTATGGTGCGGGCACGTCCTGCATATTCCCTTATAGACGCACGCGACGCCATTCCGGACTCTTTCTCGCGGACTATACCGACAGAAACAACGCGAACGATTCCTCCACCGTGCGGCGCAGATGCTTTCCATACAATGCATGGTTGGCATCGTCGGGGCCGACCCGTCCCAGGGACGGCTTCGCAACGTTGCGGAGCGGCACATAGGCGATCGGCGCTGCGATCGGCGTCAGTTGCGAGCCGGGTCCGGCGCGGAGCGTCGAGATGATGCCGTACATCTCGCCGGCAACCGTCGGCCGCGACACCGTGATCACGCGATGCTGGCCGTGCTTGATGATGACGAGATAGATGAAGCCGGACTGATGCGGCACCGCAACTTCGCCGGTATGCTCATAGGCGGCATCGGTCCGCTCGCCCTCGCGGAACACCAGCGAAGACACCTTCGGCTCCCAGACGATCTCGGTGCGATAGGCGAAGATCGCATCCTTGTCGCCGAAGGACGGCCGCAGCGTGATGTAGACGTCCTCGAGCCAGGTCACCGCGCGATGCGCATAGGAGCCGAGGCTGTCGGGCGCGACATCGTTTGCGGCCGGAGGCGTCACCACGGCGGTGCTTTTACGCAAGGAGACGCCCAGCGCCTGCTCCAGCCGCACGGTCGTTGCCAGCGTGAACGGCCGCCGGCCACCGAGCGCCTTCTCCAGCGTCGACAGGCTGAGCTTGGCCTGCTCGGCCAACGCCTGCCGGGAAATCCGGCGCCTGGCGAGCTCCTCGCGAATGGTCTCCGCGATCTCGCGGCTCTGCTCGTCCGAAAGCTGTCCGTCGGTGACTTTATCCTGCATCTGCATCGTCAGCCCTGCTCCACGGACGCCAGTCTAGCAGGGCGGACAAACCAGCACAAAACCGTACATGGCCATCCCGGCCTTGGCCTGCCCGGGCCGGCCGCGGCGGAACATTGCCGATCATTCTGCTCGCGCATTCAGGCGCTCCCGACGGATGCTCGGAGCCAGCGAACACCCTTCGGGAGCAGGCGAAATGGATAGCTACGACACAGCCGACAGCGACGAGCACCCCATGCTGGGGCGGCTGATCAAGCTCGGATTGTTTCTTCTGGTGCAGGGCATCGCGGTGATGCTGGTCGCCTTCGTGGCCCTGCTCGTGAGTCTTGAGCCCGGATGGTCGGCGACGACGGAGCAGGCCAGCCTGCTCCAGCCCGGCGATGCCAAATCCGGCACCCTTCTCCTGAAGGAGGACGGTGCCTACACGGAGGCGATCCGCCTCGGCATCGACGTCGACATCACGGTATCAGGCCCGACACTGCGCGCCCGCGTCACCCAGGCCTTCCGCAATCCGACCAAGGACTGGGTCGAGGCGACCTACGTTTATCCGCTTCCCACCGGCGGCGCCGTCGACACGCTGAAGATGGTGGTCGGTGACCGCGTCATCATCGGCGACATCAAGGAGCGGCAGCAGGCACGGGTGATCTACGAGCAGGCGCGCCGTGCCGGCCAGAAGGCCGCGCTCACCGAGCAGGAGCGGCCGAACATCTTCACCAATTCGGTCGCCAATATCGGTCCCGGCGAAACCGTGCTGGTGCAGATCGAATATCAGGAGCCGGTGCATCAATCCGGCAATGAATATTCGCTGCGGCTGCCGCTGGTGGTCGGGCCGCGCTACAATCCGGCGCCGATCGTGCAGAGCGTCGACTTCCGCACGGACGGCTCGGGCTGGGGCGCGACCAATTCGGAGCCGGTGCCGGACCGCGACCGTATCTCGCCGCCGGTGCTGGATCCCGCCAGAAACGCGCCGGTCAATCCGACCAGCATCACGGTGCGCCTGAAGGCAGGCTTCGCGCTCGGCGAGGTCAGGAGTCACCACCATAACGTCAAGGTCGAGAGCCCGGACAATGCGACGCGAATCGTCACGCTCGCTGACGGCGCCGTGGCCGCCGACCGCGATTTCGAGCTGACCTGGAAGCCGGCCGCGGAGAAGGCACCATCGGTTGGCCTGTTCCGCGAGCGTGTCGGCGATGCCGACTATTTGCTCGCCTTCGTCACCCCGCCCAGTGCCGAGCAGACGACGCAAAAGCCGCTGCCGCGCGAGGTCGTGTTCGTGATCGACAATTCGGGCTCGATGGGCGGTACGTCGATCGTTCAGGCCAAGGCGAGCCTACTCTATGCCCTCGGCCGCCTCCAGCCGAATGACCGTTTCAATGTGATCCGTTTCGACGACACCATGGACGTGCTGTTCTCGACCTCCGTGCCGGCCGACCCCGCGCATCTCGGCGAAGCACTCGGTTTCGTGAATGGATTACAGGCCCGCGGCGGCACCGAGATGGTGCCGGCGATGCGCGCCGCGCTGACCGACAAGGCTGGCGACACCAGCATGGTCCGCCAGGTGGTGTTCCTGACCGACGGCGCGATCGGCAACGAACAGCACTTGTTCGAAACGATCACTGCGATGCGGGGCCGCTCGCGCGTGTTCATGGTCGGCATCGGATCCGCGCCCAACACCTATCTGATGACGCGCGCCGCCGAGCTCGGCCGTGGGGCCTTCACCCATATCGGCTCCGTCGAGCAGGTCGAGGAGCGCATGCGCGGCCTGTTCGCCAAGCTGGAGAACCCCGCGGTGACCGGGCTCAGCGTAAAGTTCTCCGATGCCAAGGCAGACGTGACGCCTGCGATCATTCCCGACGTCTATCGCGACGAACCGCTGGTGCTGGCGGCAAAGCTCGACAAGCTCGCCGGCTCGCTCGAGATCAAGGGACGTGTCGGCGACCGCCCGTGGTCGGTGACGCTGCCGCTGCAAAACGCCGCCGAAGGCAAGGGCCTGTCAAAACTCTGGGCCAAGCGCAAGATCGGCGATGCCGAGGTGGCGCGTACCATGCGCGAGATGACGCCCGAAGACTCCGACAAGGCGATCCTCGCGCTGGCGCTCGACCATCAGATCGTCACGCGGCTCACCAGCCTCGTCGCGGTCGACAAGACGCCGAGCCGCCCCGAGGGCGCGCCGCTCAAGCTCAGCGAGCTACCGCTCAACCTGCCGGCCGGTTGGGATTTCGAGAAGGTTTTTGGCGAGCGACCGCACCTGACGCCCACACAGTTGCGCGAACGCCATGCGGATGCGCGCAACCAGCCGGCGACGAGGCGGCCGACGCCCGCCGCGCCCGATACGATCCGCCTACCGAAGACCGCAACCTCGGCCGAGCTCAAGATGATCGCAGGTTTCATCCTGATCGTGCTCGCACTGATTCTGTACGTGTTCAACCGGCGTCAGCCCTTGCTCACTGACGTCGTTTGAGAGAGGAGCCCCCCGAACTCCTCTGTTAGCGCGCGCGGCTGCCCGTCCCATACCAACGGCCGCGCGCGCCTTTTTCTTCTTGCCGTCATTGCGAGCGCAGCGAAGCAATCCAGGCTGCCTCCGCGGAAGGATTCTGGATTGCTTGGCTGCGCTCGCAATGACGCGTGTGGAAACAATGCTCCGCCTGATCTCTCCTCTCGCTCTTGCACTTGTCGGCCTCATCCTGTTCGGTGACGGCGCCTACATCCATGCCAAGGCACGGCTCGCGCAGGTGCTGCTGGAGCGCGCGTTCGACAGGAGCGTTGCGACCGGCGAGCCGGTCAAGCCGTGGTCATGGGCCGACACCTGGCCGGTCGCGCGGATCGAGGTGAAGCGGATCGGGGCCAGCGCGATCGTGCTCGAAGGCGCCAGCGGCCAGGCCCTCGCGTTCGGACCCGGCCATATCCACCAAACGGCTGATGCCGGCGAGCGCGGCATTGCCGTATATGCTGCGCACCGCGATACACATTTCCGCTTCCTGCGGAATGTCGCCATTGGTGACGTAATCGATGTCACACGCCGTGACGGAAAGCACTTTCGCTATCGGGCGGATTCCTCCGCTGTGGTTCGCTTCGATGATTCCGGCATCGATCCCGCGGCGCAAGATGTCCAACTGGTGCTCACGACCTGCTGGCCCTTCGACGCCGTCACGCCCGGGCCCGAGCGCTACGTCCTGCATGCCACCTTGATCGAAACAGGTGAATAGCGGTTCGCAATCGGCCATCCGGGATCGATAGAGACCGCGCCGAACAGCCGGGGAACCGCGCTTGATCGGGCCGCTGAACTGGCGTCGTCTCCCATAGACCTGTAAGAACAGCCGATTGATCTTTTGGCGCTGTAATTTTCAGGACAACCTGTAATGGACGACGAGTTCAGGCAGCGCCTCGAACAGCGGCTGGAGCAACTCGAAAATCGTGTCGCGCTCCTTGAACGGAATCAGGACCTCATTGCTGCCGGACAGAGACGGTCCTCGCTGCGGAGCCTCTGGCGACGCCCGCCGATGTGGACCTTCGAGCAATATCCGCCGCGCCTGCTCAACCTGACTGCCTTCCCGCCTGCGCCCGCGATCCCGGCGAATGCGCCGCGGATCACGATGGTCACACCGAGCTACAATCAGGCGCAATATCTCGGCGCCACGATCGAGAGCATCGTCAGTCAGAACTATCCGAAGCTCACTTATCACGTGCAGGACGGCGCCTCGATCGACGGCACGATCGATCTCCTGAAGAGCGGAGGCGAAGGCATCAGCTGGACGAGCGAGCCGGACAAGGGGCAGTCGAACGCCATCAATCTCGGCTTCGCCGGTGCCGATTGCGAGATCATGGCCTATCTCAACAGCGATGACATGCTGCTGCCCGGAGCGCTCGCCTATGTCGCCAACTACTTCATGTCGCATCCCGATGTCGACGTCGTCTACGGCCATCGCATCTTCGTCGACCGCGAGGGGCTCGAGGTCGGACGCGCCGTGCTGCCGCCCCATGACGGCAAGGCTTTGCAATATGCCGACTACATCCCGCAGGAGACGATGTTCTGGCGCAAGCGCGTGTGGGACATGATCGGGCCCATCGACGAGAGCTTTCACTACGCGATGGACTGGGATTTTATCCTGCGGGCGCAAGCCGCGGAATTCAAGTTCGTGCGCCTGCCGCGATTTCTCGCCTGCTTCCGCATCCACGATGCACAGAAGACGGCTTCAACCTACGCGCTCGGCGTCAGGGAGATGGGCATCCTGCGGCGCCGCGTTCTCGGCTTCGATCCGACGCAGATGCAGATCCGGCGCGCCATCGCTTCCTATCTCGCGAAGCAGTTGGCCTATCACTACGCCTACAAGCTGCGCCTGCTGCGTTACTGAACGATAGCAGAGGCGTGATCACCATTTGAAAGAATGCGCGTCACGCAGTCGTGGCACGTCGTCCGATCGTTCGCACTTTCGCCAAAAGTCTGGTGATGCTAGCCTTGTCGCGAAGCACCCGCCATTCCGCCACGCGGCATGGAGCCATCACGATCAATCCCGCCAGACGCCGGCGCAAGACAGCGCGCTGCAACAAGAACAAGAGGTGAGGAAGCGCCATGGAAGCCAAGGTACCTGCTGCGTCCGTTTCTCCGCGTCCATGGTCTCCAGCGCCCGATGCCAGCGACATCGTCAAGGGCATCCACGCCATGCTGCACCCGCACAACATTGTGCTGGTGGGCGCGACCGACAAGCCCGGCAATTATGCCGAGCGCATCTGGAACAACCTCGTCAAGTACGGCTACGAGGGCGGGCTCTATCCGGTCAACGCCAAGCGCGACACCGTCTGGGGCGTGCCCTGCTACAAGGATTTCGCGAGCCTCCCGGAAAAGCCCGATCACGTGCTGGTGCTGGTGCCCGCGCGCTTTGCCGTGCAGGTGATCCGCGACGCCGCCGCCGGCGGCGCGCGCTCGGCCACCATCGTCACCTCGGGCTTCAGCGAGTTGCAGGATGAGGAGAGCCAGAAGCTCGCTGCCGAATTGCAAGCCGCGATACGCGAAACGGGGCTCGCCGTCACCGGCCCGAACTGCCTCGGCAATCTGAGCGCGGGCGAAAAGCTCTTCACCAATATCGACGACCGTGTCGTCACCATGGAACAGGGTGCGGTGGCGATCGCCGGGCAATCCGGCGCCATCGTGATGGCGATCCGGCAGGCGCTGGAGGATCGCGGCGTCGGGGTCGGTTACATGGTGACGACCGGCAACGAGGCCGGGCTCGAGACGCCGGACCTGATGCGCTATTTCGCCGAGGATCCGAGCATCAAGGTGATCGTGGTCTATCTCGAAGGCGTGCGCAACACCAAGGCGTTTCGCGACGCCTGCAAGGCCGCGCGCGCGGCAAGCAAGCCGGTCATCGCACTCAAGCTCGGTTCGTCCGAGGGCGGCCGCGCCGCGGCGATGGCGCATACCGGTGCGCTCGCGGGCTCAATCGAAACCTTCGACGCCATCGCGACCCGTGAAGGCGTGATCCGGGTCGGCGGGCTCGACGAGCTGATCGAGACCACCGAATGCTTCGTTCACTCGGCCGTGCCCAAGGGCGACCGGCTCGCCGCGGTCACGCTATCAGGCGGCAAGCGTGGCATGCTGCTTGACGCCTTCTATGCCGAAGGCCTGAACTTTGCGCCGCTGAGCCCGCACATCGGCTCCGAACTGGCGAAGATGCTCGGGCCGGGCTCGATCGTGGGCAATCCGCTCGATGCCGGCTTTGCCGCGGTGGTCGATCCCTCCGTCTACATGAAGTCGATCGAGCTGATGATCGACGACCCCGATATCGACATCGTCATCATCGATGCCGAACTGCCCAAGGCGCCGCACGAGCTGCGCGAGCGCAATCTGCGCATCGTCGATGGGATGGCGAGCCGGGCCGGCAAGCCGGTGATCTACATCAGCGCGATGTCGATCGGCTTCACCGAGTTCACCAAGGGCTTGCGCAAATCGCTGCCGCATCTCGCGGTCATGCAGGGCATGGACCGTGCGGTGACCGCGATCAAGTCGCTGCTCGCCTATGCGAGGCTGCGCAAGGAAGTGCCCGACATCGTCTCGAGCTCGAAGCCTGCCGCCCGCGCCGTGCTGGAGAAGGCGCTGAAATCGGCGAGCGGTGCCGCGCTCGACGAGGTCGCCTCGAAGAAGCTGCTGAAGGCCTATGGCATTCCAGTCTCGAAGGAAGCGATTGCGCAGACGGCGGCGGACGCCGCGAAGATCGCGAAGCAGATCGGTTTCCCGGTCGTGGCAAAAGTCGTCAGCGCCGAGATCCTGCACAAATCCGACATCGGCGGCGTGGTACTGAATCTTAACAGCGCCGCCGAGGTGAAGAAGGCATTCGCCGACATCACCGCGCGGGTGGCGAAGCTGAAGGGCAAGCCGAAGCTCGACGGCATCCTGATCGCGCAGCAGGTCAAGGCCGATCTCGAGCTCGTGGTCGGCGCCTCGCTCGATGCCGAGATGGGGCCGGTCGTGCTGTTCGGCACCGGCGGCATCGACATCGAGCTGATGAAGGACGTCGCGCTCGCCGGCGCACCGCTGGACGAGGCCGAGGCCCGGCTCCTGATCGGCCGCACCAAGGCCGGTATCAAGATGCGCGGCTATCGCGGCAAGCCGGCCCTGCACGAAGCCTCCGCGGTGAAAGCGCTGGTCGGCCTGTCCAATTTGATCGCAGATGCCGGCGACCGGATCGCCTCGATCGACGTCAACCCGTTCCTGATCAACACCAAAACGGGCGTCGCCGTCGACGCGCTGATCGTATTGAATAATGCTGCTGCAAAACGCGCGGCCGGGCATTGATGTCGCGTAAGGCGGATTGGCGGGTTACGCTTCCGCCTTCGCTCTTCGAGCTACGGCGGACAAGTCGTTAACCCGCCCGCTCTAGTATTGCGGCCGCAGCATCGTCCTTCCAACCATCCCGCTTTGGCCGTAAAATCGCCCTGCATGGCACGCGCGAGCAACCTCGTAATCGGAACGGCGACGCTGGCGGTCATCGCCGTGGCGTTCGGCGGCGTGCTCGGCGTGCAGAAATGGCGCACCGCCCAGAGCCGGAGCCAGTTGCGCGTGGTGTTCGAGGGCGGCTCCGCCAGCGGCCTGCGCCGCGGCGGGCCGGTCAATTTCGACGGTGTTCCCGCGGGCCAGATCCTGTCGATCAAGCTGGATAATCCGCGCAAGATCGTGGCGCTGGTGATGCTCGACAACACCGCGCCGATTCGCAAGGACACGGTTGCGGGCATCGAGTTCCAGGGTCTCACCGGCGTCGCCGCGATTTCGTTGATCGGCGGCGCGCCCTCCGCGCCGCCGGTGCCGCTGGATACGGACGGCGTCCCCATGCTGATCGCCGATCTCAGCGACGCCGAATCCATCGTCGACACCCTGCACAGCGTCGATCGCACGATCGTCAGCAATGCCCCTGCGATCAAGGACGGCCTGCGCACGTTCGAGAACTACACCGCCGATCTCAGAAGCAAGGGCGGCGAAATCGACTCGGTCATGGCCAAGGTCGACAGCGCCTTCGCGGGCTTCGACAAGGCGGTCACCAAGATCGAAGGCGTGGTCCCCGGCTTCGCCGACGGCAAGGCGGACGAGCTGTTCGAGAAGATCAGGGGACTGCACGAGCTCGCCGACGCCATGAAGAAGAAGTCGGCTGCTTACGTCGAGGACATCCGCCGCTCGCTGCTCGACGTCAGCGACGCCGCCAACAAGATGGCTGGCACGCCCACGCCTGCCGCCGCCCCGCGCCCGCCGCGCAAGCCTCCGCAGAAGAAGCAGTGACGCCTTCTTATCCTCCCCCTCCAGGGGAGGGTGGCAACGCTCTACCACGCGTAGCGCACGACGCCCTTGCCGGCGTAGGAGCGGGTGACGTTCGAGAACTCGCCCTCGAAGGTCGCCGACGCAGACCAGCCGTTCATCCAGTTCATCTGCACCGCCGCCGTGGTCAGCGCGGAATCGCGCGCCTGCGCCGCACCGTTCACGACGAAGGCCGATCCCGGCAGGGTCTGGAACACCGCGCCGACGGTGCGGTCCGGATTGTAATCATGCGCCCAGGCGACGCGGCCGCGCAGGGTCATCAGGCCACCGGCCGCGGCGAATGATTTGTCGGCGCGCAGGCCGAGCTCGGTGCGGGTGCTGGTCACGTCCTTGGCGGCATAGTTGAGCGCGAAGGTGCTGTTGCCGACCACCGCGAACTCCGAATAGTTCGGCAGGCTGAACAGGGTGGCCTGGGCCGCAGCATAGGGCGTGAGGCCGATCCACTGCGTAGCGTAGCGGTAACCGCCCTCGACACGGCCCGAGAGCGCATTTGCGTTGAACTGCGCCCGCAGCTGATCGACGCCGGCGGCCGTGACGATGCGGTTGGTCGTGACGTCCTGCCAGCCATAGGCCAGTGCCGCCGTGATATAGGCAGGTCCTGCCGTGTGACGAACGAAGGCGCCGGCCTGGAACAGGTCGGAGCGGCCCCAGCCGAGCCCGTTGACGTTGAAGCCGGTTCCACCGCCGGCAAGCGCAAAGCCGGCGATCGTCGACGGCGAGAAGCGATAGTCGAGGCCGACGGCAGTACCATAGATACTGCTGGTGGTGTTGTTCGAACCGAGCGCGACATTGCCGTCGGTGGTCTGCGAGCCACCATAGCCGGCCGCCCACACATCCCAGCGCTGCTCGAAGGTTGCGGCCGGTGCCTTGCGGTAGATCGAGGCGAAGGCGTCGCGCGCGTTCTTGTCACGCCCGCCCTTGCCGGTCGCGGCATAGGCATTCGCGCTCGGCTCGTCGGCATAGGGCGTCGCACCTGATGTGCCGCTGCGTCCCGAGCCGAACACATCGGTCAAGAGGCCGAGGAACAGGTTCATCGCATTGAAGGTCGTCTGTTGCGACCCCGTTGCCGGTTCGCCGGAGGCCTGGGTCAGGCCGTTGGGGCCGAGGCCCGCGAATTCGGCTTGAAGGAAGCCATTGGTGTTGAAGAAATTCTGAAGCGTCGTGGCGACGTTCTGCTGGTTGATGTTGAGCGCGTATTTCGCGCCATAGTTCAGCGTGAAATCGAGGAACACTTCGTTTGACCCGACCGTCGTCGTGCCGACTAGGCCACCCGGCGCGGCAACGTCGGCGAAATTACCGGTGGCGCTGCCGAAAAACTGCATGATCGAGTAGTGTTGCATTATCTTGCTGCCGGGATACAGCGCGACACCCACGGTCCCGTCCAGCGTGACGTTGCCGCTGACGAGCGCATGGCTCGTGCTGAATCCACTACCGGCCTGCACAACATAGACCGAGCCGGGCTGCAAGGTGAGATCGCCCTGGACCTGCATGCTTGAGCCCGGGCCGCCGTCGCCGGGCGCATAGATGCCACCGGTGGCGATAACGGTGTTGCCGACAATCCCGGCGCCGAACAACGCACCGCCGGCATTCACGGTGGTCAGGCTCGATTGCGAGATGTCGCCATCAACCCGCAGGATGCCGCCATTCACCGTCGTCGTACCGGTGTAAGTGTTTGTGCCGGAGAGGATCAGCGTTCCGCTGCCGACCTTTTCCAGCGAGCCGGAGCCGATGAAACCACACCCGCAGGGATCGTAGTCGCCGATGACGCCATCAACCAGCGCGGAGCGGTTATTGCTGCCGACGACGAGCGTGTTGCCGCCACCGATATAGTAGGTGCCATTGCCTTCGATCGAACCGGCCGTGATGCGGCCGTCGCCGTTCGGGCCGAGGCTGATCCCGAAATCGACGACGCCTGTGCCGGTGGTGATGAAGCGCGCATTGCCGCCGGTGGAATTATCGAAGAACTCGGTCTTGCCACCGTCCTTGGTGATGATCGTGGCGTTGCCGGCCGTCGTGAACGCACCGAAATTGGTCAGGCCATCGGCCTCGTTGATAATGGTTGCATTGCCGGCGGTCGCAGTATCGGACCCGGACAGCGTACCAAACACGGTCCCGCTGAAATCCTTGTTCACGATGGTCGCGGAGCCCGCCGAGGATTGATCGAGGAATGCGGTGCCGCCGCCATTCTGGTTGGTGATGTTGGCCGTGCCCGCATTGGTCCGGCCAAAGAAGCCGGTCAAGCCGCCGTCATTGATGATGGTCGCCCGGCCGGCCGTGGCGGTGTCGGTGCCGCCCCCGAGCGGATCACCGAAGTACAGCTGGCCGTTATTGGTGATCACCATAGAGCTGGCGGAGGTCGCGTTGAGGAACATCGTCGTGCCGGAGATAGCGTTCAGGAGCGATGTAATTCCCGATGTATCGGCATTGACGATATTGAAGAGGCCCTCGTTGTTAACGGCGCCAATGATGCTCGCGGTGTGGGTGGCGTCACCGAGCTGCAGCGCTGCGCACGAACAGATGAAAGTGTCGCCGGTATAGGTGTTGGCGCCCAGCAGCGCCAGGATGCCGGGTCCCTGCACGGAGATGCCACCACTGCCGGTGATGCGCGAGGCGATGACGGCCGATGGGTCTGTCGTGCCGGTGACATCGTTGGTGAAGAACGTCGTCCCCCCGGAGGCTAGCCTGAGATCGCCGCCCTGAATGGTGTAGACAGAACCGTCGCCGGTGAGGTCGAAGCCCACGAGGCTGGTGAGCTGCACGCCGCCTGGCGTAACCGTCACCGTGCCACCGCTTGCCGGCGTCGAGACTCCCGAGTAGCCGAACACCGTGCCGACTGACGAGGGATCGTAAGCAGTGCTGGTCGAACCGAAGACGTCCGTCCAATTCGTGGTGGTGGCGTCCCAGACGCCGCCTCCGCCGTTGACGGCGCCGTTCGGCGTGGTCTGCGACCCGTTGAAGATTTGCTGCGCTGCTGCGGGGCTCGCCGCCGCCGCCGCGCTCAAGGCGAGGCCGATCCAGAATGCCGCGCGAACAGCGGTGGCACGACGCGAGCAACCCCGCCCGCTCGATGGCAACCAAGCCCCCACGCTCTTCCCCTCACCCGCGGCGCTCCCCAGCGGCGCCGCGAGGAACTTAGGCCATGAGGCTGGCCGGTAGAACTACGGTTCCTCGAGAATCAGCCAACGGGACCGCAACTTGGGCAGATTCAACAACTCATGTTGCAACCGAGCCACGGTTTTGCCGGGCTCAATTCCTACCCCGCGCATGCGCCCATGCGTCAGAATGTCCGTTCCATGTACAGCTGTTCACATCTTGGCTGATCATCCAGGGCCGCGCCCCGTGCCCCTTCCCCGGCGCATTCGCATGAATGGCAAGCGCGCCGTCCGCAATAGCTCAGTAATTGCTCGCCGCCGACCCATTCGGGATGCCGTCGATCGGACATTCCTCCGTCCCCGGCGTCGAACGGGTCATCGCCTCGACCATGTCCCGCGTCCCTTCCGGGTCGGCGATCCAGTTCTTGTAGAAATCATAGGGGCAGGCCGCGACGCCGCGCGGGCTTTCGCCGGAATTGATCATGCCGGTGTAGCCGCGGTGGACCAGCTTGTAGAGATGGTTCTGCGACTGGCCGTTGCGGCGCGCATCGCGGATCAGATGTTTCGACAGCTGGGCATATTGGATGCCGTAGTCCTCCTCGCCGCACTCGCCGAGCGTCCGGCCGTCGAAGCCGATGATCGCGGAGTGACCGAAGTAGGAATAGACGCCGTCGAAGCCGGCGGCGTTGGCGACGGCGACATAGACGTTGTTGGCCCACGCCATCGCCTTGGAGATCATGACCTGTTGCTCCTTGGCCGGATACATGTAGCCTTGGCAGCGCACGATCAATTCGGCGCCCTTCATGGCACAGTCGCGCCAGATCTCCGGAAAGTTGCCGTCGTCGCAGATGATCAGGCTGACCTTCATCCCTTTCGGGCCGTCGGAGACATAGGTGCAATTGCCGGGATACCAGCCCTCGATCGGCACCCATGGCATGATCTTGCGGTACTTCTGGACGATCTCACCCTTGTCGTTCATCAGGATCAGGGTGTTGTAGGGCGCCTTGTGCGGATGCTCCTCGTGGCGTTCGCCGGTCAGCGAGAACACGCCCCAGACCTTGGCCTTGCGGCAGGCCTCCGCGAAGATCGCGGTCTCTTCACCTGGCACCGCCGAGGCCGTCTCGTACATCTCCTTGGAGTCGTACATGATGCCCTGGGTCGAGTATTCCGGGAAGATCACGAGATCCATGCCGGGTAGGCCCGCCTTCATGCCCACCAGCATGTCGGCGATCTTGCGGGCGTTGTCGAGCACCTCGGCCTTGGTGTGCAGGCGGGGCATCTTGTAGTTCACCACTGCAACACCGACGGTGTCGTTGCTGCTGGAAATGTCACCGTGAAGCATTTTGAGCGCTCCTGTCTTTTATTCGTTTGAGGTTGCCGTCGATCGAGCGACCGAGTTAGTGGCTGATCATCCAGGGGCGCGCGGTCGGAAAGCCCTTGGCGCCGCTCCTGGTCTTGGTCATCAGCCGCGCGGGCTTTTTCTTGTCGGTCGAGCTCTTGTCCTTCACGGTCTTGCCCGTGGAGCAGCAGCCGCAACCCGGGCCGTGCGAGGCCTTGTATTGGGCGAGCGTCTGCGGCGCGTGCGAGCTGCGCTCGTTGACGGCGTGCGCCTTGCGCTTGTCCGCCGGCATGCAGAAGAAATTCGGTGCGGTCAGAATGACGCGGGGCGCCATCGTCTCGCAGTGTGGGCAGTTTTGCGGATCGTCGCATTCCGCCATCGGGCGCAAATCCTTGAACGGACCGCAGTCGTCACAGAGATATTCATAGACCGGCATCGCATCATCCCTACGCTGTTGCCTGTGAGAGAATTCCCGCGGCGGATGCGGGGCGGCAGATACGCGCCGTCCCGCATCCCGTCGCGCAGGGAGACTATTTGTCCGGCGAGATCGGCATCTGGATATCGCCCGTGATGTGCTTGATGGGTCCTGCCGCCGACGGCATCACGTCGAAGTCGAAGATCTCGGTCGGCAGCCACAGCGTGGCGCAGGCATTGGGAACGTCGACCACGCCGGAGATGTGGCCCTGGCACGGCGCGGTGCCGAGGATCGAATAAGCCTGGGCGCCGGAGTAGCCGAACTTCTTCAGATACTCGATCGCGTTGAGGCAGGCCTGGCGATAGGCGATGTGGACGTCGAGATAGTGCTGCTTGCCGGCCTCGTCGACCGAGATGCCCTCGAAGATGAGATAGTCCTTGTAGTTCGGCGTGATCGGCGACGGCTTGAAGATCGGGTTCTTGATGCCGTACTTCGCCATGCCGTCCTTGATCACCTCGACCTTCAGATGCAACCAGCCGGCCATTTCGATGGCACCGCAGAAGGTGATCTCGCCGTCGCCCTGGCTGAAATGCAGGTCACCCATCGAGAGACCGGCGCCCGGCACGTAGACCGGGAAGTAGATCTTCGAGCCGCGGGAGAGATCCTTGATGTCGCAATTGCCGCCGTGCTCGCGCGGCGGCACGGTGCGCGCACCTTCCGCACCGATCTTGGCTTTCACATCGCCCTTGGCGCGGCCGCCATGGGCGGTCGCCGCGAACGGCGGGTTGGCGAGGCCGGGCACGCGGGTGGGGTTGGTCGAGATCAGCTCGGCCTCACGCTTGTTCCAGGTCTCCAGCATCTTCGGATCAGGCAGACAGCCGATCAGGCCGGGATGGATCAGGCCTGCGAAGTTGACGCCGGGCACGTGACGCGACGAGGTGTAGAGACCCTTGATGTCCCAGATCGACTTCTGCGCCAGCGGGAAATGGTCGGTCAGGAAGCCGCCGCCGTTCTGCTTGGAGAAGAAGCCGTTGAAGCCCCAAAGGCTCTCCTTCATCGGGCCGACGTCGAGCAGGTCGACGACGAGGAGATCACCGGGCTCGGCGCCCTTGACGCCGATCGGGCCGGAGAGGAAATGCACGATCGAAAGATCGATGTCGCGCACGTCGTCGGCGGAATCGTTGTTCTTGATGAAGCCGCCGGTCCAGTCATAGGTCTCGATAATGAAATCGTCGCCGGGATTGACCCAGGCCACGATCGGGATGTCGGGGTGCCAGCGGTTGTGCACCATGTCATTATCGTAAGCCGATTTGGTGAGATCGACCTTGATCAGTGTCTCTGGCATCGAGATGCTCCCCTTTCTACACGGTTGGTTAGACAGACAGATATTTCGAGACCTGCGCGGCATCGACGGCGTCGCGCGGATCGTCGCGCACGATCTCGCCGTTCTCGATCACCAGCACGCGGTCGGCGATATCGAGCGCGAAGCTCAGGACCTGCTCCGACACCACGATCGAGAGCCCCTTTTCGTCGCGGATGCGCTTCAAGGTGCGCGCCATGTCCTTGATGATCGACGGCTGGATGCCTTCGGTCGGTTCGTCCAGCAGCAACACCTTCGGCTTGGTCGCGAGCGCGCGGGCGATGGCGAGCTGTTGCTGCTGTCCGCCGGAGAGATTGCCGCCGCGGCGGCCCTTCATTTCCAGCAGCACCGGAAACAATTCGTAGATGTCGGCCGGCACTTCGGTCCCGCCGGAGACGACGAGGCCGGTCTCGATGTTCTCCTTCACCGTCATGGTCGAGAAGATCATGCGGCCCTGCGGCACATAGGCGAGGCCCTTTGCGACGCGCTCGTAGCTCGGCAGACCGCCGAGCTCGGCACCGTCCATGGTCACCGAGCCGCTTTTGGCGGGGAGAATGCCCATCAGCGATTTCATCAGCGTGGTCTTGCCCATGCCGTTGCGGCCCATGATCGCAACGATCTCGTTCGCGGCGACCTTGACGTTGAGCCCGTGCAGCACCTCGCTCTGGCCGTAGGCGACGTGAAGATCGGAAATAGCCAGCATCGTCGCGTCTCCTTTAATGGCCCAGATAGACTTCGACGACCTTGGGGTCGTTCTTCACCTTCTCCATGGTGCCCTCGGAGAGGATTTGCCCCTGGTGAAGCACGGTGACCTTGTGCGCGATGTCCTCGACGAACTTCATGTCGTGCTCGATCACCAGCACCGAGCGGTTCTTGATGATGCGGTTGAGCAGCTCGGCGGTCTTGGCGCGTTCGGACACGCTCATGCCCGCGACGGGCTCGTCGAGCATCAGCAGATCCGGATCCTGGATCAGCAGCATGCCGATTTCGAGCCACTGCTTCTGGCCGTGGCTGAGCAGATCGGCGTTCACGTTGAGCCGATCCTTCAGGAAGATCATTTCGGCGACTTCGTGCACCCGGTCGCGCACGGCGGCGTCGCGGGTGAAGGTCAGCGCGCCGAACACCGAGCGGCCGCGCGGATAGGAGATCTCCAGATTCTCGAACACCGTGAGATCGTCGTAGATCGACGGGTTCTGGAATTTGCGGCCGACGCCCGTCTTGACGATCTCGTTTTCCTTCATCCGCGTCAGCTCCTTGCCACGGAACTGGATCGAACCCGACGTTGCTTTGGTCTTGCCGCAGATCAGGTCGAGCACGGTGGTCTTGCCGGCGCCGTTGGGACCGATGATGACACGGATCTCGTTCTCGTCGACGTAGAACGAGAGATCGTTGACCGCCTTGAACCCGTCGAACGACACGGTCAGTGCTTCGACGGCGAGCAGGAATTCCTTGGGCTGATGACCGACGAGCATGATCTATCTCCTCACTGCCAGCGTGGCATCGGCATCGTGGTGACCTACGAGCATGATGACCTCCTCACTCCGCCGGGGCGCCGTCGGCGACCGAGCTGTCGGTCCAGCCGTCAGGTTTCGGTTTGCGCGACGAGATCAGGCGATCGATGCGCGGCTGCACGTAGTCGCCCCAGATCCCGGCGAGACCGTTCGGGAAGGCCAGCACCACGGCGATGAACAATCCGCCGAGGCCAAACAGCCACAATTCGGGGAAGGTTTCCGACAGGCTGGTCTTGGCGAAGTTGACCAGCAGCGTGCCGTAGACCGCGCCGAGGATCGAAAGCCGGCCGCCGACCGCCGTGTAGATCACCATTTCGATCGACGGCACGATGCCGACGAAGGACGGCGACATGAAGCCGACATTGAGCGCGAACATGGCGCCCCCGATCGCGGCGAACACGGCGGCAATACAGAAGGCGAAGATCTTGAAATTCGCGACGCTGTAGCCGGAGAAGCGGACCCGATCCTCCTTCTCGCGCATCGCGACCAGGATACGCCCGAGCTTGGAGTGCCGGACGAACTGCGCGATCATGATGCAGGCGAACAGAAGCCCGACTTCAAAGAAGTACAGCACGATCTTGGCGTGGTCGGGCCGGATGTCCCAGCCCTTCAACGTCCGCAGGTCGGTCATGCCGTTGATTCCGCCGGTGTAGCCCTGCTGTCCCACGATCAGGATGGTGAGGATGGCCGCGACCGCCTGGGTGATGATGGCGAAGTAGGTGCCGCCGACCCGGCGCTTGAACATCGCGGTGCCGATGATGAGGGCGAAGATGCCAGGCACGAGAATGATGGCGGCGATCGTGAAGGTGAGGCTGCTGAATGGCTTCCAGAACAGCGGCAGCGCGGTGATCTGATTCCAGTCCATGAAATCGGGAATGCCGGGCGTCGACTGGATCTTGGTGTTCTCCACGCTTGACGCCTCGAGCTTGAGGAACATCGCCATGCAGTAGCCGCCGAGCCCGAAGAACACGCCCTGACCGAGGCTCAGAATGCCGCCATAGCCCCAGCAGATCACCAGCCCCAGCGCGACGAAGGCATAGGTCAGGTATTTCGCGACCAGATTGAGCCTGAAGACATCAAGTGTGAGCGGCAGGACCACCACCAGGAAGACCGCGAGCACCAGAATTCCGATGAACTCCGATCGATTGAAGAAACGATTGTCGGTCATTGCATCAGCCCCAGTTTCTCACTTGCGGACCTTGAGGGCGAACAGCCCTTGCGGCCGCAGCATCAGGATTCCGACAACCGCAAGCAGCGTCAGCACTTTCGCCATCGAGCCCGACATGAAGAACTCGAGGGTGGATTGCGTCTGCGAGATCGAGAAGGCCGAGGCGATGGTGCCGACCAAACTGGCGGCGCCGCCGAACACGACCACCAGGAACGTGTCGACGATGTAGAGCTGTCCGGAAGTTGGCCCGGTGGAGCCGATCATCGTAAAGGCGCTGCCGGCGACACCGGCGATGCCGCAGCCGAGACCGAAGGTGTAGCGATCGACCTTTTCGGTATTGATGCCGACGGCTCCGGCCATGATGCGGTTCTGCACGACGGCGCGAACCTGGCGGCCCCAGCGCGACTTGTACATGACATAGGCGACGCCGATGGTGATCAGCACAGTGAGGCACATCACGAAGACGCCGTTGATCGGCACCTCGATGCTGTCCGTGACGTGCAGCGATCCGAGCATCCATTGCGGGAGCTCGACGCCGACCTCGCGCGCGCCGAACACGGAGCGATAGGCCTGCTGCAGCATCAGGCTGAGGCCCCAGGTCGCCAGCAGCGTGTCGAGCGGACGCTTGTAGAGATGCCGTATCAGCACCCACTCCACCAGCATTCCCAGGGCGCCGGATGCGACGAAGGCCAGGATCATCGCCAGGAAGAAATAGCCGCTGAACAGGCTTGGCAGATAGGCTTGGAAGAAATTCGAGGTCATCCAGGTGACGTAGGCCCCGAGGATCATGAACTCGCCATGGGCCATGTTGATGACGCCCATCTGGCCGAAGATGATCGCAAGCCCGAGCGCCATCAGGACGTAGACCGAGAACAGGATCAGTCCCGCAAAACCCTGCATGACGAAGATGGAGCCAAGATCACCAAGCGAATAGTCGCCGAACATCGATGTCCTCCGTCGGGGATAAGGTCCCGGGGGGGGGGGGGGGGGGGGGCGGGGGGGGGGTGGGGGGGGGGTTTGGGGGGCGCCCCGGGGGGGGGGGGGGGGTTTTGTTGAGGGGGGGCGCCCGCGGGCCGGAATAGTTAAACAAGGGGG